>CANCIL010000050.1 GCA_947378095.1 Betaproteobacteria bacterium
CTGGGTCGCAAATCTTTGAATGAAATCAAAGATGTATTGGCTGCTCGTGGCTTAAGTCTTGGCATGAAACTCGAAAGCTGGCCTCCAGCCAACCTCGAGAAATAATTAGAAAGGAAGCATCATGCGTCACGGAAACGGCTTACGCAAACTTAACAGAACATCATCACATCGCTTAGCGATGCTGCGCAACATGTCCAATTCACTTTTGGAGCACGAAGTCATTAAAACGACATTGCCAAAAGCTAAAGAATTGCGCATGGTTGTTGAGCCTTTGATTACCGTGGGTAAAAAAGACAACTTAGCAAACCGTCGCTTGGCATTTAATCGCACTCGTGATCGCGATATTGTGACCAAACTCTTTACAGAGCTCGGCCCACGTTATGCAACACGTCCAGGTGGCTACCTTCGTATTTTGAAGTTTGGCTTCCGTCATGGCGATAATGCGCCAATGGCATTGGTTGAGTTGGTTGATCGTCCTGAAGTTGAAGAAACAGCAGCTGTAGCTGAAGAGGCTTAAGTCTCCCAGCTATTTAAAAAGCCAGGCTTCGGTCTGGCTTTTTTCATTTATCAGGTTATAAATACAGAATGTCCGAAAACGCTCTAGTCAACCTCAGTAAGCTTTTGGTGGTGGTGACCAGCCTTCCTGATCAGGAGACTGCTAAAGCCATAGCTCATGCCTTAGTGAAAAACAATTTAGCTGCTTGTGTGCAACTTATGGGCGGAATTGCATCGATTTATCGCTGGGAAGGAAAGATTTGCGAAGAGCAAGAAGTGCTTCTCTCTGCAAAGACAACTGAATTAAAGTGGTTAGAGATTTCTGCATTTATTCAAAGCGCTCACCCTTATGACTTACCAGAAATTTTGGCTTTTTCGCCAGAGCAATATGAAAAGCAATACGGCAAGTGGGTGGAGTCTGAGGTAAATTCGAAGACATGAGAGTGCAATCATTTCTGAAAAAGATTTTGCTGCTGCTGGCACTAGTATCGGCGCCAGTATTTGCTGCGCCTGAGTTTCTTCCACCAGAAAAAGCATTTCGAGTAGAGGCCACTTGGCTGGAGAACTCCAATGAAATTGAAATCGAATTTCTTCCGACGAAGGGCTACTATATTTACCAAGAATCCCTGAAATTTCAGGCGGGTAGTCAAGCTGGAAAGCTAAGCAGCATCAAACCTTCATTGCCATTGGGTATTGAGAAATTCGATGAAACTTTTCAGAAGAAACTGCAGGTTTATAAACAACCCTTTATGGTGCTCCTTGGTGTGAAGCCGCAGATCGGTAGCCCAATGCATGTAGAGGTTACTTTGCAAGGTTGTGCAGAAGCTGGAATTTGTTATCCGCCAATGACCTTGCCGTTTTTATTAACGGGTCCTGGTGTAAAAGCAGCCCCTATTCCTGATGTATTGGAGGGATCCCCTGCGATCTCTAAGCAAGCAGAATTTGGTCTGACCGATTTATGGCGTGAACGCGATGACGTCAACGCTATCGGTCGTTTTTTAGAAAACACTTCCACTACTTATTTATTTTTAGCTTTCTTTGTTTTGGGGCTGGCTTTGGCCTTTACCCCTTGCGTATTACCAATGTTGCCGATTCTATCTAGCGTTATCTTTGGCGTTCAAGGTGGGAAAGCTGTTTCTAAAGGACGAGCCAGTGTTCTAGCCCTTGCTTATGTCTTGGGTATGGCCTTGGTCTATGCCTTAGCTGGCGTGCTCATGGCAGCCCTGGGGGGTAGCGTTCAAAGAGCTTTACAAAGCCCATTTGCACTTGCTGCCTTTGCTTTATTGCTGCTGGCTCTCTCAGGCAGCTTATTCGGCCTCTATGACCTTCGATTACCCCAATCATGGCATCAGCAGGTTGATCGCTTAGCAGGGCGCCATCAGGGCGGAAACGTGTTTGGGGCCTTTGCCTTAGGTGGCATCTCCACTTTGGTAGCCAGCCCCTGTATTACCGCCCCCTTGGCAGGAGTCTTGGCCTTTATTGCCCAGACTGGTTCAATGAGCTTGGGTGCCGGTTTGCTATTTGTGATGGCCTTGGGAATGGGCTTGCCTTTGTTGCTAATTGCAGTAGAGGCCCGCATTTTGATTCCCTCAACGGGTATCTGGATGGTTTGGTTGCAGCGGACTCTAGGTGTTTTGCTGGTGGCAACGGCAGCTTGGATTGCATCTCCCTTGCTGCAAAAAAATGACACAGTAAGTTCTACAAAAGTAGCGAACGGGCAGGCCGTGCATCAGGTAGGTGATCTCAGTTTTATCGTGATTCAGTCGCCCGCGCAACTCGATGCTCAATTAATAAAAGCCAAAGAAGAGAAAAAATTAGTACTCCTAGATTTTTATGCGGATTGGTGTATCAGCTGTAAGGAAATGGAAGTAAGTACTTTTGCAAATCCTGAGGTAAGTAAGCAATTAAAGCAATTTGTATTACTACAGGCAGATGTGACTAAAAATAACGCAGACAACCAGGCCCTATTAAAGCGCTTTGGTTTATTTGGCCCACCTGGTATCTTGATATTTAACTTAGATTCACAAGAGCAGAAAGAGCAACGTGTGATTGGCTTTATGCCGCCACAACGTTTTATGGAGCGACTCAACAAGATTTCTGAGTCGCAATGAAACTTACTTACTGGCTTTGAGTAAGCGCGCAGCTTCCAGAGCAAAGTAAGTCAGAATGCCGTTAGCGCCAGCACGTTTGAAGGCCATGAGAGATTCGATCATGACTGCGTCATGATCTAGCCAGCCATTTTGCGCAGCAGCTTTTAGCATGGCGTATTCGCCACTCACTTGATAGGCATAAGTGGGGTAATTGAACTCTTCTTTAACGCGGCGAACAACATCTAAATAGGGCATTCCTGGCTTGACCATGACCATATCAGCACCTTCGCTTATATCCAGAGCAACTTCCCGTAAAGCCTCGTCCGTATTGGCGAAGTCCATTTGATAAGTTTTTTTGTCAGCCTTACCAAGATTCTTGGCAGAACCTACTGCATCTCTAAATGGCCCATAAAACGCAGAGGCATATTTAGCTGAATAGGCCATGATGCGCGTATGAATTAATTTCTTTTGCTCAAGCGCTTGACGAATTTTTCCGATGCGACCATCCATCATGTCTGATGGGGCAACAATATCAACACCCGCCTCTGCTTGAGCTACAGCTTGTTGCACCAAAATTGCTGTGGTCTCGTCATTCAGAATTCGGGCTTGATCATCTAGAACGCCATCTTGACCATGGCTGGTGTATGGATCAAGAGCTACATCAGTCATGATCCCTAAATTAGGAAAATGTTTTTTAAGTTCACGAACGGCCGTAGGGATAAGGCCATTAGGATTAAACGCTTCTTTGCCGTCTGGCGTTTTTAGTGAAGCATCAATCACTGGGAATAGGGCTAGTACTGGAATGCCAAGATCAACACATTCTTGAGCAACAGGTAAAAGAAGATCTAGTGAGACGCGGCTAATACCTGGCATCGAGGCTACCGCTTGCGAGAGTCCTTTGCCTTCAAGTAAAAATACGGGATAAATTAAATCACTGGCAGATAGATGGTTTTCTTGCATCAGACGGCGCGACCAGTCATCTCGGCGCATACGACGAGGGCGATGTGCTGGAAAGTGCAATAAAGAATTAGTTGGTGATGTCATCTTCAGGAGTCTCTGTTTCAAATAACCATTTAATAATTAAATTATCAGCTTCTTCAAGACCAATACGTTTTGTACTTGAGAATAATTGTGCCGTAAGTTGCTTGGAGTCACCAGTTCCGTCGGGCAGCGCTGGATCATATTGCTGCAGTTGCTTTCTGACGGCCTCAAGAGCATGTTTGCATTCGCTTTTATTCAGTTTGTCGCATTTGCTCAGCAAAATATGAATGGGTTTACCGGTGGGTACAAACCATTCAATCATTTGCTCGTCTAGATCGGTTATGCCGCGTCTAGCATCCACAATCAGCACCATCCCTACTAACTGCTCCCGTTCTTGCAAATAATCGCTTAGAAGGGCATTCCAGTGGTATTTAGTCTCATGATTGACTGCGGCATAGCCATAGCCTGGTAAGTCAACTAAATAGGCCAGAAGGTCGTCTTTGGAGAAAAGACCGAAATAGTTGATATGTTGGGTGCGGCCTGGGGTCTTACTGGCAAAAGCTAACCTTTTTTGGTTGCAAAGGACATTAATGGCGCTGGATTTGCCGGCATTAGAGCGGCCAGCAAAAGCCACCTCACGAAGGGGGGTGGCAGGTAGGCAATGGGTGTCATTGACTGTGGTCGCGAATCGGGCTTGAAAGAGTTTAGACATGTCCTGAAGCTATTGTAAAATCATGAAATATCTCATGGTGTTGGGTAAAAGGTTGTAAATGCAGGGCCCAAACACTTTTAGGAATTTTTGCCAAGGTAAACATAATGCGTCAAACCTCCCAAATCTCCAAATTAACTAGCTTACGTGCTGGTTTTGCGGTTCTCTCTATTTTCGCTCTAACGAGCATTTCTGGCCTTACTTTTGCGGCTGATGCTGCTCCAGCGGCCCCAATGGCTGATGCGAAAGCTGCCGTTCCAGGCAAGCCTAAGGTGGACGTTGCTGCAGGTGAAGCGCTGTATTCCAATGGCGATGCTAGTCGCGGTGTGACCGCTTGTCTTACATGCCACGGCCCTAAAGGCCAAAGCGCAGTAGGCACATGGCCAAAATTATCTGCTCAGCATGCTGCTTACACCGCTAAGCAATTGAAGAACTTTAAAGAGGGCACCCGTGCAAATCCAGTCATGATGGGTATGGCTGCTACTTTGACTGAGCAAGATATGAACAATATTTCTGCTTACTTGGCTACTCAACCAGCCTCCTTAGGTGTTGCACAAGATAAAGCGACCATTGAGTTGGGTCAAAGTATTTATCGTGGCGGAATTGCTGCTAAAGGTGTTCCAGCTTGCGCTGCTTGCCATAGTCCTACTGGCTCTGGTATTCCAAATCAATATCCTTTGCTAGGCGGTCAATGGGCTGACTACTCTAGCGCACAGCTAATGGCATTCCGTGAAGGCACGCGTAAAAATAGTAGCCAAATGACAATGATTGCTACCAAGCTCTCAGACAAAGAGATGAAAGCAGTTTCAGATTACATGGCTGGCTTACGATAATCACTGGCACTAAAAAACAAAACCCCGCTGATGTAGCGGGGTTTTTTTATTGGGATTATTCAAAAAATTATTTTGGCAATACGGTCTCGCTAGCAAATAAGTCTTTAGTGTTTTCACGTTTACGAATGACGTAAACATTTTTACCATCCACCATAATTTCAGCAGGTTTAGGACGCGTGTTGTAGTTTGACGCCATGACAAATCCGTAGGCGCCTGCTGACAAAATCGCCAATAGATCTCCCTCTTCAACTGCCAGCAAACGATCTCTACCAAGCCAGTCACCGGATTCGCAAACTGGACCCACGACATCGTAAGTAAGTGCCTTGCCAGACTTGGTTTGAAGGGGCACGATGCCATGGTGCGCCTCATATAGGGCGGGCCGCATGAGTTCAGTCATGGCGGCGTCGACAATACAAAAGTTCTTTTCAACGCCGGGCTTGAGGTATTCCACTTTCGTGAGAAGCACGCCAGCATTGCCCACGAGAGATCTACCGGGCTCTAACACAACATCAAGATGGCCAAAGCCTCTCTCCGCTACACGATTTAATAAGGTATTAGTGAACTCAGTAATATCGGGCGGCGTTTCATCGCTATAAGAAATGCCTAAGCCTCCACCTAGATCTAGATGGTGAATCACAATACCCTCTCTTTTTAAGTGCTCTACTAGATCTAAGACTTTATCGAGTGCATCTAAATAGGGAGCGGTAGTTGTGATTTGTGAACCAATATGACAATCGATACCAACCACATCTATTTGCGATAGTTGTGATGCCTCGCGATAGGTCTTTAAAACTTCGTGATATCCAATGCCAAATTTATTTCCTTTAAGACCAGTAGAAATATAAGGATGGGTTTGTGCATCTACGTCCGGATTCACGCGCAAGGAAATTGGCGCACGGCAATTAAGCTTTGTGGCTACTCGATTGATTTGATGAAGTTCAGCAATGGATTCGACATTGATGCATTTCACACCAACCTCTAATGCTAGAGCAATTTCTGCGGCTGATTTTCCTACGCCTGCAAAGACAAGACTTTTAGGATCGGCGCCAACTGCTAGAGCGCGAGCTAGTTCGCCGCCACTAACTAAGTCAAAGCCAGCGCCTAATTTTTTGAAGCAATCAATTACTGCTAAATTGCTATTGGCTTTCATGGCGTAATGAACGCGGGCTCGGCGCTTGCCGCTAGCATCAATACACGCGCGATCATAAGCTTGATAAGCTTCCGTTAAGGCCTTCCGGCTGTAAACATAGAGTGGAGTGCCAAACTCATTTGCTAAGTCCGCCAAAGGAACTTCTTCGGCATACCAGTTGCCGTTGCGTTCTGTAAATCCAGATAATTTGGGTAGAGGAGAGGTTTTACTTGTCATTGCTAGCAGGTGTTTGTGCAGCTTCAGGGGGCTGAGGTGGGTAGAGTATCCCTTTGGGTTCAGGCGCAGTAGGCGCTGGAGGCACCGGAGGAATAATTGGCAAAATCAGGGGCCCCCTAACCCCACATCCAAAAAGGGATATTAGGAGGCTAATGCCAAGGACTCTATTAATAATCGCTATCATGAATGTCTCTAAAACGAATGATTGAATATAGCATGCAGGGCGCGGATATGAATCCAAATAATTTGAGTGTTGAAACCATCGACGATAAGCAATTTTATGAGCAGGGTAGCCATTTATTGCATTCAATTGAATTGGCTTTGGAGGCTGCTGATGACGAACTCGATCTCGATTTAGACATAGAGCGCCAAGGCGGCAATGTCATCAATATTCGTTTTCGTGACAAAAGCGTGATTGTAGTGAATACACAGCCGCCCTTACATGAAATTTGGGTGGCAGCCAAATCAGGCGGGTATCACTATCGCTGGGCAGGCACTATGACACAACCCTTATGGCTTGACACTAAAACAGGCCGTGAGTTGCTCAATGATTTATCTCAATTTGCTACTGCTCAAGCAGGCAAAGCAATCACCATAGAGCTGAAGAAAAAATAAGTCGCTATATTAGGCGGCACCAGTAGCGATTAAGGTTTCTAACACTTGTGCGTCAGGCACGCTCTTAATCTGGGCTTTGCCAATTGTTTCAAGAACCACATACCGAATTTGGCCGCCCTCGGTTTTTTTATCTACTTGCATAAGCTCCATATAACGAGCTGCCCCAAATTTTGGCGGCACTATTGGTAAGTTCATTGACTGAATAATTTTAGTTAAGCGCTCCGCATCTGCTTTGCTGATGTGATTCAGTCGACAAGATAAATCAGCACCCATGACCATGCCACAACCCACTGCTTCACCATGCAGCCACTCTCCATAGCCCATGCCTGCTTCTATGGCATGACCGAAGGTGTGACCAAAGTTCAGGGTGGCACGAATGCCGCCTTCTCTTTCATCGGCAGAGACAACAGCAGATTTAATTTCACAAGAACGTAATACAGCATGTGCCATTGCATCGATATCACATGCTAACAAGGCGCTTGAATTCGCTTCAATCCAATCTAAAAATACGGCATCTGCAATAGCGCCATGCTTTACTACTTCAGCTAAACCTGCGGATAGTTCGCGTGCGGGTAGGGTCTTTAAAGTATTTAAATCTGCAATCACTGCCACCGGCTGATGAAATGCACCGATCATATTTTTTCCAAGCGGATGGTTGATACCGGTCTTGCCGCCAACTGAAGAATCCACTTGAGAGAGTAAGGTCGTGGGCACTTGAATAAACCGCACGCCCCTCATAAAGCTTGCCGCAGCGAAGCCAGTCATATCCCCAATGACGCCACCACCCAAAGCGATCAGCATGGTTTGGCGATCAGCTCCAAACTTCAGAAGATCATCAAAAATGAGTTGTAGATTTTTCCAATCCTTATATGACTCCCCATCTGGCAACACAATGGTTCTGGTAGGTTTGCCAAAGTAGCTTAAGGTTTTAGTGAGGCGCTCTGCATAGAGTGGAGCAACTGTGGTGTTAGTGACGATGTAGATCGAAGTCGCTTTTTCACATGCACTAAACAAGGCAGGCTGATCAATTAGGTTGGCACCAATATAGATTGGATAACTACGGCTGCCGAGATCAACTTCAAGAGTTTTCATCATAATTTTAGGAAGCAAGTTCAAGTTGCATGATTAAGGTGTTGACCAATTGATTGACGCTGGGCTTACCAGTTTCAATCGTGTGATCTGCGATTTCTCGATACAGCGGATCACGAATGGCGTATAAATTTTCTAGAATTTTTTTTGGATCTCCACTCCGTAGTAAGGGCCGTCCCTCACCACCTTTAGTGCGATGCCATAGTTCAATAGGATTGGCATGGAGATAAATAACTGTGCCACGCTCGCTTAGTGCTTTGCGATTTTCTGGCAATAGGACTGCACCACCACCAGTTGCTAGGATAATATTTTCTTCGGCAGTGAGGTCTCGAATCGTTTGAGCTTCGCGTTTTCGAAAACCTTCTTCGCCTTCCATTTCGAAGATGACAGGTATCTTGACGCCACAACGCTCTTCGATAACATGGTCCGCATCTAAAAACCGCCGCCCCAATTTTTTGGCCAGTACTTTTCCTACGGTTGACTTACCCGCGCCCATGAGGCCGATGAGGAAAATATTCTTGGTTGAAGAGTTCACCCTTCGATTTTATTAGGGTTTGTCTAGAACAGTGGGGGTTAAAAAGACAAGTAACTCGGTTTTGTCTTGTAATTTAGATTTATGGCGAAATAAGTGGCCAAGAATAGGGATATCACCCAATAAAGGAATCTTCACCTCATCTTCACGTTCAGTAGTTTGAAAAATTCCACCAATAATGGCTGTGCCACCGTTTTCAACGGTTACTTCAGAACTCAAGCTTTTGGTATCAATGGCATAGCCCTGCTCGGTTTTCATGCCGATAGTATCTTTATTGATCCCAACCAACATTGAAATTTTTCCATCTGGATGAATTTTGGGGAGTACCTCAAGACGTAAATTGGCCTTTCTAAATTGAAGTTTGCTGCCATTTTGGGAGGTGGTTTGATAGGGAAGCTCAGTTCCTTGCTCAATAGTGGCTTTCACTTGGTCGCCAGTCATGATGCGAGGATTGGACAAAATTTTCCCTTGGCCCTCTGTTTCAAGTGCTGATAGCTCTATCTGTAAAAGTCGCTGCGCATTTTTGGAAACTAGGGTCGCCGCTATGGTTGCAGGGCTAAACCCATTGAGGCCGCTGCCCGCTAAATCTAAGGTGCTTGACAGAGTTTGTTCTGGATTGCCGCCAATAGTGTTGGCTTGTGAGCCTAGCTTTACGCCAAGCTCACGTGCAAAGCGTTCATCAGCCTCAACAATGCGGGCTTCAATCAAGATTTGCCGAGGGCTATTCACATGATCGCCGCCAAATGGAAGCGCGGCATCTTCACGCCGATATTTTTGAAAAGTCTGGATTTCTGCATGAGGACCAATCCAATAGATATCCCCATTTCGAACTAGGCGAAGACCCCTGCTAGCCATTATGGAATGAAGAGCGGTTTGCCAGGGGGTGTTATTCAAGCTCACTGAGATCTTCCCTTTAATGGATTCGCTGAGTAAAAAATTACTTTTACCCATCTTGGCTAAAAGCTGCAAAAGTTCAGAAACCTCAATCTCAGAAAAATGAAGGCTGACAGGTTCTTGAGCTAGATTTTGGCTGGGGGTATTTCCGTGGGATGGCCTGATAAAAAAGGGTGCTAATAGGACTAGAAAAAGGATGATGGAGGAGAGTTTTTTGTGGGCCTGTTTCATTCGCTTTTCACCGGTTTAAGCACAATCGTTTTGCCTTGTGGATGACTCAGAATTGCAGCATCCTTTTCAATATGAGAAAGACGCCATTCGCCCAAGACCAAGGCCTCTTTTGCAAACAGGGCGTGAGACTTGCCAATATGAAATAGAGCCTGTTGGACGCCCCCTATTTGACTGCTACCCAAATAACCCCACCGACGGATTTCCTGTTCGTGTGGAGTGGCCATAGGCCTTGCTAGCGCCTTGATGTTGGGCTTGATCTCCTTTAATGAGTGAATACTTACTTCTAATTTATCTATTTCCTCATATAGAGCCTCCACTTCCTCATTCAGCTCATTTCGTAAAGAGCCCAAGTCTTTTTGTAAGGCAGAAATGAGTAGATTAGATTCCTCAACATTCACATTGCCATCCTCTTGAATGGATTTGAAGGCGAGAAATCCGCCAAATGAGAGCGCCAAAATAAGAAGCCCTAATGCCAAAAATAGGCCTAACTTTTTCGTTTGAGAAGAGAGCTCTAGTTGCCCCAGGGCTCCAAAAACAGGCTGTGGATTTGCATGGCCGGGGGTCTGTGGAGCAATATTTTTTGGGGCGGTAGATTTACGAATTCCGTGGGGGTCTGGGATGGCGGGATCATCACCTAGTTCGCTCAGAATATGGTCAAAAGATTGGGAGGAAATATGGCGTGCTGGCATGCCCATATTCTTCAAGTCTTAACAAACCTTGACTATCAGGTTTGGCTTAATTTGGCATCAGAAGCGCACTTTTCAGAATTTGCAAAATTAGGGATTTGTCGCTTTTAGGACAATTGCCTAAGCGCCCTATAATTTGCTCATATGGCTCCCCCCCCAAAAGACAAGCCGCCGATCAATCAGCGAACTTCCCGTCAGCCTGACAGACGTCCTCGTCAATTTGGGGGCCAAGCTCACTTGCCGCGGAATTCCTCAAGCAACCCCTTAATTAAGGCCTTGCTCATCATTGGTGTGGTCTTTGCTCTTGTGGTGGCGCTATTGATGGGGTATGCATTTTTAATTGCCAAGCCCAACCTACCCAAAATCTCCGCATTAACCGATTACAACCCTAAGACACCGCTGCGTATTTACACCGCCGACAAAGTCTTAATTGGCGAGTTTGGTGAGGAGCGTCGCAAAGTCATACCTTTAAATGAAATACCGCAAAGCATGCGTAATGCAGTATTGGCTATTGAGGATGACCGCTTTTATTCTCATGGTGGCGTTGATTATGTGGGCATCTTAAGAGCAGCTGTGACTAATTTGCGCGGCAATCTCTCTCAGGGTGCATCGACTATCACCATGCAGGTGGCGCGTAATTTCTTTTTGAGTAATGAAAAGACCTTTAGCCGCAAGATTTATGAAGTCCTCTTATCTTGGGAAATTGAATCTCAGCTGACTAAAGACAAAATTCTTGAAATCTATATGAATCAGATTTTCCTAGGACAAAGAGCCTATGGATTTTCGAGTGCAGCACAGATTTATTTTGGCAAAGAGTTAAAGGACATCACGATTGCAGAGTCTGCTATGTTGGCTGGCTTACCTAAGGCGCCTTCAGCCTACAACCCAGTCAGCAATTTCCGGCGCGCCAAAATTCGTCAAGAATATATTTTGCAGCGTATGCGTGATTTGTCCTATATCTCACAAGAGGACTATCAAAAAGCCATGGCAGAGGAGTTGCACATTCGTGGCCTAGGTAACGAATTTAGTGTCCGCGCTGATTTCCCTGCAGAGATGGTTCGGCAGTTGCTCTTTACTCAGTATGGCGATGCAATCTACTCACAGGGCATTGACGTCTACACCACGATTTTGAAAGCCGATCAAGACGCTGCATATAAAGCGGTGCGACGCGGGATTTTTGAATACGACTTGCGACACGCTTATCGGGGACCAGAAGGTTTTATTACTCTCCCTGAAGATCCTGTAAAGAGACAGCGAGCAATTGATGAGGCTTTATTAGCTTATCCACAATTGGATGATTTGCAGTCTGGTGTAGTCCTAGATGTGAAGCCTAAAGAAATGCAGGTGATGACATCAACTGGTGATGTGATTGCGATTAAGGGTGATGGTCTGAAATTAGCAACAGCATCATTAACCGACAGCGCACAGCCTAAGAAACGTTTACGTGCTGGTGCGATTGTACGATTGCTCTCCGACGGTGGGGTTTGGAAGTTGGCGCAACTACCTCAGGTAGAAGCTGCTTTTGTTTCAATGAATGCTGAATCGGGTGCGATTCTCTCTTTGGTTGGTGGTTTTGATTTCCGCCGCAATCAGTTTAACCATGTCACCCAAGCATTGCGTCAGCCGGGATCTTCATTCAAGCCTTTTATCTACGCTGCCGCAATTGAAAAAGGTTTTTCCCCAAGCACTGTAGTAAACGATGCGCCACTGTCGATTGGCAGCATGGAAACAGGCAGTCAGGCTTGGGAGCCAAAGAACTACGATGGCAAGTACGACGGCATGATGCGTTTACGCAATGCTTTAGCAAAATCAAAGAACTTAGTTTCAGTTCGAATCATTCGTGCAATTGGTCCATCCTATGCTCAAGAATATATTCAGCGTTTTGGATTCGAGCCAGAAAAGCATCCGCCTTACTTAACCATGGCGCTGGGTGCAGGATCGGTAACCCCCTTACAAATGGCTGCTGCTTACAGTGTGTTTGCAAATGGTGGATACCGAGTAGATCCATTCCTGATTGACAAGATGGTTGATTCCAAAGGGGCAGTTTTGTTTGAAGCAAAACCAACTCGAGCACGTGAGGATGCCACTAGAGTCTTAGATGCGCGCACTGCATTTGTGATGGATAGCATGTTGCAAGAGGTAACCAAGAGCGGAACGGCTGCATCAGCAAGAGCAAAGTTGGGTCGTAACGACATTGCTGGCAAAACTGGTACCACCAATGAATCACACGATGCGTGGTTTGCGGGTTACAACCCTAAAGTTGTGGCGGTTGCTTGGATTGGTTTTGATAAGCCTGCTAGCTTGGGTGATCGCGAAACGGGTGGTGGTCTTGCATTACCAATGTGGATTTCTTATATGGGTACTGCCTTAAGAGAAGTTCCTCAGGAAAGTCGTGAAGTCCCTAGCGGTGTAACTCAGGTTGATGGAGATTGGTTTATTCCTGAATTCTCTAACGCTGGCGGCGTACGCGAACTTCAATAGCTCGATCAAATCATGGCTCGGCAAGCGCGCACTGTAATACCTGGACAGGTAATGCATGTCATGGTGCGTGGGAATAATCGTGAAACTCTCTTTTTTAGTGATGAGGATCGCCGTATTTATTTGCAATGGTTAAGAGAGGCGGCCAAGCAATTTGGATGTGCAGTTCATGCGTTTGCATTAATGCCTAATCATGTTCATCTTTTATTAACTCCG
The DNA here is from genome assembly GCA_947378095.1 of Betaproteobacteria bacterium. Lineage (GTDB taxonomy): Bacteria > Pseudomonadota > Gammaproteobacteria > Burkholderiales > Burkholderiaceae > Polynucleobacter. Next base: position 13,216 of record CANCIL010000050.1, read on the forward strand.
CAGGATGAAGACTCGCTTGCAAAAACGATGCAGTCTTTGGGAAGACGTTACGCCCAGTACTTCAATCAACAACATAAGCGATCGGGGACAATTTGGGAGGGGCGTTATCGCTCTTCTTTGATTGACCCAGATTATTTTTTACGTTGCCAGCGCTATATAGAACTTAATCCAGTGAGGGCGGGTTTTGAATCCAGCCCCCAAGATTCAGTCTGGACTAGTTTTGCAACTCACATTGGTGGAAATGCTGAGCCATGGCTAGTGGACCATCAGAACTTTTGGCGATTGGGTAATACCCCTTTTGAGCGACAAATGGGTTGGGCTGCTTATGTCAAAGAGGGCGCCCCCCATTGGGAGGACAGGCAAATTACAGAATCTTTGCTGCGATCTAAGCCTTGGGTAAGCGATATCTATGCTAAAAAGCTCTTTAAGGACCACCCAGAGCTTGCACAAATACGTCATCGTGGCCGACCAAGGAAAACAATTCCTTTAAATTCAGTCGCTTAGCTATATCGAGGCCTTGGGGAGGCTCTGCTTCAGAGGGCAAAACATACGACTCTGTCCCTATTTATCCAATTCATTTTGGTGCGGCATAGAAATAAATGGGACAGAGTCATTTTATTTCTATTGCATCAGCATGGGTATTCCCCTATATTTGATCCTCCAAAAGTAATCAGGCCTTTGTCGCCCCTCGGAAATACTATGACTACACAAACGAATATCAATCTTCGCCCTATCGCTCACGGTTTATATGACCCACAAAATGAGCATGACGCATGCGGCGTAGGATTTGTCGCACACATCAAAGGGAAGAAATCCCACGAGATCGTTTCACAAGGACTGCAGATTCTTGAAAACTTAGATCACCGCGGTGCGGTTGGCGCTGACCCATTGATGGGTGACGGTGCAGGTATTTTGATTCAAATTCCAGACACGCTGTATCGCGAAGAAATGGCAAAGCAAGGCGTTACCTTGCCACCATTAGGTGAGTATGGTGTGGGCATGATTTTTTTGCCAAAGGAACATGCATCGCGCTTAGCTTGTGAACAAGAATTAGAGCGTACAGTGCGTTTAGAAGGTCAGGTCGTTTTAGGTTGGAGAGATGTTCCGGTGGATGTGAAGTTACCAATGTCACCAACTGTACAAATGACAGAACCATTCATTCGTCAAATTTTTATTGGTCGTGGTCGCGACATCATGACAACCGATGCGCTGGAGCGAAAGTTATATGTCATTCGCAAAACAGCAAGTCATGCAATTCAAGATTTACATTTAAAGCATGGAAAAGAATATTTTGTAGCGTCCATGTCTGCGCGAACCATTGTTTACAAAGGTTTGTTACTAGCAAACCAGGTAGGTGCTTATTACCAAGATCTCCAAGATCCACGTACTGTTTCAGCTCTAGCCTTGGTTCATCAACGTTTCTCAACCAATACTTTCCCTGCATGGGAATTAGCTCATCCCTATCGCATGATTGCGCATAACGGCGAGATCAATACCGTTAAAGGAAACGTGAACTGGGTTAATGCTCGCGAGGGGGCAATCAGCTCTCCAGTATTGGGCGATGATTTGAAAAAATTGTGGCCTTTGATCTATCCAGGCCAATCAGATACTGCATGCTTTGATAACTGCTTAGAGTTATTAGTAATGTCTGGTTATCCATTGGCTCAAGCCATGATGATGATGATTCCTGAAGCATGGGAGCAGCATGCATTAATGGACGATAACCGTCGTGCTTTCTACGAATACCATGCCGCCATGATGGAGCCATGGGATGGCCCTGCTGCAATGGCATTTACAGATGGTCGTCAAATTGGCGCAACGCTCGATCGTAATGGTTTGCGTCCAGCCCGTTATTACGTTACCGATGATGATTTGGTCATCATGGGTTCTGAGGCAGGCGTACTCCCAATTCCTGAAAGCAAAATTGTCCAAAAATGGCGTTTGCAACCGGGCAAGATGTTCATGATTGATATGGAGCA
>CANCIL010000051.1 GCA_947378095.1 Betaproteobacteria bacterium
AGTGTGACCTGCGCATTTATGGCCTCACTCTTATTTAATCATTCACTCTCCATCCTACTTGGTAAGGGGCGAAGTTTTGGGTCTTTATTAATTTACGGTGCCATTGCTAGTGCATCATTGCTACTATGCTTATCGATTGTTCGTGACTATATTGGGATGCAGTATCAACCTGCAGTAGTGGCTACATTTTTAGCTACCGTTAGTTTTATTGGATTTTTACTATCTCTTGAGTTTTATCGAAAAAATCAATTAGGCCTTGCTGCAGCTCTCAGTATTTCCTTTCTAATCACAGCTCTTATTTGGGCGATACGCTGTATTTTAATTATTCAGGATCAAGCGGGTTTTGCATTTGAAGGTGGAACTGTCAATGCAGTTCTTTTTACGACGCTCTTAATCCTATCAATACTGAGATTTATGATCTTTGGCGGTCTAGCAATTGAATTGCTAGAGATTAAAAGAATAGATATTGCTGAAGAACTTCATCAGCTGAAATTGGATCTAGCTGATCAAAAGATTGCCAAGTCTGAGCAGCAATTACGTCATGTTTTAGAAATTACAGGAGATGGTATCTGGGATTGTGATGTTATTACTGGTGAAGTTAAACATAATGAGCGCTGGCATAACATCGTAGGTCATAGGGCTGGAGAAAATATATTCACTCATAATGACTTTAAGATGCATATTCATCCAGATGATCTTGCTACGGTACTTAACCATCTTGAGTCCACCTTATTAAATGATGCGCCGTACCATATTCAATATAGGATGATTAGATCTAATGATGAGGTGATATGGGTTCAGGATCGCGGTCAAGTAGTAGAAAGATCTAGTGCTGGAGCGCCGCTGAGAATGATCGGGGCTATTAGTGATATTAGCGGTAGAAAACGAGATCAGGACCAGATCAAAGAACTGGCATTTTTTGATCAACTCACTAAGTTACCTAATCGCAACTATATTAAAGATCGAATCTACCGAGCAATACAAGAATCAATCCGCGATAAAACCTTCTCGGGTTTGATTTATTTAGATTTAGATAACTTTAAATATGTGAATGACCGATATGGGCATTTTAAGGGAGATGTATTGCTCACAGAATTTGGAAAGCGTATACAACATGCCGTTCGCCCAAAAGACATTGTTGCCCGAATAGGTGGTGATGAGTTCTTAGTTTTGCTAGAGCAGGTTGATACATCTAAAAGTGGTACTACTAAATTGTTGGAACAAATTATTGCTCGTATTGAGAGTAATTTAATTGAGCCATTACAGTTGGGTGATGGAATACAGGCTCATATTAAAGTTAGTAGTGGCATCGTGATTTTTGGTGAAGAGGTTGCCAAATTTGATGACATTCTGAAGTTTGCGGATCTGGCAATGTACTCTGCTAAGAGAGATAATGGCGTTAGTCATCGTTTCTTTGATGAGCATATGCAGGCGGATTTTGATCGAACTATTGGTTTAGTTGATCAACTAGGCGAAGCGTCTGATAAAGAGCAATTTTTCGCAGTCTATCAACCCATTGTTGACCGAGATGGACAATGCTTAGCGTATGAGGCTTTAGCCAGATGGAATCATCCGGAGCGTGGTTTAGTTATGCCAGATGACTTTATACCCCTGGCCAAGGAAGGCGGACAAATAGTCAAAGTTGGTAACGCCATATTTAAATATATCTTTAGTCATCGTAAATTGTGGGAGAAATCTTCTGACTACTCCATCATGGTGAATGTTAGTGCGCATCAACTGCTTCACCCAGGGTTTGCTGACCAGCTTATTAATATGTGCGTGGCGCATGATGTCCCAATGGACCGTCTCAATCTCGAGTTAACTGAGAATGTCTTTTTATCTGACGTCGTTTTGGCAAGAGAGGTCATGATTCGTCTACAAAAACATGGAGTGAAATTTGCTTTGGATGATTTTGGTACTGGCTATGCCTCTCTCAAATACCTTGCAGATCTTCCATTTCAATATCTGAAGATCGATAAGCGGTTTATTGCAGGATTGGGTGGGTTAAAAGCTAATGAGGTTATCGTTGATGCTATCTTGGATCTTGCTAAGGGCCTTCATATGAAGGTGATTGCGGAGGGCGTCGAGACTAAAGAGCAATATGAGCTCCTATACCAAAAAGGGTGCGGCTATTTCCAGGGTTGGTATTTTGGTAGACCAAGCGAAAGCCTACAAGACCCTCTTAAGCACCCTCTATAAGAATTGCTTAGCTATTAGCGTGTACATAGGGATACCCAGAATAATGTTGAAGGGAAAGGTGATTCCCAGGGACATTCCCATATACAGTGCCGGATTCACTTCTGGCAGAGCATGTCTTAATACTGCTGGTACTGCGATATAGGAAGCGCTAGATGCAAGAACCATGAGTAGGACGGTGTTTCCTAAGGGGAGGCCTACCAGCTTACAAAGCACGAGCGCTAATAGAGCGTGCATGAGGGGCGACCCAATGGCATACAAAATAGTGAGTGACGGCTTACCTTTTAAGCCTTTAAAGTTCCGCGCAGCCATGAGACCCATATCCAAGAGGAAAAAGGCCAGCATGCCTTTAAATAGGTCGATTGAAAAAGGGGCCATGAGTTTTTGACCGGCATCCCCACTGACTAAGCCCACCAGCATGGAACCGAGTAGCAGTAGTTGTGCTCCATCAGTGAAGGACTCATGCAAGATTTTAGATATGCCGCTTGCTTGATGGCTCTGTGGGTTGGCGGTAGATTGGGATGCTCTTGCCCTATTTGCCAAAACAATCGCTAGGATGATGGCGGGAGATTCCATTAAAGCCATTGCAGCAGCCATATGCCCACCATAGGCGATATTAAATTGGTCTAAGTATTGGGTAGCAGTAATAAAAGTAACAGCACTCACGGATCCATAAGTAGCAGCAATAGCTGCTGCGTCAAAGGCACTCAACTTTCTCCGAAGAATGACATAACCTATGAGGGGAATAATGGTAGCAAGCAAGATTGCTAGACCTAGAGAAAAAGCAATCTCACTGGTAAAACCCGATTTATGAAGTGCAAATCCGCCCTTTAATCCCAGGGCCATTAATAAATAGAGGGATAGGAATCGTGAAATCTGAGGCGGTATTTCTAGGTTCGATTTCACGCACCCCGCAAAGACTCCAAAGATAAAAAATAAGATAGCTGGATCAAGGAAATTAGTCATGTATAGGTTTCATGTAATGTGAGGCAATATCTAACGTCTAATAATGGCTTCTACTAAGGGATGATGAATCTTTTTTTCAGAGCGGATGGCGTAAAAGTATTCATGTATGTCATCACAGGATCCCAGTAGCTCAATTTCATAGGTATCTTTCAGATCTTTCTGAATTAACTTACCAGCTGGAAAGATGCCAAGGCCGCTAGCAGCAAAGGTCTTGAGGAGGGCGCTGTCTTCAAACTCGCCAACAATATTGGGTGTAATGTTATTTTTGCTGAACCACTGATCTATTAAAGCGCGAACAGTAGAGTGAGTTGTAGGCAATAGGATTGGTAAATGATTTAGACACTCTGGAAAGTCTTTCCTATTTTCTTTAATGAGCTTTTTGGGGCTATACCAGGCCATAGGAGATTTGGTTAGTTCCTCGCTATACACGCTGAGATTTTTATTGTTCGGCGCCGGACGATCTGCGAGCACGATATCTAGTTTGTGCAGGGCGAGCTGAGCTAAAAGGTCATCGAATTCCCCTTCATGGGCAATCAGTTGGACATCCTTGTGTTTGAGAATGGGTTCTAATAATTGTTTAGTGACTAATTTGGGTAGGCCATCAGATACCCCAACTGTAATTTTGCTTTTAGGGGATTTCGCGGCGTCTCGAACCAGTTCAGGTAATTTCTCTCCGAGGGAGAAAATTTCATCAGCGACTTTGAGTGCTGCAAATCCCGCTTCCGTTAAGGCGATTCCTCTGCCTGCAGGTTTGAAGAGTAAATAGCCTAAGGATTTCTCAAGTTCATGAACTTGGGCGCTAATGGTCTGGATGGCCATATCTAGCCGTTCGGCAGCCCTGGACATGCTGCCTTCTTTAGCCACAACCCAAAAGTAATACAAGTGCCGATAGTTATAGTTCATAAACCCATTTCCAGACATTCAGTTTTTTACGAAATTACTATCAATATATATCTGCTTTTAGCTAAATACAAATCAGCCTAAATTAACCCCATACAAATCCATGGCATTTTTGGATTCACCATTAATCGAAGGAGTGAAATTGGAACTGTTTAGCCCGGAGTTTTTTTCAGCTTTATTAGCTATCGTTGTCATTGATTTGGTATTGGCCGGCGATAACGCGATTGTGATTGCTATGGCAGCCAGAAATCTACCTGCCCATCTGCAAAAGAAAGCCATCATTTGGGGCGCAGTGGGTGCGATCGCCGTTAGAAGCGCAATGACATTGGTTGTCGTATACCTGCTAAAGGTGCCTGGCCTGATGTTGATTGGTGGTCTGCTATTGGTTTGGATTGCTTACAAACTACTAACTCCTAGTCATGATGAAGATTCTGAAGGTAAGCATGTCTCAACGACTTTTTGGGGCGCTATGCAAACCATTGTGATTGCAGATGCGGTGATGGGTCTAGATAACGTCTTGGCAGTTGCGGGTGCGTCCCATGGTAGTTATGTACTCGTGGTCTTAGGCCTCTTAATTAGTATTCCCGTCGTGATTTGGGGATCTACCCAAATACTTAAGTTGGTTGAGCGCTTCCCATCGATTACTTTCTTGGGTGCTGGTGTCTTGGCATGGACGGCAGGAAAGATGATTACATCTGAGCCAATCGTGCAGGGATGGCTAGAGTCTCGCTCTCCTGCATTGGAGTACGTCATTCAAGGCGCAGTCATCGTAGGTGTGCTTTTGGGTGGCTTTGTCAGAAGCAGGCTTGCGCTAGAGGAGCTGATTGGCTCATCGAGTTCAGAGCCTCAGCAAGTGAATTCAGTTTCGGCAGTTTCAGAAATTCAGTCTCTTAACCAAGGAGGTAGTGTGATGAATAATATTTTGATTCCGGTTGATGGTTCAAAAAATTCAGAGTTAGCTGTAAAGCATGCTGTAAAAGTATATGGAAAAGGTTCTCAAGTTCATTTCCATCTATGCAATGTTCAGCCGACCCTTTACCGCCATATCGGAAAATTTCTGAGCAAGCAAGATATTAAGGAATGGCATACAGAAAGAGCAATGCTAGCCGCAGCATCTGCTGCCGAGTATTTAGAGAAAAATGGGATTAATTTCACATTCACTTATGTGACGGGTGACAAAGGTGCGGCTTTGCTTGAGGAAGCTCATCGACTAGGTTGCGAGCGAATTATTCTTGGCACCCATAAGAAGAACTCACTCAGTCGGCTCTTTGAAAACTCCACTACTGCACGCTTACTGGAAATTAGCGATCTTCCAGTGGAAGTGGTAACCGGTGATTCCTTGCCTACTCTTGAGCGTTGGGGAATCCCAGCTCTGGGTGCAGGTGCTGCTACTGCATTGATGGCGGTTGTAATCGATTAAGTTTTATCCTGCTGTTCTCTCTTTAGCCCTCCTCGTGAGGGCTTTTTTTAGCCTTAATAATCAGTAAATAACAGAAATATATTCATTAAATATCTGCTTTATTAGAAGAGTAATAAGCACTACATTGAAGCTATGTAGTTTCTAAAGGAGAAATACGATGGATGTCGTTTTAGATGATAAAGAAGTCATTGAGCCTGAATTAAAGGCTTTTACAGAAAACCGTGTGAAATTTTCGCTAAAGCGTCTTTTTTGGTTGGTGAGAAAGATTAAGGTGAGGTACTCAGCTGTAAAACTTTCGAATGCCTCATTTAATCAGAATTGTTTGATTGAAATGCAAACTTTTGATCATCGTCAAATTGAGGTGAGTGTGACTGCTAGAGATCGTCGCACTGCCCTGGAGATGGGTCTAAAAAAGGCTTATAAGCATCTTCAAAAGGCTATTAATAAAGCGCAGAAGTATGGGCGCCTTTCTAAACATGCTTATGCATAAAAGAATTATTAAATATGGTGCTTTAGTATGATCTAATTAGTTTAATAAACGGGGAGTAGCCTGCCCAGTAATGGGTCCCATATATCGTCATTACGACTATGCAGTCCGGTATCTGGGTATTGAGTTAAGGCAAGACCATTTACTTTTCATAAATGGCCAAATTTTGAACTCGACCCCTTCATTTCTTATGTTTGCTCTAAAGCATCTATTTGCTGCTGTAACTTTAGTCCTTTCCTTCTGGGGTATTGGGTCTGCCTTTGCTCAATCTCAAAAATCATTTCCTCTGAATGAGTTAATTGGGATTGCGCTTGAGTCCAGCCCTCAAGTATTGGCAGCAAGAGATCAGTCAAAAGCAATTAGAGGCCAACTATCAAGTGCACGCGCGATTCCTAATCCTGAATTTGAAGTAAGCACTGGGCAGCAGCGATCGGCCACTGGACCATTAACGGTTGGTAATGTTTCATCCTGGGCAGTTATTCAGCCATTAGATATGCCCTATACGCGATATCCGAGAGTTAATGCAGCTGAGGCTAATCTGCGAGCGGCTGAAGCAACCAGAGTTGCTTTTGAAATTGAAACGATTTCTCGGGTGCAGCAACGCTTTTATGAATTAATGCGTCGTGAAGCAGAGGCCAAAGCCGCTGATGAGGACTTTAGTTTAACTAAGCAAATTCGTGATCGTATGCAAGTACGTTATGACGTCGGGGAAACCGCTCGCTTCGAATTAATTCGTGCACAAACAGAATTTCTGAATGCGCAAATTGCACAGGAATCGAGCCGATTACGGGTGGATCAAGCGCGTAGCCAGTTACGGCAAGTGGTTGGACATGCTTTACCGGCTAATTTCACGGTAGTTGCTGAGCAACCCAAGATTGAGATATTGCCACCTCTGAACGTGTTGTTATCAGAAATTCAATCTCAGAGCCCAGATTTGCAAAAGGCAAAGGCAGATGTAGAGGCGAGTGAATCAAAATTAAGTTTTGAAAAGAACTCCCGTTTACCACGCCTTTCTTTTAAAGCGTCGCAGTACAACGACCCTAACTTTACCGATCGACTTTATGGGCTGGTTGTCAGCATCCCGATTTGGGATTTTAAGAGCGGTCAAATTGCAGAAGCTGAAGCGAATGCATCAAAAGCAAAAAATCAGTTCAATGCGCAAAGTCAAAGTCTAGAGCAGCAACTGGAGACAGCATACAAGCTATATCAAATGGCTAGTTATCAGGTGAAAGTCTTAGATCAAGAAGTCGTTGAGTTGGCATCCAGCGCAAGACGAATTGCAGAAGTTTCTTATCGCTATGGCGAGCGGGGCATGCTTGAATATCTTGATGCACAAAGAACCTTTCGTGCTGCACGCAATGATTTAATTAAGGCCAGATTTGATTTGGCATCAGTCGTAACCGAGATTCAACGATTAAGAGCAAATCCAGAGTGGTTAGCCAAGATAGAGGGCGGCAAGTAATGAAACAAGAATTCATCACAATGATCTCCAGAGCCAAACAATGGATAAGCACAGGAATCCAGCAAGCCATTGTTTATAGTAAAGATTGGTTCAATCAGGTTGCCACATATCAAGCCCAGCTATATGGCACAGCCTATCAGTGGCTTGCCAGTAAGTTACCAGCGGTAACCCAGCGCTATGACAGATCACCCCAATGGTTAAAGAGGGGCTTTTTCTATTTACCTTGGTTACTTGTTTTTCTGATGGTCCTCAATTACTTCAATGTATTTGATCGTAGCCCTGTAATTAAATCGGTACAGGACCCTAACGTTGTTGTAGTGAATGAAGATTTACACAAAATGATTACTGATGGTAAGGCACAGCTTGCTCCATTTGTAGAGGAGCTTAGAGCCTCAGGCCGCATTGATTTCAATGAGCTCAATCTATCTCGCATTGGCGCCAATGTCACTGGTAGAGTTTCCGAGATTTTGGCTGTGCCTGGGCAAATTGTGAAACAGGGTGATGTATTGGCAAAAATTACTTCAACCGAATTAACTCAATCGCAATTGGCTTATTTAAAAGCAAAGAGCGCCAGCCAATTAGCAGATCAAGCTGCCAATCGCGCCAGAATTCTATTTAAAGAAGATGTGATTGCTTTAGCAGAATTGCAAAAGCGTGAGGCAGAGGCTAATAGCGCTAAAGCAGAATATCGCGCAGCCAATGATCAATTGCGTGTTCAGGGTATGGATCAAGGGAATATTGATCGTTTGGCTAAATCAGGTCTGATTGAGTCCATTAATAATGTCATCGCCACCATTCCAGGTGAAATCGTAGAGCGCAAGATTAATAAAGGTCAAGTCGTACAGCCAGCAGACGCTTTATTTACAGTGGCAGATTTGTCTACCCTCTGGGCTATATCTGAAGTGCCAGAGAGCAACTCTTACTTAATTCGCAAGGGACAAAGAGCAGCCTTAATCATTCCCGCTTTACGTAATCAAGAAATTGAAGGTACGGTTGCTCATGTGGATTCCATTGTTAACCCGCAAACGAGAACAGTCGTTGTGAGAATGGAATTAGCAAACAAAGAGGGGCAAATTAAGCCCGGCATGTTAGCAACCATGTTGATTGAAAGTCAGCCCATTGAAAAATTAGTAGTTCCAGTTGCTGCAGTAATTCGTGAAGATAATCATGATCACGTCTTCGTCAGAATAGATGATGACCTCTATCGTATGGTGCCAGTAAAGCTGGGTCCTGAGGGCAGGGGCTTTAGACCAGTGATCTCTGGTCTGAAAGAAGGGCAAGAAATTGTTACCGATGGCGCATACCATCTCAATACTGAACGCAAGCGTCAGCTTAGTGGTGGATGACACATGATTGAAAGACTTGTTCGGCTTTCACTGCAGCAACGGCTACTAGTCGTCATTATTGCTCTCGTTTTATTTGTTGCGGGCTTATTGGCTACAAAACGATTGTCGGTTGACGCGTTTCCGGATGTCACCAATGTGCAAGTACAAGTTGCTGCTGAAGCGCCTGGTAAGTCTCCCGAAGAAATCGAACGCTTTGTGACGATTCCAATAGAACTAGGTATGACTGGTTTGCCTGGTCTAACGGAGATGCGCTCTTTAAATCGCAACGGTATCTCCATCATTACCTTAGTCTTTACAGAAAAGACCGATATTTATTTTGCACGTCAATTGGTCACCGAGCGTTTGATTGAAGTTGCCTCTAAGATGCCGATAGGTATCACCCCGGTTCTAGCGCCGCCATCTACAGGATTAGGCGAGGTGTATCAATACACCTTGGATCATCCTTCTGATCGCCATCGTGAGCTGAGTGTGGATGAGTTATCCGATCGCCGTGCTGTTCAAGACTGGATTGTTCGTCCTATGTTGCGATCTATTCCTGGTGTTGCAGAAATCAACACCCAGGGTGGTTATGCACGAGAGTACCAAGTACTCGTTAATCCAGAGCGCTTACGCCATTATCAAATTAACCTTCATGAGGTTTATCAAGCGCTTGCTCGTAATAATGCGAACTCGGGAGGAGGACAGCTACCAAGTTACGCAGAGCGCTATTTGATTCGTGGTCTTGGTTTGATTACGAAGCCTGAGGATATTGGCAAAATTATTCTCAAAGAGGTGAAAGGCATTCCGGTTTACGTTAAGAATGTCGCTGAGGTAACCATTGGAAGTGAGATTAGACAGGGCGCGGCGATTAAGAATGGCTATACCGAAAGTGTCGCGGGTATTGTGCAAATGATTCGGGGAGGTAATGCGAGAGAAGTCGTGAATCGCATTAAGCTCAAGGTTGCTGAAATTAATGAAGGCAAGTTACTGCCTGATGGCCTGCAGATCGTTCCGTTTTATGACCGCACAGACTTAGTCAATGCAGCCATGTTTAACGTGGCAAAAGTCTTGATTGAGGGTGTGATTCTCGTCATTATTTTGCTTTTCTTATTCTTGGGTGACGTGAGATCCTCACTGATTGTGGTAGCCACTTTAATACTGACTCCGCTATTGACCTTCTTGGTTATGAATCGGTATGGTATTTCAGCAAACTTGATGTCCTTAGGTGGGCTCGCGATTGCTATTGGCATTATGGTGGATGGCTCGGTCGTCGTGGTGGAGAACACCTTCGCTAAATTGGGTGAACGCTTAAAAGCCGGCGAGTCAAAAAACCGGATTATTTTGGAGGCTGCTACCGAGGTTGGTAAGCCAGTCCTGTTCGGTGTTGGAATCATCATTCTGGTATTCATGCCTTTACTCTCACTAGAAGGAATGGAGGGCAAGATGTTTGCCCCGATGGCTATTACCATCGCCATTGCCCTAGCAATTTCTCTGCTCTTGTCATTCACTCTATCCCCAGTCTTATGTTCATACATTCTGAAAGGGGGTAGCGAAGACGATACGAAGATCGTTAAAAAAATGCGTGCGCCCTATGAGCGCTGGTTGCACTGGAGCCTTGCTAATCCGAAATTAGTCGTTAAACGATCGCTCATTGCTTTGGGCTTAAGTCTGATCGGATTTGTATTTTTAGGTAAAGCATTTATACCGGTAATGCAAGAGGGATCTATTACGCCTGTCATCGTACGTGCCCCTAATATTTCTTTGGACGAGTCAATCAAGCTGGAGTTTGAGGCAATCAAACGCATTATGACAATTCCAGGTGTGGAAATGGCGGTATCGCGTTTAGGTAAGGGCGAGTCTCCAGCTGATCCTGGCCAACCTAATGAGTCAGACCCTATTGTGACCCTCAAGCCATTAGGTGATCGAGACCATACTCAAGAAGAAATTGCACAGCAGATACGAGATAAGTTGAAAACCCTGCCTGGTATTGAACTGGCAATTTCACAGCCTATTGCAGCACGTGTGGATGAGATGGTTTCTGGTGTGCGTTCACAGGTAGCAGTCAAGATTTTTGGTGAGGATCTTGCCGTTTTACAAAAATTAGGTTCTCAGATTGGCCAAACCTTGATCAAGATGAAGGGCAGCAATGATTTGCGTATTGAGCAAGCATCAGGCCAAAATTATTTGAATATCAAAATTGATCGAGATGCAATTGCACGCTATGGAATTAATGTTGCTGATGTCAATGAGGTAATTGAAACGGCGATTGGCGGCAAACAAGCTAGTACTGTGTATGAAGGGGAGAGGCGCTTTCCATTAGTTTTGCGTTATCCCGCTTCTTATAGAAACAAAATTGACGCCATTGAAAATATCATCCTGCATTCGCCAGATGGGGCCCAAGTCTTATTGCGTGACTTAGCTGATATTTCCTTAGTAGAGGGCCCCGCTCAGATATCGCGTGAGTCTGGCAAGCGCCGCCTGGTGGTTGGTGTCAATGTTGAAGGTCGAGATTTGGGAGGCTTTGTAAAAGAAGCGCAGGATCTGATTGCCAAAAATGTGGAGCTACCTCAGGGATATACATTGCAATGGGGCGGGCAGTTTGAGAATATGCAAAGAGCGATGGCGCGTCTCATGATTATTATTCCACTTACGATCTTAGCTATTTTCTTTTTGCTGTTCATGCTCTTTAAGTCACTTCGCTTAGCTAGTCTAATTATTTTGGTGTTGCCATTTGCATCGATTGGTGGCGTATTTGGTTTATTTATCACTGGCGAGTACTTATCTGTTCCCGCTGCAGTCGGCTTTATTAACTTATGGGGTATTGCAGTTCTTAATGGTGTTGTTTTGATTTCATTCATCAAACAATTGCGTGAGGATGGCTACAGCATGGAAGATGCCTTACTACACGGTTGCGGTCATCGCTTTCGGCCAGTAATGATGACAGCTTCGGTTGCGATGCTGGCTCTAGTGCCGATGTTGTTCTCAGGAGGTCCTGGCTCAGAGGTGACTCGCCCATTAGCTGCTGTTGTGATTGCTGGTTTAGTAACTTCTACAGCATTAACGTTATTAGTGCTGCCAGTCCTGTATAGATGGTTTGAAGATAAGGAGATAGAAGCATGATGGAAGTGAAGGCGGTGATCCGCCCTAATAAATTATCTGTATTAAGATCGGCCTTGTTAGAGATGCCAGAGTTTCCTGGCATGACGGTATCAAAGGTTGAAGGCTGTAGTGCACCATCTAAAGCCAATAAGGCGACTATTAAAGATGAGCTGACGGATTACTCTGCCAAGGTGAGAATAGAAATTGTGTGTAATGCCGATGTTGCCGATGTCTTGATGGAGAAAATTGTTTCAGTCTGTCAAACAGGTCAGCTTGGTGATGGTGTCGTGTGGTGTACTTCAGTACCCAAAGGCTACTTCATTGCGAAGTCGACTACTTAGCCGAACTCATGTTCAAAACTTCGGACTTGGGAAGTGTTGATGTGACACATATCGACCGTTTTGATCTACCTTAACTAAAACCATATCTCCCACGTTCACCACTTTGTCTGTGTACGCTTGAATATTGACATGATGCGTCACCATAATGATGGGTGTTTTTGCCTGTAAGCCCAACTGAGCCTTAATCAGTTTTTCTAGATTGCGAGTTTGTTCCTTCTCAAGACTCATATCATCAAAAAAAGATCCCAATTCTGGTGCGGTGATGACGGGCCCTAGATTTAATAATTTAGCGGTATCAAGGCAGCGACACCAAGGACTACTAAAGACCCGTGCATTACTAATGCCTTGGCTTTTGAGCCATTTACCAATAATTAGAGATTGCTTCTTTCCAGCCTCTCCTAGATTGCGCTGAGTAGCGCATTGATCCAATTGATACCCTTTTGGGTCGCCATAACCCGGTGCATCAGCATGTCGCATCAGCAAAACATGTCGACCGTCGCTTAAGTCTTGCGCCAGATTAGCCAAGGCCTGGGAAGACAGCATGACATTAAGAAGGCCTACTAATAGAAGGGGAATTAATTTGAGTAATTTCATATGGTTATTCGTTTCAATGAATTGAGTGTATTCAAGATTCTGGCTATTTGCAGAGCGAGACTAAGTTCAAGCAAGAGCCATATGCAAAAGACCTCAATTTGTGCCAAACTGAGCAAGCTATATTGCTAGATTCACTATCTAAAGGGCTATAAATGAATATGAGTCGAAAGTATGTTTTGATGGGGTTATCTGCAGCCGGACTGCTATCACTGGTGGCATGTCAATCTATGGAGCAGGGCACGGGCCAAAAAGCAAGTGCCGCCTTGGACTCTAGATCGGGTTCTCAAGCCAAAGGTGAGGTGACTTTTGTTTGGCAAGGTAGTGATGTCATTGTTAACGGAAAATTTACTGGCTTGAAGCCAAATTCCGAACAAGGATTTCATGTTCATGAAAAAGGCGATTGTTCTGCTCCTGATGCTACTAGCGCAGGTGGCCACTTTAACCCAGATACCAAGAATCATGGCATGCCTAATAGCGGAATGAATCATGCTGGTGATATGCCGAATATCAAATCGGATGCCAATGGTAACGCCACTTACACTGCGAAGCTACATGGTTTTGCTGTAAACACTGGTCCAACTGGAGTAGTAGGACGTTCTGTAGTTGTTCATCGTGACCCCGATGATTACAAATCACAGCCTGCCGGAAATTCTGGCCCACGTATTGCTTGTGGATTAATTAAGTAGTTTTAAATGGCCTCAACTGATAAACGTTGTTGTGGCTCAGGCGTTTGCATTATTAATGCAGATGGAGAGTGTTGGTGCGGTCAGGTTTGGGATGGTGAAAAGATGGCGCCTCCTAGCTTGACTGCCAAAGCTCCTGCTGCCACCAAGCCAGAACAGGGACCCGCTGATCTAGGGTCTGAGCCCTAAGCAGTATTCTTGTTTGCTTATTTACAATAAGCACATGCAGTGTTGTATTAACTCCTTTTGCAAAGGCTATGCAAAATTACCTCGCTAAAACTTGGCAGATGAAACGTAACTGTGCGTTAACGCCCAAGCAGTTGCTGAAGTTTTATATTGTTCTAGTGTGTCTATCCCTTACGGTTGCAGCTGGATTTTTCTTGGCTGGGGTCTGGGTTATTCCGATTTTTACTGCCCTAGAGTTAACTGCAGTCACTATTGGGTTTCTGATCTATTGCAGACATGCTCTAGATTACGAAGTGATTGAAATCATCGATCGCCGTCTCATCATCAGGAAATTTATCGGCTATAAAGAAACTATTTATGAGTTCAATACGCAGTGGGCCAAGATTGAGCCACCGAGTGAAGGTCAAAAAGTATTTTTCATTAGCCAGTCTGATCAACGTGTTGAGCTCGGTCAGTTTTTAAGACAAGAACAGCAGCTTCCCCTGATCTCTTCAGTGCGAGCCCATTTGGGTT
>CANCIL010000052.1 GCA_947378095.1 Betaproteobacteria bacterium
GGTAGTTTGTACTAATCCTCACGTGAAGGAGTAACACACATGGCAACAAAGAAAAAACCTGCTGCAAAGAAACCAGCTGCTAAGAAAAAAGTAGCTGCTAAGAAACCAGCTGCTAAAAAAGTAGCTAAAAAGAAGCCAGCTGCTAAGAAAAAAGTAGCTGCTAAGAAGCCTGCTGCTAAGAAAGCTGCTAAAAAGCGTCCAGCTGCTAAAAAAGCTGCCGCTAAAAAGCCAGCTGCTAAAAAAGTAGCTAAAAAGAAGCCAGCTAAAAAAGCTGCGGCTAAAAAGCCTGCTGCTAAAAAAGCTGCAAAGAAGCGCGTAGCAAAAAAAAAGTAAGTAAGCCTGCTGCGAAGAAAGCGGGCTCTGCTGTAAAAAAGCCCGCGGCTAAGAAAGCTGCATCAGCGACTAGTGCGTTGAATCCTGCCGCTGCTTGGCCCTTCCCAACTGGCACACGTCCTTAAACAGACGGGTGTTACTAGAAGGGGTCTCTCACGAGACCCCTTTTTTTATTGCCTATTTTCTGAAGAATTCCGGGCAAGCCCCAGAATGAAGTTGTGCTTTTTAGAGGCTAAAGCCAAAAGCCGTTTTGAATTGATCAGCAATCTGATCTTTGCTCAACTGGTGATTTTGTGGGCCTTGATGGGTAATTTTGATTGAGCCCATCAAGCTTGCCAAGCGACCAGTGGTCTCCCAATCCATCCCATTCTCTAAACCAAAGAGCAGTCCACCTCGAAATGCGTCGCCACATCCAGTGGGGTCAACTACTTTCGCGGCTGGAACAGGTGGAATGGAAATGCATTTGCCTTCCGAGTAAATGTCAGCACCTTCAGCCCCTTTGGTCACGATCAGGGCTTTAACACGTTCTGCTACCTTATCTAGACTTAAGCCCGTTCTTTGTGAAAGCATTTCGCCTTCATAGTCATTTACCGCTAAAAAGCTAGCGATGTCGATGAGTTCAAGAAGTTCAGGGCCATTGAACATAGGCAAACCTTGGCCTGGGTCAAATACAAACGGAATGCCGGCTTCTGCGAGTTGGTGACAGTGTTCCCACATTCCTTGACGCCCATCGGGGGCAACGATGCCAAACTTGGCAGCACCTTTTGCATTTTTGCTGCGCTCAGTGACGACCGCTGAGACTTGATTGAGATGAGACTCGCCCATAGCGCCTGGATGGAACGCAGTGATTTGATTGTTGGCTTGATCAGTTGTAATCATCGCTTGAGCTGTAAATGCATGCTCGATCTGACGGATATGGCTGGCATCAATCTTCAGTTGCTTGAGGCGGTCCATGTAGGGTGCTGCATCACCACCTACTGTTGCCATAATGATCGGGTCACCACCCAAAAGTTGAAGGTTGTAAGCAATATTGCCAGCGCAACCACCGAATTCTCGGCGCATAGTGGGGACTAAAAAGGCGACATTGAGAATATGAATTTGTTCAGGCAGGATCTGATCTGCAAATTTGCCTTCAAAGTTCATGATGGTGTCGTAAGCGATAGAGCCACAAATCAAGCTAGCCATAAATTACTTTCTGTAAAAAATAAGAATCAAAAGGGGAATGCAAGGACGGAATATGAGGATTATTGTGGATAAAGCACGCGCACACGATAGCCAGCTGCATTGGGAGGGAGTGATACAGGCAGTTGCGCATGAATCAACTCACCTGATGGAGCGCCTTTGGATGCAAACTCCGGATGAGACGCTTGCCAAGCGCTGGGCAACCATTCTTTTGGTGTCAGTCGAATCGATTTCAGTTCAGATTCTTCTGCATCGGTCAAAGAAATTTCTAAATTCGGTACTAAAACTGCAATAGCGAGGCGATTTTGTATATCAACTTCCAACACAGATTGATTTGGAGCGTTTTTAAGGCCCTCTCGCGCGTTTTCTGGCGATAACGTAGCCGAAGTTATTTTCCACGCAGCAAAATCGCTTACAGGGCGATTAATACAGCCTAATGCCATACATAATTTTTGATCAATGCGATTGAAAACAGAAAAAGCTTTCACAGCAATCGAATGCGACGTGCCATCAACGCGAGGTGCAAGTGCAGGTAATAAGGAATTTCTGGATAGATGCTCGCCAAAGATCAATATGAGCATTAAAAAAATACCCAGCAGGATTAATTTAAGACTTTTTTTTTGAACTGGCGCAGAAGTTGGCTGCACTTTGTCTTTTGGAAGAGTGCCGTGCAGGCATACCCAACCTTCACTCTCTTTCCATACGGATAGCGTCAGCCATTGGCTATAAGTGGCGATCACTTCCTCAGCTTGGCGTGCAAGTACGCCAGATAAAACAATTTTTCCGCCTGGACGCATTTTATTGACTAGGGCTGGCGCTAGTACTTGCAAAGGATTGGCCAGAATATTGGCCATCACGATGTCGTATTTGGTTTCTGCTGCCAATTCAGGCGCATTTTCATTGGGCAATACAAATCGAATCACGGTGTTATTGATCTCGGCATTACTGCGTGCTGCCACCATCGCTTGTGGATCAATATCTGTACCAACTACTGGCTTTGCACCTAATTTTGCTGCTGCAATCGCTAAAATCCCAGAGCCGCAGCCATAATCGAGCAGACTTTGATTTTGTAGATTGCGCTGTTGTTCTAGCCATAACAAACACAAATGGGTGGTGGGATGACTCCCTGTCCCAAAAGCTAGGCCTGGATCTACCGCTAAACAGATTGCATTTGGATCAGTGGGTGCATCGTGCCAAGAAGGTACTACCCAAATGCGCTCGCCAATTTGAATGGGGGCAAATTGGCTTTGGGTTAATCGAACCCAATCTTGCTCTTCTACAATTTTTTCTAGGGGTGCGGCCAGATTAAAGCCTGCTTCCTTGAGGGAAGCCAGCAACTCAGAAATAAACTCAGCATTTCCTGAATCATCTATCTCGGGGTTAAAAAGTGCGGTGACTGAAGAGCGCTCCCATGCTTGCACTTCGGGAGAAAGACCTGGCTCTCCATAGAGTGGGTTCTCGTCATAACCTCCTGCAGCATCATCTTCAACAGTGACGGACAAGGCTCCTAAATCAAGCAAGGCATCGCCTAAGGGTTCGGCAGTTTCAGCAACTACCGTAAAGACGAGCTCACGATATGACATACAGAACTCGCATTAACTAGGGTTTGCCGCGACTTGCAGCCTGCTCTTCTAAGCGATGTTCCAGGTAGTGAATGCTGGTGCCACCCTCAATGAAGTTTGGGTCGAGCATCAGTTCACGGTGTAAAGGGACATTCGTTGTAATGCCATCGATCACCATTTCAGAAAGGGCAATTTGCATGCGGCGTATGGCTTGTTCACGAGTATTACCGTAAGAAATCAGTTTTCCGATCATGGAATCATAGTTCGAGGGCACTACATATCCGCTGTAAGCATGTGAATCAACGCGAATACCAGGCCCGCCTGGCATGTGGAATGAACCAATTTTGCCTGGACTAGGTGTGAACTTGAAGGGATCTTCCGCATTTAAGCGGCACTCAATCGCGTGGCCACGGAAGACAATATCTTTTTGGCGATAAGCTAATTTGAGACCAGCGGCAATGCGAATCTGTTCTTGAACAATATCGACACCGGTAATCATTTCTGTCACGGGGTGCTCAACCTGAACACGGGTATTCATTTCAATGAAGAAAAATTCATTATTTTCGTAGAGGAACTCAAAGGTTCCGGCGCCACGGTAACCAATCTTGCGACAGGCCTCAGCGCAGCGTTCACCAATCTTAGCAATCAAGCGACGATCAATGCCGGGAGCTGGTGCTTCCTCGATCACTTTTTGGTGGCGACGCTGCATAGAGCAATCGCGCTCACCGAGCCAAATAGCATTGCCATGCGTATCAGCCAAAATCTGAATTTCTACATGTCGAGGTTTCTCTAAAAACTTCTCCATATAGACTTCTGGGTTTCCAAAAGCGCGACCCGCTTCTTCTTTGGTCATATTGACAGCATTGAGAAGTGCGGCTTCTGTATGAACAACGCGCATACCGCGTCCACCACCACCTCCAGCAGCTTTAATGATGACTGGGTAGCCAACACGTTTGGCAGTAGCAATAATTTCTTTTGGATTGTCTGGTAAGGCGCCTTCAGAACCCGGAACACACGGTACACCTGCTTTAATCATGGCGCGTTTTGCAGAAACTTTATCGCCCATGAGTCGAATCGATGCGGCAGTGGGCCCAATAAAGGCAAAACCAGACTTCTCAACCCGCTCAGCAAAGTCAGCATTTTCAGAGAGAAAGCCATAGCCAGGATGAATAGCCTCTGCATCCGTTACTTCTGCAGCAGAAATAATTGCTGGCATATTGAGGTAACTGAGTGGTGAGGGTGCTGGTCCGATACAAACGGCCTCGTCAGCTAACTTCACATACTTCGCTTCTTTGTCTGCAGTGGAATAAACCACCACAGTTTTAATTCCCAACTCGCGGCATGCGCGTTGGATACGGAGAGCAATTTCTCCCCGATTGGCAATCAGAATCTTATCGAACATGTCGGCTCTGAGTTAGGTAATAGTGGATTGGAGTCGCTAAGCAATTAAGCGATGATGAATAGGGGCTGGTCAAATTCAACTCCTTGACCGTTTTCACACAGAATCTGCTTAATCACACCATCTTTTTCAGATTCGATTTCATTGAGTAATTTCATTGCTTCAATAATGCAGAGTGTTTGACCCACTTTGACAATGTCACCAACGTTAACGAAGTTTGGAGATTCTGGATTTGGCGCACGATAGAAAGTGCCGACCATGGGTGAGCGCGCAACAAAACCAGTTTCAGCAGGTTCTTCGGCAACTGCAGCAGCTACTGGGGCTGGAGCGTTTTGTGCTGGAGCGGCCTGCATTGCTTGAGCAGGTGCAGGATTGGAATAAACCATTTGACCCGCTGGAGCTGGAGCTCCTGCATTGACGATTCTGACTCGATCTTCACCTTCATTCACCTCTAACTCAGAAATGCCTGATTCAGAGACCAGGTCAATCAAGGTTTTTAGTTTTCTCAGATCCATGTGGGTACTTCCTCTCTTGTAATTCTTTAATTAAGCTTATTTTTGTAAACGGGCAATCGCTGCTTGCAGTGCGAGTTCGTAGCCAATTGCACCCAGTCCGCAGATCACGCCAGTAGCGATGTCTGAGAGATAAGAGTGCTTGCGAAACTCTTCACGTTGATGAATATTGGATAAATGGACTTCCGTAAACGGAATAGCAACGCCAGCAAGAACATCCCTCAGGGCAACGCTAGTGTGAGTAAATGCGCCTGGATTGATGATGATGAAATCCACCCCATCTAGTTTGGCCTTTTGAATGCGATCAATGAGCTCGCCTTCATGATTGCTTTGATAGGTATCTAAATCTACCAATTGGGCTTTTGCGAGTTCCCCGAGTCTTTTATGGATATCTTCTAGGGTTGTTTTTCCGTAAACATCGGGTTCACGGGTTCCCAACAGATTGAGGTTTGGGCCCTGAATTACGAGAATTGAAGCTTTTTTCGACATAGTTCCCTGTTTTTAGAGGCAGTTAAGTATCAATTGCTAAATTCTGCTTTTGACTACAAATGCATCTTTACTGAATTTGATGCTTCATTTCTAACAAGGGAAAGTATACCCGCTTAGCATCTTCCAAAGACTAAAAAATGGGGAATCTTAGCGACAGATATCGCAATTTATAGCTTTAAAAGGCTACTTTTTACGTCTTTAATAGAGAATTGGTAATCTTTAAAAGCATGTAAAAGATATTAAATTGCTAATTTAATTGCTTTTCTAAGCTCATCTTCGCTTATTTTCCCTAATTTGCTGTAAACAGCTTTCCCTTTAGGGTTAATGATGAGGGTGTAGGGTAGTGCTCCTGATGTATTACCCATTTGTTTGGAGAGATTGCTGCCTTCAAGACCGCCAATCACAATAGGGTATGAAACAGGGGTCTTATTGAGGAATTCACGAATATTAGAGGGTGAATCAATGCCAATGCCTACAAATAAGACATTTTGCTGCAAGAAGTCCTTTTGTAACAGGTCTAAAGTGGGCATTTCTTCAACGCAGGGTGGGCACCAGGAAGCCCAAAAGTTTACAACCAGAACTTTTCCTTGCCATTCTTCGGATTTAATCGATTTACCGTCAGGTGTTTGCCAAGGATTGGCAAAAAAGGCTTTGATCGCAGGGTCGCTAGCAAGGCCTGTTTTTGAAATCCAATGAGAGCTGAAGACTCCGGCTAAGAGCGCCAGAAGACTTATTAGGGTAATGATGATCCACTGTCTTCGATTCACAGCAACTCCTTCGCTAAAATTCGCAGATGCATATTCATATCTTGGGCATTTGCGGTACTTTCATGGGCGGCATTGCCGCAATCGCTCGTCAGGCCGGACATCGCGTTACAGGCTGCGATGCCAACGTGTATCCACCAATGAGTACTCAACTGCAAGCTCAGGGTATCGAACTCATTGAGGGATTCTCGCCAGACCAATTATTACAGTTTGAGGCCATGCCGGATTTATTTGTTATCGGCAATGTGGTTTCGCGCGGCAATCCATTAATGGAAGCCATTCTGAATCAAGGCTTGCCATATTTTTCTGGGCCACAGTGGCTTGGTGAGCAAGTGCTTTATGGCAGACATGTATTGGCAGTGGCAGGCACGCATGGCAAGACCACCACATCTGCAATGCTCACATGGATTCTGGAATTCAATGGATACAAACCAGGTTATTTGATTGGTGGAGTGCCCCTGAATTTTTCTGTATCAGCGCACCTCGGTGAGAGCCAATATTTTGTCATTGAAGCCGATGAATATGACACCGCATTTTTTGATAAGCGCAGCAAGTTTGTTCACTACCGACCACGTACCGCCTTATTAAATAATTTAGAGTTTGATCACGCAGATATCTTTGCGGATCTTGCAGCAATCGAAACCCAGTTTCATCATTTAGTACGCACCGTACCTAGTGATGGCCTGTTAGTTGTCAATGGCGAGGAGCCTGCGTTAGAGCGGGTAGTGACACGCGGAGCCTGGGCTCCTGTAGAGCGCTTTGGGCAGGAATTAAATAACGAGTGGTCACTCATCTCACAAGAGGGCGATGGTTTTATTGTCAGAAAATCTGGCAAAGAAGTTGCCACCGTTAAGTGGGCGCCAGACTCTGGTGTCATGGGAAGACACAATCAATTGAATGCACTAGCAGCGATAGCGGCAGCAAATCATATTGGCATTTCACCGGCAGACAGCGCGCGTGCATTAGCAGTTTTTAAGAACGTCAAACGCCGTTTAGAAACTATTGGTGTCGCTAATGACATTACGGTCTATGATGATTTTGCGCATCACCCCACTGCTATTACAACCACTGTAGATGGTTTGCGTCGTCGCGTGGGCCAATCGCGTATCTTGGCAGTATTAGAGCCTCGTTCTAACACCATGAAATTAGGTGTGATGAAGGCGCAGCTTCCAACCAGCCTAGAAGCAGCAGACAAAATTTTTGCTTATGGTGCCAGCTCGGGTAAAGAGTCTTTGGGATGGGATTTGGAAGAGGTTTTGGCGCCTCTCAATGGCTCAAGTCCTGATAGAGCTAAAGCATTTGATGATTTAAGTGCGCTAGTAGACGCCGTAGCCCATGAAGCAAAACCAGGAGATCATATTTTGGTGATGAGTAATGGCGGCTTTGGTGGTGTGCATCACAAAATATTGAAAGCTCTTGTGGGGTAAGTAGTATTGGTGACACCTCAGTTAATAGATGGCGATGTCATTCAGAGAAAAGAAGAAAGAAAAATGGGCAATAGATTAAAAGATAAAGTAGCCATCATCACTGGAGCGGCAAAAGGAATTGGTTTTGCGACGGCGCAACGATTTTCTCAAGAGGGCGCCAAGGTCATGATTGCTGATATCAATCTAGAGTCCGTCAAAGGTGCTGCTGCCCAAATTCCGCAAGCAGAACCCTATGAAATGAATGTGACCGATCGCGCCAGCATTCAAGCAGTAGTCGATCAGGTTATGCAAAAACATGGACGCATTGATATCTTGATTAACAATGCCGGCATTACGCAAGATGCGCGTTTAATAAAGATGACTGAAGCGCAGTTTGATACTGTGATTGATGTGAATTTAAAAGGCGTATTTAATTGCACTCAATTAATTGTTCCCCATATGCTGGATGCTGGTTCCGGTGCTGTAGTGAACGCATCTAGTGTAGTAGGTCTTTATGGAAATTTTGGGCAGACCAATTATTCCGCTACTAAATTCGGTGTAATCGGCTTTACTAAGACCTGGGCTCGTGAGCTAGGCCCTAAAGGCATTCGAGTGAATGCGGTATGCCCTGGCTTTATTGCCACTGAGATGGTCAAGGCGATGCCAGAAAATATTTTGCAGGATATTGAAAGACGCAGTTGGTTAGGGCGCCTTGGTACTCCAGAAGAAATGGCGAATGTGTATTTATTTCTCGCTAGCGATGAGGCGAGCTATGTCAATGGGGTTGCTTTAGAAGCCAGCGGCGGGATTTCCCTCTAAGCATGAATCTTGTCTATGAAGAGGGTGGCGATGTCAAAATCGCAATAGTGCAGTCTGCATCTGGTGCTGGAGATACTGAATCTTGGCAGGCCACCAGCCTGTCGGGTAAAAAGATCAAGCTAAAGGCTAAAGAGGTTTGGGTGCGTTTTGATAAACCCGAAGCCCAAGCGGTTATGGATGAGGCGCAACTGCTCTCTAAAGAAATTGATTTACAACTGCTGTGGGACTGCGCACCCGAGGAAGAATTTAGTCTGATAGACGTTGCCCTGGAGTATTTTGGAGCGCAAGCAAGCATTCCTCAGCAAGTAGCTTTGGCGATTGCCCTGCAGGGTGCACCAGTCTTTTTTCGACGTAAGGGCCGTGGGCGCTTTCAGAGAGCCCCACTAGAGCAATTGCAGGCAGGTTTAGCAGCCTTAGAGCGCAAGCAAAAAGAATTAGAGCAGCAAGCGCTTTGGCAGCAAGCGCTAGTAGCAGGTCAATTTCCTGAAGTCTTAAAGTCATCTGCACATCAATTATTGTTTTCTCCAGATAAAAATACGTCTGCTTACAAGGCCCTGATTGCGGCTTGCTCGCAAACGGGCGAGTCACCTGCCCAATTAATGATTCGATGTTCCGCGATCGAGTCTCCTTTGGCATATCACCAAGGCTTATTTCTTAAGGACTACTTTCCTAATGGCACAGGGCATAACAAGTCCATTGGGGTAGATCAAGCATCGTACGAAGCGGCAGTAGCTGAATTACCCCTTGCTTCAGTAAAAGCATTTTCAATTGATGATGCAGGCACAACCGAGATTGATGATGCGCTGTCAGTCACTGAGTTAGCGGATGGCGGTCACCGTGTCGGTATTCATATTGCTGCTCCAGGTTTGGCGATTGCAAAAGATGATCAACTTGATCAAGTAGCGCGGCAACGAATGTCTACAGTGTATTTTCCTGGCGACAAAATTACGATGCTGCCTGATTCGGTTATTAAACAGTTTTCACTAGATGAGGGTGCAGCTCGACCGGCTTTATCGATCTATGTTGATATTGATGCTGCTGGTGTGGTGAATAAAGACTCCTTGCAGATGCGTGCAGAGATGGTGCCGATGGCTGCTAATCTGCGCTTAGAAGATTTAGAGCATTTGGTAAGCGATGAGAGCTTACGGGATGAGGCCGCAAGCTACCCATTTCGTAAGGAATTAGCGGTTTTATGGAAGGCCGCTCAACTTTTGCATGCAGGACGTCAAGAGAAGCGGGTTGCTAATGGTCTTCGTCCTGAGCAATTGGGGGCAGTAGATCCCAATGCCTTGGCAAGAGATTTTTATTTTGAAGTGAGTCAGGTTGATGGTGCAGAACGAATTGACATTATTCCTCGTCAACGCGGTTCAGTTTTAGACACCATCGTGGCCGAATGGATGATCTTTTGTAACAGCGCTTCTGGCCATTTGCTTGCTGAGCATGGTTTGCCTGGACTATTTAGAACCCAAAAGGGTTGGGGTCCGATGCGCACTAGAATGCAAACGACTCCAGGACCTCATGAGGGTTTAGGTTTGGATTATTACGCTTGGTGTACTTCGCCATTGCGACGCTATTCAGACTTAGTAAATCAATGGCAATTAATAGCCTTAGCAAAGCATGGCGTGACCGCCAAAATGGTTGCGCCTTTTCCGCCACGCGATGCAGTCTTGATGGGGATTGCAGCCGATTTTGAGTCTTCTTATCAAGCTTATGGCGAATATCAAGATAGGTTAGAGAAATATTGGTGTTTGCGTTGGATAGCGCAGGAGGGAGGATCGAGAACGGTATATGTTCGTCACCTCAAAGAAGGTATGTCTCGAGTCGAGTTGGTACCGCTGCATATTCCTATTCCAGAGTTGGCTACCCATCCTCGCATGACACGTGCTCAAGTAGTTATTGCTGATGTGGATTTATTGCAACTAGGCGCTGGCGTTAGGGTATTAGAAATTGAGTCCCCAGCAAAAATAGCTGAAGATGTTGCTGAAGAGAATGTAGATAAGCCCGCTGAAGATGAAAGTCCAGAGTAGCCCGACCATCGCTTATCTTCAAAATGCTTGGCGTCGCCATCCATTTCAGTTTGCCCTTTGCGCGTCGCTGCTCATTCACCTCATTTTTTTATCTATTCGTTGGGGCGCAGGAGAAATCCAAAGTCGAAGACTCAATGCACCTCTGAGCGTAGTGTTGGTAAATGCGAGTAACAAAAATGCGCCACAAGAGGCGAATAAGTTAGCTCAGGCAGATCTGCAAGGCGGCGGCAAGACCGAAAACCAAGATGCAACCGTGATACACAGAGCACGTTTGGGTGCAGAAGCTCGCTTGGAGATTTTGGAGAAACAGCAAAAACAAATGTTGGCAAAATTAGATGAGCAGCGCGCGCGTTCTGGGGGTCGTAAAAGTGGTGAGGAGCAGAAGATGGCACCACAACTCAACTCCTTAGAAGCTGAGCTAGCTAAGCGTTTGCAGAATGATGGGCGTGGTCCTCGCCGTAAAGTATTAACAGGAACAACAGCAAAGGCGGTGAGCTTTGCACATTATTACGATGCGATGCGCCAAAAGATTGAGGCATACGGCAGCGCTTTTTTCCCGCGCGCAAACGGTCGACCCTTGTATGGCAGTTTGATTATTGTGGTGAGCGTAGATGCCCAGGGAAACATTACCAATAATGCCCAAGGCAAGGATGGGGTATCGATCGGCCGCAGCTCAGGTAATGCCGAGCTAGATCGCCAGGCTCTAGCGATTGTGCGTGCATCGGCTCCATTTGGAGCCTTTCCATCGGAAATGCGCAAACAAATTGATGTCTTGGATTGGATCTCGACTTTTGAATTTACCCGCGAGGGCAGTGATCGCTTAGAGTTACGACGTTAATTTCATCTGAAAAATAGTTCAAGAAATAGATCAAAAATTCGCTTATCCTCTCATCATGACTTCATCTGCATCCATGGATTTACACACAGACCCAAGCTTATTCAAAGGCTTGGATGTGTACGCAGTTGCTGGTAATCCCATTGCGCATAGCAAGTCTCCTCTGATTCATGCCAAGTTTGCCGAGCAATCAAATCAAGCAATGCATTACGGACGCTTACAGCCGGACTTAGGAGGCTTTGCAAAAGCAGCGCAAGATTTTTTTGCTGCTGGAGGTAAGGGGATGAATGTAACTGTACCTTTCAAACTAGATGCACAAGCCTTGGCCGATGTCTTAACTCCAAGAGCAAGGCTAGCTGGCGCAGTAAATACATTATGGATTCAGGACCAACAGATTTTTGGTGACAATACCGATGGTGCTGGCTTGGTTCGAGACTTATTGGCTCAAGGCATTGCGCTTAGGGGTGCACGCATATTGCTTTTAGGTGCTGGTGGCGCTGCACGCGGCGTATTGAGTCCATTGCTTGAACAATTGCCAAAGAGTTTGGTGATTGCCAATCGTTCTGCTGCTAAGGCAGATGAATTAGTAAGCGTCTTTGCCGATGTAGCAAAAGAAAAAAACACCAGTTTGGAATCAGTCGGTCTTGAGGATTTAGAAGACTCTAAAAATACAGCCCCTTTTGATTTGGTAATTAATGCCACTGCTGCAGGCCTTGATAATCAATCTCCTCTGAGTCATGCGGCTGCAGCTAATGTATTTGTACCCAGTTCATTTGCCTATGAAATGGTCTATGGGAAGACGACTCACTTTATGCAGCAAGCACTGCAAAGAGGTGCTCGCGTGAGTGATGGTTTAGGCATGCTAGTTGAGCAAGCGGCTGATGCATTCTTGATTTGGCGTGGGAATAAGCTCGCCTCGTCGATTGATCCAAGAGCAGTATTGGCGCAGCTCAGAAGCTAGTCTTCTTCTCATGCGTTGGTTTACTTATCCAATTAAATGCCTCTTGTTTGGCTTACTGGCAATGCAAGCGTACTTTGCTATCCAGATTGGCTTGTGGACAAAATTTAATCCAGATAGCACTGCGTTTCAACGGGCTGAGCGTTGGCGCTTATGTTCCTGGCATTGGTCATGCCCCATCCAATTGAGGTGGACTCCTTACGATAAGATTTCCGGGAATCTAAAACGGGCTGTTTTGGTGAGTGAGGACGATATCTTTTTTCAACATAAAGGCGTCCGTGTTGAAGATATGCAAAAGGCCTGGGAAAAAAATCAACAGAAACACCGCTCTGGTAATCAAGCAAAAACGACATTACGAGGCGGCTCAACGATTACTCAGCAATTAGCCAAGAATTTATTTTTATCCTCAGAGCAAAATTATTTGCGCAAGGGTCAAGAGCTCATTATTACTGGCTTGCTAGAGTTAACGCTCTCTAAGCAAAGATTGTTTGAGATCTATCTCAATTCTGTAGAGTGGGGCGAGGGTATTTTCGGCATTGGGGCAGCCTCACAGCGCTATTACGGCATTACCCCATCTGCTTTGGATCGAGAACAGTCTGCAGCTTTAGCATCCGCCTTACCTGCGCCGAAATGTTTTGACAAGTCCCAGTATTGTCGTAAGGCCAATATTCATTTTCCGACTCGCCAAGAATTTATCTTGGAATATATGGATCGAGTGGCCTTGGCGCCCAATCCAAAGAGCGGCTCAAGTAAGTAAACAGCGGTAACTCAGAGGGCTTGTTATTTTGCTGCAGCAGCCCTAAGCGCATCGCGTGTATTTATGGCTACCGCTCTTGCCGCTTCAGAAAAATCGCTTCCAGAGCTTGCATACAGAATTGCCCTCGAAGAATTAATGATCATGCCAGAGCCTGGTTTATTGGGAATAGCACCTGCCTTGACGGTGGCATCAATATCGCCGCCTTGAGCGCCAATGCCTGGTATCAGTAAAGGCATCTCGCCAATAATGGCGCGAACTTTTGCAATCTCTTCTGGGAATGTGGCGCCTACGACTAGGCTGATTTGGCCGGAGCTATTCCATTGTTGTGCTGCTAATTTGGCTACATGCAGATAAAGGGGTTGACCATCAGGAGATACGTTCAAGAACTGTAAGTCAGAACCACCTGGGTTGGAGGTGCGGCAAAGCACGATTACGCCTTTGCCAGCATGTTTGAGATAGGGCTCGATGGTGTCGAAGCCCATATAAGGACTAACAGTGACAGCATCTGCACCGTATCGATCAAAGACCTCCATGGCATAGTGATCAGCAGTGCTACCAATATCCCCACGTTTAGAGTCCAGAATGACTGGAATATGGGGATACTTATCCTTAAGGTGTTTGATGAGCTTTTCTAATTGAGTCTCAGCCCTTTGGGATGCAAAGTAAGCAAACTGGGGTTTAAAGGCGCAGACCAAATCAGCGGTCGCATCGGCGATTTCTCGGCAGAACTCGAATATGCCCTCCGGCTTCCCTTGTAGTGTTGCGGGTAAGCGCTTGGGGTCTGGGTCAAAGCCAACACACAGCATGCTGCCTTGGGAAGCCCATGCAGACTGGAGTTGCTGGTTAAAGGTATTTGAGCGAGAGTTCATTGGATTTGGCTTATTTTAGTGAAACTGTCATGTTCTATAGGATAAACTAGCGCACATTCCTTAGGAGTTCACCATGATCAACTTGTTCGTCCTGCAAAATGGCCGCCT
>CANCIL010000053.1 GCA_947378095.1 Betaproteobacteria bacterium
AGAATGTGAAGAAGGAACATCCATCGTGGCTTTATCTGATTCAAGCACAACGATAGATTGCTCTTTTTCAACTGTGTCACCTGGCTTTACCAAGACTTCGATGACAGGCACATCTTTATAGTCGCCAATGTCCGGTACTTTGATTTCGATTATTTGACTCATATTCTTCTTTTCTGATCAAACCGTCATTGGGTTTGGTTTAGTAGTGTCGATCTCGTATTTCTTAATCGCTTCAGCCAACTTTTGACGATCCATCTGTCCAGCATCAACCAAGGATCTCAAAGCAGTTAAGACAACCCAGCGACGATCCACTTCAAAGAAGTCGCGTAACTTCTCGCGGGTATCAGAACGACCAAAGCCATCAGTACCTAAGACTTCATAACGACGACCCATATGCTGAATCGCAGGACGAATCTGCTCAGCGAACAAACGAACATAATCAGTTGCCGCAATGATTGGGCCCGTAGTATCTTTCAAGCACTTTTCAACATGGGAAAGTGCTGGTGTCACTGTTGGATTTAAGAGGTTAATACGGTGGACCGCATTCCAATCACGTCCCAGTTCTGTAAAGCTTGGGCAGCCCCATAAATCAGAAGACACTCCCCAATCTTTATGCAAGATTTCAGCAGCTTCGATGACTTCGCGGAAAATCGTACCGGAACCCAATAGTTGCACGCGCAATTTAGCATTGCTATCCCCTACTGACTTGAGCTTATACATCCCTTTAATAATGTCTTGCTCGGATCCCTTAGGCATTGCAGGATGAGCATAGTTTTCATTCATCAAAGTGATGTAGTAGTACACATCTTCTTGAACTTCTAACATGCGACGCATACCATCCTGAATCACCACTGCCAATTCAAATGCAAATGTAGGGTCGTAGCTAATGCAGTTAGGTACAGCTCCGCTCCATAACTGGCTATGGCCGTCTTCATGTTGCAAGCCTTCACCATTCAATGTTGTTCTACCAGCAGTTCCACCGAGTAAGAAGCCGCGGCTACGCATATCTCCCGCAGCCCAGGCTAAGTCACCAATACGCTGGAATCCGAACATGGAGTAGAAGATGTAGAAAGGCAGCATCGGTACTCCATGAGTGGAGTAGGCAGTAGCAGCAGCAATCCAGTCGCACATACCACCTGCTTCATTAATGCCCTCTTGCAAAATCTGGCCAGTTTTATCTTCTTTATAGAACATCAACTGATCATGATCTTCTGGAGTGTAGAGCTGACCAAGCTGACTCCAGATACCCAACTGACGGAACATTCCCTCCATACCAAAGGTACGTGATTCATCTGGAACAATCGGTACTACGCGCTTACCAATAGTTTTATCGCGCACTACGGTGTTAAGGATGCGCACAAAAGCCATGGTTGTAGAAATCTCACGGCCTTCTGAAGTAGCTTCAAGCAATGGCGTGAAAGCATCCAATGCCGGCACAGGCAGACTTTCTGCCTTAGTCCGACGCTGAGGCAAATAACCACCTAATTCTTGACGACGCGCCTTCATATACTCTAGCTCTGGGCTACCTTCAGCAAACTTCACCAGAGGCATATCGTCCAACTCCTCATCCTTGACGGGGATTTCAAAACGATCGCGGAAGCGACGCACGTCATCATCATTCATCTTCTTAGCCTGGTGGGCAATATTCATTGCTTCACCAGAGCCGCCCATGCCATAACCTTTAATGGTGTGAGC
This sequence comes from Betaproteobacteria bacterium, assembly GCA_947378095.1. Taxonomy (GTDB): domain Bacteria; phylum Pseudomonadota; class Gammaproteobacteria; order Burkholderiales; family Burkholderiaceae; genus Polynucleobacter. The sequence continues at coordinate 1,696 of CANCIL010000053.1, forward strand.
CAAGATCACCGTAGGTTGATCTTTGTGATTTACTGCAGAATGAAACGCTGCATATACTTTATGTGGATCATGACCACCTCGATTGAGCTGCCAGATTTCATCATCACTCCAGTCGCTTACTAATGCTTTGAGCTCAGGCGTATTGAACACAATCTCGCGCACATAAGCGCCATGTTTTGATTTCATCGTTTGGTAGTGGCCGTCTACGATTTCTCCGAGACGTTGCATCAAGATACCTTTTTTATCTCGAGCGAATAATGCATCCCACTGGCCGCCCCACACTACTTTGATGACATTCCATCCAGCACCGCGGAATTCGCCTTCCAATTCTTGAATAATTTTGCCGTTACCACGAACAGGACCGTCTAAGCGTTGCAGGTTGCAATTAATTACAAAAATGAGGTTGTCTAATTTCTCACGACCAGCCATACCGATCGCGCCCAATGATTCCGGCTCATCCGTTTCGCCATCACCTAAGAATGCCCAGACCTTACGGCCCTCATCTTTGATAAAGCCACGGTCACGCAAGTAACGCATAAAGCGCGCCTGGTAAATCGCCATGATTGGGCCAAGACCCATTGACACTGTAGGGAATTGCCAGAAATCAGGCATCAACCAAGGATGCGGGTAACTCGAAATACCTTTGCCGCCGACCTCTTGACGGAAATTATTTAATTGCTCATCACTTAAACGTCCTAACATATAAGCGCGGGCATAAACACCAGGCGCTGAATGTCCTTGAACAAAAATGAGATCGCCACCATGCTCTGGACTAGGAGCGTGCCAGAAATGATTAAAGCCTATGTCATACAAAGTAGCAGCGGATTGGAATGAAGAAATGTGTCCGCCCACATTGGTATCTTTGTTAGCACGCAAGACCATTGCCATTGCATTCCAACGTGTATAGGAACGAATCCGATGCTCTACGTTTTGATCACCAGGTAAACGTGCCTGGTTTTCAACAGGAATCGTATTGATGTAAGGAGTCTCTGCATGAAATGGTTGGACCACACCATTCACTCGAGCATGAGAAATTTGTTGATCGATGAGATAGGCAGCTCTTTCAGCACCCTCGTTATGAATGACGCCATCAAGGGCCTGCAACCATTCTTGAGTCTCAACAGGATCAGTATCCTGCGCACTAGTTTTACCTAAGATTTGTTCTGGAACCGCTGCCATACATTGCCTCCATGAGATTTTCTGTATTCGTTACTAACTCTATAGGCAATATTCTAGGAAGGTATATGGGTGTAAACAAGCAATTTTCCACATAATGATAATATTTCTCATAATGTGGAATTTTATTGCAGCGCAAGCTAAAAAGCGGGGTAAGACCTAAAAGCCGTTTTTGAGCCTTGAATAGGGCAAAATGAAACTCATTCATGAAATTTTCAGTCTTCCCCATCTGGCGGCTTAATCCAATTAACTGGCTCCGAAAAATTCGGGGCTTCAAACTGGTTTACACCCCACTTCTTGCCATCGTGCTGTTTACGGCAGTCATGGGTATCATTTTGGGGACCCTGCAACTACAAGAAAAGAGTCAACAAGAGTCCGCTCTATTCCGTGAACTCTCCATTGCAAAGCAGCGTATACAACTGCGCTTCGCAAACAACACGGATACTTTGATGACCATTAACCGCGAAATTGCGGCATTAACGGATCAGGCAAAGTTAAAACAAATTGCTTATGAACAGGCAGATGAGCTTGTCATGAACAATCATGAAATCATCCGCATCATTTCGCTCAATGCCGGTAGTGATCGTCTATGGGTAGTCCCACCAACGAATGCAAAAGTGGATTGGATGACTCAAGGAGATAATGCATCCTTAATTAATGATGGCCTAAAAACCACCATTGAACTGAGTCGCGTTACAGGCAGAGCGGCTTTTAGCCAATTTATCTCTCTCAATATTCCAAGCGAAGAACCTCTTGCTAAAGAGCGAAAGAATATTTTTTGGCAGGTGGTTCCCAATACTGTTGGTGGAGAAGTTGTTGGATACTTGGCGGCCCTCTATACCACCCAAGGAATTTTGGATGTGATTCCCGGAGAGCTAAAAAGCCTGTATCGCTTCACCCTACTTACCGATAATGAAAAACTCTTAGCCATATCTTCTGATAGAGATACCCCTAAGCGTGCCTTTAGCAATCAAACAAGTTTAGATATCGGCGTTCTGAGTCCTAACCTAACCTTACGTATTGATACTTATCCCCCTCCAACCAATTTGACATTCCGCATGCTGATTGGTGTTGTATTGGGTTTATGTATATTTGTGATCTGGAGTTTGTGGTCAGTTCTCAAACAAATGCAGGTTAGACAGGAGGCTGAGGCCAATCTGCAGACTGAAACCAGTTTTCGTAATGCCATGGAAAATTCCACACCCGTGGGAATTCGGGCTCACGATATGCAAAAGCGCATCACCTATGTCAATCGTGCTTTTTGCGAAATGACTGGCTGGACCTCAAGAGAACTCATTGGCCTTTCGCCTCCCTTTCCTTTCTGGCCAGATAATAGGAGGGATGAGCTAGTTGAGAAAATGAATCGAGCCTTGCAATCCGATGGCGTCAAAACGGGTATTGAAGGCGCCATTTTGCGTAAAGATGGCGGCTTGATCGAAACGCGCACCTTTATTGCACCCCTCATTAATGAAAAGGGTAAACAAACTGGTTGGGTTACTTCCTTAATTGATATTTCTGAACCAAAGAAAATTCGAGAGGAATTAGCGGCTTCTCAAGAGCGTTTCACTACTGTGCTGGAAGGACTGGATGCGGCCGTATCGGTCGTGGATTTAGAAACTGATCACCTGCTATTTGCTAATCGCTTCTATCGCGAAAAATTTGGTGATGACTCTAAGGGTCATTTTCAGCTAGTAGGCAATGAGGGTAAAAATAAAACTTTGCGAGATGTTGCTGAAGATTTAAATGAGTCGCTCCCAGGCATCCCTACCCCATTTCTATATCAAGAGTCCGAGTCAGAAGAAATTGAATTAAGCGATGGTAGCAATCGCTGGTATGAGGTTCGCACCCGTTTTATTCCCTGGGTTGATGGTCATTTGGCACAACTACTGATTGCCACTGAGATTACTCAGCGTAAAGAAGCAGAAGACCTCGCTCGCCAACAAGAAGAGCGTATGCAATTTACTAGCCGTCTGACCACGATGGGTGAAATGGCATCATCGCTTGCACACGAATTAAACCAACCTTTATCTGCCATCTCAAACTATTGTATGGGTGTAGCAAAACGCCTTGACGGTCATCTTGACCCATCGGTTGGCAAAGAAATCTTACCTGCGCTAGAAAAAGCATCTCAACAAGCTCATCGTGCTGGAACCATCATTCAGCGCATCAGAGGATTTGTAAAACGCAGCGAGCCCCAAAGAAAAGCCAGTGCGATTAAAGACATCATCAACGATGCAGTTGGTCTTGTAGAAATTGAGGCGCATCGACATCGTCTCAGCATTCAATCCGAGATTGCTGATAATTTGCCAGAGGTCGACCTTGATCCAGTATTAATCCTGCAAGTACTCGTGAATCTCCTTAAAAATGGCTTAGATAGCATGAGAGAGGCCTACCCTCTTTCATCTCGTTGGTCGGCCCCACCAGTCAAAATTACCGCTGATCTGGATACCAGCATCTTCCCTGCAATGCTCAGAATCCAAGTGACTGATAGTGGAGCTGGTATTGCCGAATCGGTAATCCAGCACATATTTGAGCCATTTTTCAGCACCAAATCCGATGGCATGGGCATGGGGCTCAATATCTGCCGCTCCATCGTAGAATCGCACCATGGGCGCCTATGGGCCATAAACATCATGGATTCAGCCGAAACCAAGCTGGTTGGCTGCACCTTTACAATACTTCTACCCTTAGAGTCCCCGGTTTCCGTGGAAAATAGTTAAAACAAATAGCATCTAGAGAGCTGATATGAACTTAAGTGCTGGCAACAAACCCAATCAAGCCGAAGTGGTCTATGTAGTAGATGATGACGAGGCCGTTCGTGACTCACTCACCTGGCTTCTCGAAAGCAACGGTTACGTCGTGCGCTGTCATGCTAGCGCTGAACGTTTTTTACAGTCTTTACAAAGCACAGATAAATCCACTATCTCTTGCGCCATCCTCGACGTTCGCATGCCAGGTATGTCTGGCTTGGAATTACAAGAGCGCTTGATTAGCGAAAACTTACCGATGCCAGTCGCTTTTATCACTGGGCACGGCGATGTTTCCATGGCAGTCTCTACTATGAAACGGGGTGCTGTTGATTTTATTGAGAAACCCTTTAAGGAAAATGATCTATGTGCTTTGGTAGATCGCATGCTAGGCAAAGCACGTGTTGATTACTCACAAGCGAGCCAGCGCAAAATTACCCAAAGTTTATTAAGCAAACTAACTGGTCGTGAGCGTCAAGTGCTAGAGCGCATTGTTGCCGGTCGCTTGAATAAACAGATTGCAGATGACCTGGGCATCTCCATTAAAACCGTAGAGGCCCATCGCGCCAACATTATGGAAAAGTTAAACGTTAATACTGTCGCCGACCTATTACGCTTGGCTTTATCTGATCCTCAACCAAATTAATTTATAACGCATCCATTCTTATGCCTGCTCAACTCCTCGATGGCAACCTGCTCTCCAAAAAACTCCGCGCTGAGATTGCTGCTCGCGGTGCCATTGTTACCGCTAAAGGGGTAAGACCCGGTCTTGCAGTCATTGTTGTTGGAGATAATCCAGCTAGCCAGGTTTATGTTCGCAATAAGGTTAAGGCCTGCGAGGAAGTAGGCTTTCATTCTGTTTTAGAGCGTTACTCTGCTGAGTTAGGTGAAGAAGAGTTGTTGGCTCGCATTGCCACTCTGAATGCTGACCCAGCAATACATGGAATCTTGGTCCAACTCCCATTGCCAGAGCATATTGCTTCTGAACGTGTGCTTGAGGCAATTGCTCCTCAAAAAGATGTGGATGGTTTCCACGTTGCTAACGCTGGTGCATTAATGGTTGGCCAACCAGAGTTCAAGCCCTGCACTCCTTATGGATGCATGAAGATTTTAGAAAGTATTGACTATCCAATACGGGGAGCACGCGCTGTTATTGTTGGCGCCTCCAATATTGTTGGTAAGCCGATGGCAATGCTCTTATTACAGGCTGGCGCTACTGTCACGATCTGCAATAGTAAGACTCGCGATTTAGCACACCACACTAAGGATGCCGATATCTTGGTGGTTGCTACTGGCAAGCCGAAGATGATCTCTGGTGATATGGTCAAAAATGGCGCTGTTGTCATTGATGTTGGTATTAATCGCCTACCTGATGGCAAGCTCTGTGGTGATGTCGATTTTGATGCTGCCAAATATGTTGCTGGCTGGATCACCCCAGTTCCTGGTGGTGTTGGCCCCATGACTATCACTATGCTTCTCATGAATACCCTGGAAGCAGCCGAAAAGGCAGCAAAACTCTAAGGAAATTACTGGGACTTTTAGCAAAAATGTCCCCAGTCCATTAAGCTAGAGGGATGACTACATCCCATTCCCAAGCATCGTCCAGCTCCTTACCTACTTCATTACAAAATAATCCGCTACTCACCTTTGGGCGCGGGATTGCATCTTACTCAGCAGTGATGCCCGAGCATATTGCCCCGGCAATAGACTACCTATTAAAACAGGCGCAAGATGCGGTGGATACCGCAACTAATCCACAAACAGTTGCAAGCTGGGAAAAACTGGCCGAGCCCTTAGAAGATGCCACTGAGGCATTAGGTAGATCTTGGGGTGTTATCTCGCACCTCAACAGCGTTGCAGATACTCCAGCGCTGCGCAGTGCCTATGGAGAAATGCTCCCACAAGTGACAGCATTTTTTTCTAGCTTAGGACAAAACTTAGCGCTTTATCAAAAGTTTAAAGATCTCAAAAATAGCAGCGAGTATTCAAAGCTCGACCGCGCTCAGCAAAAAGTGATTGAAAACTCCTTGCGAGATTTTCGTTTAGGTGGCGCTGAGTTAAGTGATGCTGATAAACCGCGCTTTGCTCAAATTCAGGATGAGCAAGCAGTATTAGGCAAAGCATTCTCAGACCACGTCTTAGATGCAACCGATGGCTTTGTTCACGTTCTAAGCAATGAACGCGATTTAGCTGGCCTACCAGAAGATGCGATTGCTGCAGCTGCCGATACCGCCGAGCAAAAGCAACTAAAGGGTTGGGCATTTACCCTCCACTTCCCCTCCTACTATCCAGTCATGCAGTATTCTGAAAACCGGGAATTACGTCAACTGATGTATCAGGCCTATGTCACACGGTCATCCGAGTTGGCACCTCAATACGGCCAAGGCAAGATAGAGTGGGATAACACACACAATATGCTGGATCAATTACGCCTGCGTGATGAAGAAGCCCGTATGCTTGGTTTTGCAAATTACGCTGCATTGAGCCTAGCGCCCAAAATGGCGAGCAGCGTTGATGAAGTGGATTCCTTTTTATGCACCTTTGCTAATAAAGCCAAACCTTTTGCGCAAAAAGATTGGGAAGAGCTTTGTGAGTTTGCTAAAGCAGAACTTGGCCTTAACAATGGACTGGAATCTTGGGATGTGCCCTTTGCTGCCGAAAGATTAAAGCAAGGGCGTTACGCCTTCTCAGAAAATGAACTCAAACAATACTTCCCTTTACCTAAAGTATTGGATGGATTGTTTGGTCTGATTCAAACTTTATTTGGCGTCAAGATAGAGGCTGCTGATTTGCCAACCTGGCATAGCGATGTCCAATCTTTTGCCGTTAAAGACTTAGATGGAAAACTGCGCGCCTATTTTTATTTAGACCCCTATGCTCGTCCCGGTAAGCGAGGTGGCGCCTGGATGGATGATGCCCGCGGACGTCGTGTACTCCCTAATGGAGAGATCCAAGTTCCAGTAGCCTATCTGGTCTGTAACTTTGCTCCGCCCGTAAAGGTAGATGGGGTATTGCGTTTACCCACTATCACGCATGATGATGTCATTACTCTCTTTCATGAGAGCGGCCATGGCCTTCATCACTTGCTGACTCAAGTGAGTGCCCTGGGAGTTTCAGGAATCAACGGTGTTGAGTGGGATGCGGTTGAGCTGCCTAGTCAATTTATGGAGAATTTCTGTTGGGAATGGGAAGTACTCGAAAAGATGACCGCACACGCAGAAACAGGCAAACCATTGCCTCGAGATTTATTTGAAAAAATGCTCGCAGCGAAAAATTTTCAAAATGGGTTTGCTACCCTGCGTCAAATTGTCATGTCATTGACCGACTGGAGACTGCATTCTCATTTTGATGCTGCTGATGCAAAAGGTCAGGCCGTATTGGATGTCTCCAGAAAGATTGCTTCTGAATACAGCATCATTCCCCAACCCGAGATCTCTCGGTGGATTAATTCCTTTAGTCATATCTTTGCTGGAGGTTATGCCGCTGGTTACTACAGCTATAAATGGGCTGAAGTCTTATCGGCTGATGCCTATTCTGCTTTTGAAGAAGCGGCCAAACTGACTGGCACTGTTCTTGATCCTCAGACTGGTGCTCGTTATCGCGAAGCTATCTTAGAAGTTGGCGGTAGTCGTCCTGCAGCAGAATCGTTTAAGGCCTTCCGCGGTCGCGAGCCCAGCATTGATGCCTTGCTGCGCCATGGAGGCCTGGCTTAATTAATTTGGTTTTGAGCAAGCCTCGGGTTTGATTTGATCAGGCGTTTGTTCGCCTAAGTAAACCCCAATCACCTTAACAGGCGTCTTACCTGAGACCTTGCCAATATGACACCAGTCAATCGCCTCGACATAAGAGGTACCTGGCTTGTAGATTTTTTTACCTTTACTACCGTAATCAACTTCTAGGTCACCCGAGACAATATAGATATACAAAGGTACAAGATGCTTGTGCAGGTTGGTCTGCTTACCGACTGGAATCTCAATATTAAAAGCTTTAATCAGGGGTTGTCCCGCCGGATATTTAAAATCTTGCCCCAATGTAGTCTTTGGTGCACCAACGATCACGATCGGCGTAGCCTCAATATCCTCATATGCAACTGCGCCATCTAAATGGGTTAATGCATAGGCATTAGCTACGATGAGGAGTGATGCAGTCACTAGAAATTGTTTAGCTAGCTTCATGGTGATTCCTTTTGGTTGAATAAAGATTTACTTCTGAATACTTGCAATTACAGGGGCATGATCTGAGGGCTGCTCCCATCCTCTAGGCTCTTTATCAACGATGCTAGCCACACATTTTTCTTTCAAAGTGTTACTCAGCAAAATATGGTCAATGCGTAAGCCCGCATTTCTTCTAAAGCCCATCATTCGATAATCCCACCAACTATAAGTTTTGGGGGCTTGCTCAAACATTCTGAAAGAATCAGTCAAGCCAAGGCTAATTAACTCCTGAAACGCATTGCGCTCGGGTGGGGAAACTAAATTTTGACCTTCCCATGCTTTGGGATCATGAACGTCTGCATCGCTAGGCGCAATATTGAAATCACCTAGCAAAGCCAGTTGGGGATGTTGTGTCATCTCTGAGCCCAACCAAGATTGCAAGGCATTGAGCCAGCCCAGCTTATAAACAAACTTATCGCTATCAGGCGACTGACCATTCGGAAAGTAAGCAGAAATAAGTCGCAAGGGTTGCATTCCGCTAAAGCAGACCGTTGCAGCCAATATCCGCTGCTGTTCATCCTCAAAACCTGGAATATTACGAGTGGTTTTTAAGAAACTGGTTTCGTGATCAGTAGAGATGGGTGCTAGTGCCGCTTTACGCACAATAATGGCGACACCGTTATAGGTCTTTTGTCCTGCAGCGATGCTAAGGTAACCTGCCTCCTCTAGCTCACGATGAGGATATTTATCATCCGTGAGCTTGAGCTCTTGCAAACACAGTGCATCAATCGGTTTTTTGGCTTTTTCCTGATCTTGCAACCATCGAAGCACATGTGGAAGGCGAACCTTCAGGGAGTTCACATTCCACGCTGCAATCCGAATTGAATCAGTCATCTATCCCAAGTTCCTGTAGCTTACGAGTAATGGTATTACGGCCAATGCCCAATCGTTGGGCCGCCTCTACTCTACGACCACGCGTAACTTCTAGTGCTGCCTGTAATACCGCCTTCTCAAAGCGAGCACAAAGTGCATCGTAAACCTCTTTATCGCCATCTTGTAGCATTTTGACTGCCAAGCGCCCAAGACCACCTTCCCAGTCGCCATTTGCACCCTTAATACCCACTAGATGCTCTGGAGAGCTATCGCCATGCACTACCACTGCAGGGGCACTTGCCTCAGCAACAATGTCCGGCGGTAAATCACTCATGCCAACAATATTGGCTGGTGTCATGACGGTTAACCAGTGGCACAAATTCTCTAGTTGGCGCACGTTACCAGGAAACGGCATTGCACTGATTTCTTTCAAGACCTCATCAGACAGCTTCTTGGGCTCTACATTCAAGCCCTTAGCACAGCTCAGCATAAAGTGTCTTGCTAATACAGGAATATCCTCGCTACGCTCACGCAGAGATGGCATACGCAAACGAATCACATTCAAACGATGCAATAAATCCTCACGGAAAGCGCCGGAAGCAACACGTGCCTCAAGATTTTGATGAGTAGATGCGATGATACGTACGTTTGCCTTAATCGGATCTTGGCCACCGATACGATAAAAGTGGCCATCCGTTAAAACGCGCAACAGTCTGGTCTGCAGGTCAAATGGGAGATCTGCAACCTCACCCAAAAATAAAGTACCGCCATCAGCTTGTTCAAAACGGCCACGACGCAAAGTCAAAGCACCCGGAAATGCGCCTCGCTCATGACCGAATAGTTCGGACTCAAGCAAGTCTTTTGGTACTGCAGAGGTGCTTAATGACACAAAAGGTCCCTTAGCGCGCGGGCTATGCTTGTGCAAAGCATGCGCAACCAATTCTTTTCCAGTTCCAGACTCACCCGTAATCAGCACGGTGGCATGCGATTGAGCGAGACGCCCAATGGCGCGGAAAATTTCTTGCATGGCTGGTGCTTGCCCAATGATTTCGCTCGCCTCTTGACGCCAACCCGCTGGCTCCTTGGTTCCAGAATCATTGCGAATTCCTTGCTCAACAGCCCGATGAATCAACTCAATAGCCTTGTCCACATCAAATGGCTTAGTGAGGTACTCAAACGCACCGCCCTGGAAAGAAGACACCGCAGAATCCAAATCCGAGTATGCCGTCATGATGATCACCGGCAAATTAGGATGGCTAGCTTTGACATGCTGGAGCAAATCCAAACCATTTCCACGTGGCATCCGAATATCCGAGATCAAAACCTGAGGGGTTTCCTTTTCGAGTGCATTTAGCACATCATTTGGATTAGAGAAGCTCTTATGCGGAATATTTTCACGCGATAAGGCTTTTTCTAAAACCCAGCGAATGGATTGATCATCATCCACGATCCAGATTGATTTCATGAGTTTTTCTCCTGCCTACGGTATGGAATTTGAATATGAAAATCGGTACGGCCAGGGCGGCTATCGCATGCAATAAAACCCTGATGTTGTTGAACAAAAGTTTGCGCTAAGGTCAGCCCTAAACCACTGCCCCCTTCCCTACCCGAAACCAATGGGAAGAAAATACGCTCACTAATATCTTCCGGAATGCCCGGCCCGTTATCAATCACATGTAAATCCATCGCTAACTTGTAGCGATGTCTAGAGATGGTGACTGATCTTGCGATACGGGTTTTTAATTCAATTTGTGCTGCACCTAAGCGAATCTCCTCTGAGAGTGCTTGAGCAGCGTTATGCACAATATTGAGCACTGCTTGTATCAGTTGCTCGCGATCACCCAGAATATCCGGCAGGCTGGTGTCGTAGTTACGAATAATTCTGAGCCCCTTAGGGAACTCGGCTAAGACTAGACTGCGGACGCGCTCTAGAGCCTCATGCACATTAAAAGACTCCATGACATGAGCCTTACGGTGTGGGGCCAATAAGCGATCCACTAAAGTCTGTAAACGATCAGACTCTTTAATAATGACTTGCGTATATTCACGCAAACCTTTTTCAGGCAATTCAAATTCTAATAATTGAGCAGCCCCACGAATTCCACCTAAAGGGTTTTTAATCTCATGCGCCAGATTACGCATTAACTGTTTATTGGCCTCTACCTGCTGTGTCACGCGTTCATCACGTTCACTGCGTAATTGCTGATCAATCGGAAACCATTCCATCATGATGAGCGATGGATCCTCTAATGGCGCAATTACAACGTGCGCTGGTATTGAGTCTTGATGAATACTCCCCGGCAAGGAATGTAAGATCATCTCCTGGCGTTGAGCAGCAGCATGGCCGAGTTTGACCTCTTCAATCATTGAGCTTAAGGCGCTGTTATCACCAAATAAATCATGCACAGACTGACCCTCAAGGGATTTACGTGAAAGATCCAAAGCCGCTTCTGCAGCGGGGTTCACATAAACCAATTGATGGTTCTCTGCCTCAAATACCACGATGGCATTGGGCATCTGATCAAGCAATGTCGGAAAAAAAGGAGCAGCCGAAGCTGCTCCCTTGAACGAATTGCGCAACAGACCTGCGCTCAAGTTCTCTCCTTCGCTTACAGGGAGTAGTACATATCAAATTCGATAGGATGAGTTGTCATACGGAAACGTGTGACATCTTCCATCTTCAAATTGATATATGCATCAATCATGGATTCAGTGAATACACCACCACGAGTCAAGAACTCGTGATCTTTCTTCAATGCATCCAATGCCTCTTCCAAGCTTGCGCAAACGGTTGGGATCTTTGCATCTTCTTCTGGTGGCAAGTCATACAAGTTCTTGTCAGCAGCTTCACCTGGATGAATCTTGTTTTGAACGCCGTCCAAACCAGCCATCATCAATGCTGAGAAGCAGAGGTATGGGTTCGCCAATGGATCAGGGAAGCGAGTTTCAATACGACGACCCTTAGGATTTGGAACGTGTGGAATACGAATAGATGCAGAACGGTTACGTGCAGAGTACGCCAACTTCACCGGAGCCTCGA
>CANCIL010000054.1 GCA_947378095.1 Betaproteobacteria bacterium
TGGGGCATATATAAATTAACTGTCACGATAGGCTCAAGAATCGTATTGATCTTGCTGGCCTCTGGCATCTTCGAAGGATTATCTACGGACACAATCGTTCCATCGGATTGTTCAACCTGATATACCACCGTTGGAGCAGTAGTAATGAGATTCATACCGTACTGACGCTCTAAACGCTCTTGCACAATTTCCATGTGCAGCAAACCTAGGAAGCCGCAACGGAATCCAAAACCAAGCGCCTGCGATACCTCAGGCTCATACAAGAGTGAAGCATCATTTAACTGCAGCTTCTCTAGAGATTCACGTAACTGATCGTACTCACTCGCCTCCACTGGATATAGACCAGCAAAGACTTGTGGTTTAACTTCTTTAAAACCAGGCAGCGGTTCAGTAGCAGGAACACGCCCTTGTTGGCCAGGAGAGTGCGTCACTGTGTCGCCTACCTTGGCAGCTTTTAATTCTTTAATACCGGCAATCACAAAACCTACTTGACCTGCAGATAACTCGGGGCGATCAACAGACTTAGGACTAAACACACCAACGTGCTCAACCAAGTGACTAGAACCGTTAGCCATTAAGGTAATTTTTTCTTTTGGTTTGAGAGTGCCATTCACAACGCGCACCAACATCACCACACCCACATAGTTGTCAAACCATGAATCAATAATCAAGGCTTGTAATGGGTCTTTAATATTTCCAGTTGGTGAAGGAACCCGAGCAATCATTTCTTCGATCACATCCTGAACGCCCATGCCTGTTTTTGCTGAACAGGTCACTGCCTCAGATGCATCAATTCCAATGACATCTTCAATTTCTTTTTTAGCACGCTCAGGATCTGCTTGTGGCAAATCAATCTTGTTCAAAACCGGAACGACCTCGACACCTAACTCAAGCGCCATGTAGCAGTTAGCAACCGTTTGAGCCTCAACACCTTGACTGGCATCTACAACTAGCAACGCACCTTCACAAGCAGATAAAGAACGACTCACTTCATATGAAAAGTCGACATGCCCTGGGGTATCAATTAAGTTGAGGTTATAAATCTTGCCGTCTTTTGCCTTGTAATTTAAGGCGGCTGTTTGAGCCTTAATCGTAATGCCACGCTCACGCTCAATATCCATTGAGTCCAGAACCTGGGCTTCCATCTCACGATCAGAAAGTCCACCGCACAGCTGAATAATGCGATCGGCAAGCGTTGATTTGCCGTGATCGATGTGGGCGATGATAGAAAAATTGCGGATTAAATCCATAGCGTCTTATTAGGTCATTCAAAAAACGCCTTGTCAGAACGCACCACAATGATGCGCTGCAAAAAGCCGTCTTAAAGTGATTGTAATGGGTGGCGCCGATCTAGCGCCGAACCCCATTTTTGAGCCTAAATTGGCCTTATTTTGGCCTTACAGGGATAACCAAAGTGCTGTCAGCGCGTCGAACAAAGACTGGAACAGCCTTATTGGCATCAAGGGCTTTTACAAGGGCCTCAAACTGCTTAACTCCAGTAATGTCGGCATCCCCAATCCGGATAATGACATCCCCGGGCTGGATTCCAGCTCTCACTAGAGCACCCTCCCCTAAGCCGGTGACTTCAATGCCACCTTTGACATTGAGCTCTTTCTTTTTGGCATCAGACAAATCGGTAACGGCAACACCTAAAGCATTAGTATTCGCGCTATTTGATGAGGGTGCCTCTGCCTTTTTGCCAGCCTTTTGAGTGGGCTCGCTATCGCCCACGGTGACCGTGAAATCCCGAGTTGCCCCTTTACGCCAAACTTGAACTGTGGCGGCTGTGCCAGGTTTCGTTTCTCCAACCAAGCGAGGTAAGTCGGTTGATTTGGCAATTTCGCGCCCATTAAAACTCAAGATCACATCGCCGGACTCAATTCCGCCTACAGCGGCAGGACCACCTGGATCAACATTGCGAACATATGCACCACGCGGCTTACCTAAACCTAAACTCTCGGCGACATCTTTGGTCATCTCACCCAAAGCAACACCAATACGACCACGAGTCATTTTTCCAGTCGTGCGCAATTGATCCGCAACGCGCATTGCCTCATCGATCGGAATAGCAAAAGAAATTCCCATGTAGCCACCGGAGCGACTAAAAATTTGGGAATTGATACCAATCACTTGACCTGCAGTATTGAGTAAAGGGCCACCAGAGTTACCTGGATTGACCGCAACGTCAGTCTGAATAAAGGGAAGGTAGTCGCCAGTGTCACGACTCTTGGCAGAGACAATACCGGCGGTTACTGTGTTCTCCAAACCAAATGGGGAGCCAATCGCCAACACCCACTCGCCCACTCTCACACGTGATGAATCTCCCAAAGGTAACTTAGGTAAATCACGTGCTTCAATTTTGACAACTGCCACATCAGTGCGCTTATCCATTCCTAGCAACTTGGCTTTGAATTCACGTTTATCAGTTAATGTGACGTAGATTGTTGTTGCGCCTTCAACTACGTGGGCGTTTGTCAAAATCAAACCATTAGATTCAATAATGAAACCGGATCCAACTCCGCGATCTGCTTCCTCTGGTTTACCTTGCTTCGGTGGAGTCTGTTTAGGCGTATTAGGAACCCCAGGAATAGGAACGCCAAAAAAGCGACGGAAAAATTCAGCCTGCTCTTCAGGCATTCCCGGAATGCCACCCGCCTGCTGAACCTGCACTTTTTCGGTTGTACGAATGTTGACTACTGCAGGACTGGCCCTTTCAACTAGATCAGCAAAGTCAGGAATCATCACTCGAGGACTTTGAGCAGAGGCGACGGAAATAAACGAGAGTTGGCCAAGGCTCATAACAGCCAATAGCGCAATAAAGTACTTTTTCATGATGCTGAGCCTACTTGGTAAAAACCAAAAAAGTGGAGATAAAGAGAATATTAGGTCAACTTGCCAAAAATCAAGGTGCCATTAGTACCACCAAAGCCAAAGTTGTTTTTAACCGCATGGTCAATCTTCACGTCCCGAGCTGTATTGGCGCAGTAGTCCAGGTCACATTCAGGGTCTTGATTGAAGATATTGATGGTTGGTGGGGATTTCTGGTTATGCAGCGCCAGAATGGTGAAAACTGACTCCAAGCCACCAGCGCCGCCCAGAAGGTGCCCAGTCATCGACTTGGTTGAGTTGATCAATGCCTTCTTGGCATGATCGCCTAAGGCTGCTTTGATAGCCTCAGTCTCATTCTTATCGCCCAATGGAGTGGATGTTCCATGAGCATTGAGATACTGAATTTGATCTGGATTTAAACCAGCATCACGCATCGCATTCACCATGCAACGGCGTGGGCCATCCATATTCGGAGCAGTCATATGATAGGCATCGCCACTCATACCAAAGCCCATTAATTCACAATAAATTTTTGCGCCACGGGCTTTTGCATGTTCATACTCTTCCAGCACGATGACGCCAGCGCCTTCTCCAAGCACAAATCCATCGCGATCCTTATCCCAAGGACGAGATGCAGTAGCAGGATCATCATTTCGTGTTGAGAGCGCTCTTGCAGAAGCAAAACCGCCAACACCCAGCGCAGAAATGGTTGACTCTGCACCACCAGCAACCATTACATCAGCATCACCATATTGAATTAAGCGTGCAGCTAAACCAATGCTGTGCAAACCAGTTGTACATGCAGTCACTGCAGCCACGTTGGGACCTTTGAGGCCAAACAAGATGCTTAAGTGACCTGAAATCATATTAATGATGGAACCAGGAACGAAGAAAGGTGAGATACGACGTGGGCCACGAGCCAAGAGCTCAGCCCCAGTCTCCTCAATCATTGGCAAGCCGCCAATGCCTGACCCAACCATCACACCAACACGTTCAGCGTTTTGCTCGGTAATCTCAAGACCGCTGTCACGAATAGCTTGTGTTCCCGCAGCAATGCCGTAATGGATAAAGGTATCCATATGGCGCGCTTCTTTAGCGGAAACATATTCTTCGACGTTGAAATCTTTCACCTCGCCAGCGAAGTGAACGCTGAGCGGAGTATGGTCGAACTTCGTGATAGTAGCTATGCCCGATTTGCCTGCAAGCAAATTAGACCAAGCTACATCAACAGAATTGCCAACTGGTGAAATGAGGCCAAGACCGGTTACTACAACCCGGCGTCGGCCATTTGATACTGACACAGTAGTACCTAGGCTCGGGAATTAACCCTGAGCTTTTGATTTAGCGAAGTCGATCGCGAGCTGAACGGTGGTGATTTTTTCGGCTTCCTCATCAGGAATTTCGATGCCGAATTCATCTTCCAAAGCCATTACCAGCTCAACAGTGTCAAGAGAGTCAGCGCCCAGGTCATTCACGAAAGAAGATTCATTCTTGATATCTCCTTCTGCGACGCCCAATTGCTCAGCGACGATTTTCTTAACGCGTTGTTCGATGTTGTCCATTAAGTCCCCCAAGGGTTGTAAAAAAACGATTGAAGGATTTTATCAGTTTGGCAGGCACAACTAGCAAATCCGCCAAAAAATGACCAAATCCTTGATTTGCCGTTAGGCTAGATAAAGTCCGCCATTGACATGCAAGGTATTGCCTGTAACGTAACCTGCTGCTGGAGAGGCTAAAAATGCCACTGCCTGGGCCACATCCTCAGGACTGCCTAAACGAGCCAAGGGAATGTTCACTTTTAGGGCATTTTGCTGCTCTTCGCTCAAAGCACGGGTCATATCAGTATCAATAAAGCCAGGTGCCACGCAATTTACCGTGATATTGCGGCTACCAATCTCACGCGCCAAAGCCCGTGTCATTCCAGAAACACCTGCTTTTGCAGCGGCATAGTTGGCCTGACCAGCATTTCCCATATGGCCAACAATAGAAGTAATGTTAATAATGCGGCCGCCGCGTGCTTTCATCATTGGGCGCAAAACGGCTTGCGATAAACGAAATACCGAACTGAGATTGGTATCAATTACATCCGTCCACTCATCGCCCTTCATGCGCATTGCCAAGTTATCGCGAGTAATGCCTGCATTGTTCACCAAAATATTGATGCCCCCAAAATCTTTCACGATGACATCGATAATATTTTCACAAGCATTTGGCTCGGTGACGTTCAACACCATTCCACGACCGCCGCTGGATTTCAGGCGCTCGTCAATTGCTTTTGCACCATCGGGTGAAGTAGCCGTTCCAATCACTTTGGCGCCACATTTCACTAACTCATCTGCAATAGCTTGACCAATACCGCGTGATGCACCAGTTACTAAGGCAATTTGTCCACTTAAATCGAGATTCATATTTGTCTTCCGCTGTAATCTTTATTTGCTGTGTTGATTTTTATTTGAGGCCTGCAAGAGCTTCATTCAAGCTGACTTCATCAAATACTGGCACACCAGTCATCTGATCATTAATCCGCTTAGTGAGGCCTGCTAAAACCTTGCCAGGACCGCATTCCACCACTTGGGTAACACCTTGTTGCGCCATCGCTTGAATGGTTTCTTGCCAACGCACTGGCTTAGCCGCTTGACGCACTAAGGCGTCCTTAATGGCCGCAGGATCATTCAAGATTTGAACGTCTACGTTATTAATAACAGAAATAGTGGGCGCTTTAAATTCAATATTCGCTAGATAGCCTTTTAACTTTTCAGATGCAGGCTGCAGTAAAGAGGAATGAAATGGTGCTGATACCGGTAATGGCAATGCGCGTTTTGCGCCAGCTGCTTTGAGTAACTCGCAAGCTTTTGTCACAGCATCGCTTGCACCAGCAATCACCACTTGACCTGGCGCATTGAAGTTTACTGCCTCAACGACACCGCCAGACGCAGCACTTGCTTCTGCGCAAACCTGAATCACTTTCGCGTCATCTAAACCCAAAATCGCAGCCATGCCACCAGTACCAACTGGCACTGCACTTTGCATGGCCTCAGCACGGAAACGCACCAATGGCACTGCATCCTTAAAAGAAATAACGCCAGCAGCAACCAATGCTGAATACTCTCCAAGACTATGGCCGGCCATCACTTTAGGGGCCGCACCACCTGCTGCAAGCCAAGCACGGTAGAACGCGACACCTGCAGTCAACATCACTGGTTGCGTGTTGGTTGTTAATGACAAGGCCTCTGCTGGGCCTTCAGAAATCAACTTGGCAACATCTTCACCTAAGGCATCAGAAGCCTCTTGCAGGGTTGCACGCACTTCAGGGCGCTCTGCCACTGAATTCAACATGCCAACAGATTGGGAACCTTGACCTGGGAAAACAAATGCAAATGTCATGAGATTATTTATTGAAAGTTAAGAATTAGTACTTGAGTACAACTGCACCCCAAGCAAATCCACCGCCGACACCTTCTAATAAAAGATGCTGGCCACGCTGAATTTGACCTGAACGCACACCGCAATCCAATGCAAGTGGGATAGACGCTGCCGAAGTATTGCCATGCTCATGCACAGTCACAATGACTTTATCCATCGACATACCCATCTTCTTAGCGGTGCCTTCCATGATGCGGATATTGGCCTGGTGGGGCACCAACCAATCAATTTGTTCTGGCTTGAGATTGGCTTTCTCTAAAGCTTCATGAGCTACTTGCTCCAAAACTTTAACGGCCAATTTAAAAACTGCTTGACCATCCATGGTCATAAAAGGCGAGCCATGTACCACACCGTTACCAGCACGTCCGGGCACACACAAAATGTCGCGCTGACTACCATCAGCATGCAGCGCGGTAGACAAAATACCAGGCTCGCTTGATGCTTCTAAAACGACTGCTCCTGCGCCATCACCAAAGAGCACGCAAGTTCCACGATCCTGAAAATCTAAGATGCGAGAGAAGGTTTCAGCACCAATCACTAAAACTTTTTTATAAGTTCCGCAACGAATGAAGGCATCAGCAGTCGCTAATGCATAAGCAAATCCAGCGCAAACCGCCTGAATATCAAAGGCTGCACAAGCAGTATGAGCACCCAATTTATCTTGCACCACACAAGCAGTGCTTGGGAATCCACCCAAATGATCCGGCGTAGAAGTAGCCAAAATAATGAGATCTAAATCTTCTGAGCCAATACCAGCGCTAGTTAATGCAGCTTGTGCCGCCTTAAGCGCCAAATCACTAGTCAGCTCATTTTCTGCCGCAAAATGTCTAGCCGAAATCCCGCTACGAGAAGCAATCCACTCGTCACTTGTTTCTATGCCATTCTTAGCTAAACGCTCCACCAAATCCTGGTTGCTTAAGCGCAGCTCTGGAAGATAACTTCCTGTGCCAGCAACTCTTGCGTAAATACTCATTCTTTTGTCTCCGCCATAAAGGCTCCAGCAATGCGCTCTACCATCCGATTCTTAGCGGCTTCGTAAGCACGATCCAAGGCAAAACCAAATGCAAAACGATCGGCTGAGCCATGACTCTTAATGACACATCCGCGTAAACCTAACAATACTGCACCGTTGTAGCGACGATGGTCAACACGCTTGCGCACCCTTAATAAAGGGACCATCGCGCAAATAGCCATAAGCTTAGTTAACCAAGAACGATTAAATTCCTCACGAATCATGCCGCTCATCATTTTTGCCAAGCCTTCGCTGGCCTTCAAAACCACGTTACCCACAAAACCATCGCACACCACAATATCAGTGGTGCCTTTAAAAATATCATTCCCTTCTACGTTGCCATAAAAGTTCAGTTTAGATTGACGCAGTAGCTCACTGGTTTGTTTGACCACTTCGTTACCCTTAATCACTTCTTCACCAATATTCAGCAAACCAATCGAGGGATTTTGTTTGCCATCGACAACTTGCACCATGACGTTGGCCATTTGAGCAAACTGCACCAGGTGCATAGGCTCACAATCTGCATTCGCGCCCAAATCCAACATCGTCGTTCCACGACCTAGCTCATTCGGGATAGCTGTGGCAATCGCTGGGCGATCGACACCGTCTAAGGTTTTGAGGATATAACGAGAAATGGCCATCAAAGCGCCAGTATTGCCAGAAGAGATGACTGCATCTGCGGCGCCCTCTTTGACTTGCTCGATTGCAACCCGCATAGAAGAGTCTTTTTTACGACGCAAAGCTACTTCAATGGGATCATCCATTAAGACCACTTCGCTTGCGGGAATAATTTGAATGCGCTCTAGAGGCGCTTTAGAAAATTTATTGAGTGCTTGCTGAATTGCGGCAGGATCACCCACCAATGCAATTTTCACATCAGCATGTTTTGCCAAAAAATCGCAGGCGGCTGGAACCGTCACAACGACTCCATGGTCTCCGCCCATGGCATCAATAGCAAGAGTAACGCTCATAAACTCATTGATTGCTGCAAGTGATTTATCCAAGAAAAAAGCGGCCTTTAGTGGAGCCGCTTCGATCTTTTTAGACTAAAAAATTAGTCGTTTTTAGTTTTAACCACTTTACGACCACGATAGTAGCCGTTTGGTGAAATGTGGTGGCGCAAATGAGCCTCACCAGTTGTGGCTTCAACAGCCGTAGCAGGTGCGGTCAAAAAGTCGTGCGCACGATGCATGCCACGTTTGGAAGGTGATTTTTTATTTTGTTGAACGGCCATATTGAACTCCTAAGCAAGGCGATATTCTAGCATGGAAAAGCGTCTAAATGCTTGATTTTTCAATAAAGCACATTCAAAACAACATTCCAAATAAAGACCGGAATATTAATTTTTCTTCATATTTTTCAAGACGTTAAAGGGGTTTTCAGGTTTTTCTAGGGTATCTTCCTCCCCCTCGTCCCCAAAACTAGAGGCATGGGGCTCACAAAAGCCCTCTGGATGCTTTGGAATCAAGGGTAAGGACAACAAAACCTCATCCTCAATGGTTTCTAGAAGGTTGAAATGCTGGCTGGCTACCAAGGCCTCACGCTCTTCATCCTCAATTGGGTAATCATCGGCTAGATCTTCGCTAGCCAAGAGCACAAAACGACGTTTTTCAGCCAAATCCACGGCGCAATCTTGTAAGCAACGCTGACAAATCAGGTGAATTCGGCCTTTTAAGCCCAAATCCAGGGTTTGTAGCGGCTCACTTCCCGGGGAATCCTCAAAAAGAGACTGAACATCCCACTCGAATCCGTCCCCTTTTAAAACCACCGAAGCCTCCTTGGCGAGCCTGGGAAGCTGATCAATAGTTAAAAAACCTCTGCCACGATAGGTCTGAGGGGCACAAAAGTCGACCTTTTTTAAGGCACTAGGTTCTGCAGATAGCTCAACTTGAGGTAAAACTTGATTACGATTCATGGCATCAGTCTAAATCAAGCCTACTTTGAAAGCACCTGCGGTAATGAGTATTTCTACAAATCCCCCGCTAATCCTGGCATCCACTTCGGTTTACCGACGTGAACTCTTGGAGCGTCTGCGCATTCCTTTTGAAGTGGTTTCACCCAAAGTAGATGAAACTCCTTTAGCAGGTGAAAGCTCACTTGATCTTTCACTCAGGCTAGCGCATGCGAAAGCTGCGGCAGTTTCTAAGGCGCACCCTAATGCTTGGGTCATCGGCTCAGATCAAGTTGCTGATCTTTGTGGTGCTGCAATAGGCAAGCCTGGAAATTTTGAAAGGGCAATGGCGCAATTGCAATTAATGCGCGGACAGACTGTCACTTTTTATACTGCGCTTTGCTTAATGAGGGGTGATACGCAAACTACTTTATGCGTCCCTACTGAAGTCAGGTTTCGCAAATTATCCGATGACGTACTAGAGGCTTACCTTCTTGCTGAGGAACCTTATGATTGCGCTGGTAGCGCCAAGTCTGAAG
This sequence comes from Betaproteobacteria bacterium, assembly GCA_947378095.1. Classification (GTDB taxonomy): domain Bacteria; phylum Pseudomonadota; class Gammaproteobacteria; order Burkholderiales; family Burkholderiaceae; genus Polynucleobacter. Next base: position 9,695 of record CANCIL010000054.1, read on the forward strand.
GTTTGGGTATTAGTCTTCTAGAGGCTATTCGGAGTGATGATCCAACTGCCCTTATTGGCCTTCCACTCATTGCTCTGACAACCCTCTTACGTGATGCAGGTTTTGCAATTCCACCTTCGAATCAAAAATAATTTATGGCAAAACTTGGCACTCTTTTTTTAGTTCCCAATACCCTAGGAGATGATGCTCGTCATGAGCAGTTGCCTTGGGTTCTGCCAAACGAAACCATTATTCAAGCAGCGAAACTCAAGCATTGGATTGTGGAAGACGCCAAAACAGCGCGAGCTTTTTTAAAAGCAATTGATACCGTTGCTCCATTAGCCTGCACAATTCAAGAAATGCAAATGGGTGAATGGCGTGGCCTTGCTCGTAATGCTAAGTACGGAGATTCTGTAAAGCCTGTCGATCTTCTGAAGCCCTTAATGGCCGGGAATGATATGGGCCTCATGTCCGAAGCTGGGGTGCCAGGAGTGGCTGATCCTGGGGCTGAACTGGTATTAGCTGCCCACAAATTAGGGGCTAAAGTAAAACCTTTGGTTGGACCCAGTTCGATCCTGTTGGGATTGATGGCAAGCGGCCTCAATGGCCAACGTTTTGCTTTTCAGGGCTATCTACCGCATGACACACACGAGCGTAGCGCCAAGCTAAAACAACTCGAACTCGAATCCAGAAAGTTACAGCAAACACAAATATGGATAGAAACACCCTATCGCAATACAGCCATGCTGATGGCCTGTATGAATTCATTAAGTCCGCAGACCATGCTTTGTCTTGGCGTGGATCTCAGTTTGCCAACGGAAATGATTGTGACCACATCCATTGCAGAGTGGCACAAGCGTTACCCCAATGAAGCTGCCTGCGCTTCATTACAAAATAGGCCAACCGTATTTCTACTGTTGGCCTAGCGACTTACTTTCCTGCAATTTCTTTTTTACTTTAAGTCTGGTGCTTTGATTAAAGCTTTGCCTGCTGCTGCTCCGGCTTCAGCACCAAAGCGTTTGGCAACCCGTTCAGCAAAGTTTTCTTTCATGGTGTAGTCCAAGATATCCGGAGCTTTAAACACATCACGCGCTACTGTATCCACGGTACCAAAACCATCAGCCAAGCCCAGCTTAACTGCCTGTTCGCCATTCCAAACACGACCCGAGAATAAATCAGCCGTATCCTTTAAGCGCGCTCCACGACCTTCTTTCACAACTGCAATAAATTGCTGGTGGATTTCATCGATCATCGTTTTGATCATCTCTACTTGCTGAGGATTTTCTTTGCTAAATGGGTCCATCATTCCTTTATTAGATCCTGCAGTAATCATGCGACGCGTGACGCCTAATTTATCCATCAAACCAGTAAAGCCAAAGCCTTCCATGATGACGCCAATTGAGCCTACTAAGCTCGCCTTATCTACCAGAATTTGATCGGCAGCAACGGCAACGTAGTAACCACCAGATGCGCAGATATCCTCAACCACGACGTAAAAAGGTTTCTTTGGATAGAGCTTACGCAAACGATGAATCTCATCATTAATCATGCCTGCCTGAACAGGAGATCCCCCAGGGCTATTAATACGCAAAACTACGCCAGCACTATTTTCATTCTCAAAGGCAGACACTAAGGAGGAATTGATATCCATCGCATTAGCCATTGAACTAGAGGAAATTTCTCCATCCAAAGTCACCATCGCAGTATGTTTTTCTACCCCCATACCACGGCCTGGAAGATGAAAATCAAAAATACTTAAGACCACCGCCACTATTACCAACAGGGTCAACACTCGCAACACAGCTTTCCAGCGACGCGCTTTGCGAGTTTCTTTTAAGTTCTCGAGCAATAAATGCTCAAGCGCTTGGCGTTCCCAATTTGGGTTTGGATTGTTTTCCATCATTTCAAATTCCTTAGTGTTTCTCTTAGTACTTCTTCATATTTCTTATTGAACTCTCAATACCGATCAAACCGATGCCTGCAGATTATCTTTAAGCCATTGAGCCAACTGTGGAACGTCATCCAGATGGGCTAATGACTTTGAAGTCTTCAAAGTATCAGGAGGATGCGCACCATAGGTCACTGCAAGCGCATCAACCCCTGCATTCGCAGCCATATCAAGGTCATGCGTTGTGTCACCTACCATGAGGATGCGGCGTGTTGGAACTTGGGTGACATCCGATAACTCCAGCAGCATGCCAGGATGAGGCTTGGAAAAGGATTCATCTGCTGTGCGCGTTTCATGAAAGAGGTGCGTCATTTTGTGGTGCTTGAGAGAGCGATCTAAACCCACTCTCGACTTACCAGTTGCTACCCCTAAAAGGTAATTATCTGATCGCAAATCTTCTAGCAATTCTCTAATGCCAACAAACAAATCAAGCTCATGGTCTTTTGCTAAATAATGAAAACGAAAACGATCGGTCAATTTTTGAAAATGCATTGGATCTACCCAAGGCACGGCCCTGCGTAGGGAATCATGAATACCCAAACCGATCACTGAGCTTGCTAAAGAATCATCAGGCACCTTGAACCCCAAATCGCGACAAGATTGCTGAATGCAATGCACGATCGTAGGCGTGGAATCCATAATGGTCCCATCCCAATCCCAAACAATCAGGTCATAACGACGATCCGCTTTATTTTTTTCTGGCATCTTCTAAGAAAGTTTTTTATTCATCTACTAGCTGAGGGAAGGTTTTCATCATCGACTCAAACTCTTTAGGTAAAGGCGATTCAATGCGCATTTTTTCCCCGGTACGAGGATGGGTAAATCCCGCGAGATGGGCATGCAGATAAAGACGCTTCGATTTAATGAGTTTATCTTGATCCTCAAATCCATATTTATCATCACCCAAAATGGCATGGCCTAACTTTTGTAAGTGCACTCGGATTTGATGGGTGCGGCCCGTTTTTAACTGAGCTTCTGCTAGCGTTATAGCCGCTTCATCTTTCTTGAAGGTCTTACTTACCCGCAAAGCGGTATGACTAGGAAGTCCGTCAGGATCAACCCGAACCCTGCGTTCCCCATTAGCCAAGAGATATTTATGCAGCGGGAATTTGAGTTGCATCACTTGGGCACCCTGTGCGATTTCACCATGCGCAAGCAAGTAATAGCGCTTATCCGTTTGTCCTTCCCGAATTTGACGGTGTAACTCAACCAGGGCGCTCCGCTTTTTGGCTAAGAGCAAAACACCTGAGGTATCACGGTCTAAGCGGTGTACTAATTCTAAGAATTTGAGTTCGGGGCGAGTAATGCGCAGGGTTTCAATAACGCCCAAAGCAATACCCGAGCCCCCATGCACCGCCAAACCTGCTGGCTTATCTACTATTAAAAGAGCCTCATCCTCATAAAGGATTGGCATCTTGTCCGAATAACCCCGGGCACGGGATTTGGTCTGAGCTGTATTGACTGCTGCCATTTGGGCAGGCTCAGCAATTCGGACTGGGGGCACTCGAACGACATCCCCCTCGATGAGACGGGTAGTAGGCTCTGCCCGTTTTTTATTTACCCTAACCTCGCCCGAGCGAATAATTCGATAAACGTGGCTTTTAGGGACTCCTTTAGCCCAGCGCAGCAAATAATTATCCAAACGCTGGCCAGCCTCTTCCGGACCAATGGTTTGCAAATGGACTGCGGGTGGAGTGGCGGTTTTTGCCTTTGGGGGCTTAGATACAGGGTCAGATTTCATGATTTATCTCTCTTGCCACCTCGTTCTAGGACGACAAGGGACTCAACAATACCCCATTGTCATTCAACTTGTGCCGTATAATCAACGCTCTAGCCAATTTATTGGCCCGAGACCAACCTGAAGTCAGGTTTGAATCGTGGAGCTTGGAGTCGCCCTTTAAAAGACTCCCGGGGTTGCCCCTCCCCCGTTGTAATGAGGCGCAGGGTTGGTGTGCCGTATGCCGCGACCCGCGATTAGAAGACAGTTTTTAGGCGCGCGCCTGCATTGATGACCTAAAGGAG
>CANCIL010000055.1 GCA_947378095.1 Betaproteobacteria bacterium
GCAAAAATCGAAAAACGATTAAACGCTTAAGTTTCAGTAGTATTCGTTTTATCTAAATCCAGTTAAATGACCAAACCCCAACACCATGAAATAGTGGTGATTGGGGCAGGCATTTGTGGAGCAACCATTGCTAATGAGTTGCTCATGCGTGGCAAAGCAGTTTGTATTGTTGATGCCGCATCATCCCCCGCCACTGCTTGTTCAAGCCATGCTTATGCTATTGCACACCCCCATATAGGCAAAGGCTCGCCTCGCTTATTGCGCCTAACGCGCATTGCCTTTTTACTCGCCGAAGCCAGATGGGGATTGGCTTGGCGGGCGCATGGCATTTTTCAGCCGATCAAAAAAGACAAAACATTTAATCACGCAGAAGTTTCAGAATATCTAAAGAATTTAGATCTCGATGAATCTATAGCTATGCCATTAAGTGCTGATGAGGCTCAGAGAGTTTGCGGCATTACACAAAGCGGAGTTTGGATGCCTCGTGCTGCTTCTCTTAATTTGTTTGAAACTACACAGGACTTATTGCAAGATCAAAAACAGTTAACTTGTATTTGGAATACGCGCATTACCCATTTAGAAAATCGTAATGACAAATGGTTTTTGTATGGCGAAGGTCAGGAGGAAATTCTTTCGGCAGACAAGATAGTGGTTGCGGCGGCCATGGAAAGTAAGTCGCTGATCAATAGCGTTGGCGTTCGTTTGCCCCTGAAGCCTGTGCGCGGGCAGCTCAGCATTTTTTCTGTGAGCCCCCAAGATCCATGGGCGTCTCGCCTGCCAAGAGTTGGCATTTCAGGGGACGGTTATTGCCTGCCTGCCGTTCGGCTGGAAGACGGTAGTTATCGCTGGATTGTGGGTTCTAGTTTTGATGAGGGTGAAGACGATCTCACTGCAAGGGAGAGCAGCGACGAATTTAATCGTGAGCAAGCAAAGGGCTTGGTAGGTTATCCCGAGGGAAATCCCAATGGTCTGAAAAAGTTAGGAGAGTTTGTGGGTGTGCGATGTGTGGCAGGCGACCGCCTGCCGATTATTGGCGCGCTTACTCAACGACCAGGAATTTTCCTGGCCACCGCCTTAGGTTCAAGAGGAGCCTTGTGGTCAGCCCTAGCAGCTAAACTAGTTACTGCTCAGGTGCTTGATGAGGACTTGGCTTTGCTGGCGCGCTTTGGCTTTGCTGCAGACTTAGTCGCTGCGCTTGCGCCCGCACGTTTCTTCGCAGGCGCTTTGGCGGCCCCTTCCGCCTTAGGAGCTTTCGCTTCGAATTCAAAACCGGTTTTTCCATCGGCACCTAAAACCAAGTAGGCCTTAAAGCCACGCCCAGTGCGGTTTGACTTAAAGTTGGTTAATAAATCAGTGCGACCTTCTTTTAATAATTTTTGAATTTGCTCGGCCGAAATTTCTTGTTGTAAGACAACCTTGCCAGTTTTGAAATCACAGGATTTATTGGGACCAGTGTTGTTCTCACAGACATAGCGCATACCATCTTCATAAACTGCACCTGAGCATTTAGGGCACACACCCAAAGCTTGTCGTCCCGTGAAATCAATGGCTTCAGTTTCTTCATCTTGCGCATTTCCAAAGTCAAACTCCAGCTTAAAGCCCGCGTTTGGATAGTCGGCATCGTCTTCTGGAATTTCGCTGAGCTTGATGATGGCAGCAAATGGTCGACCCATTTTGCTGCGGAATCCCTGCAGAGGGCCGATTGTTTTTTCACGAAGCAGCTCTTCAACTTCAGGATACTCAAATGCGCGGCCGCCCGGTGTTTTGCTAATGGTGAAACCACATTTTTCACAGGCAAAGCGGCGATAGTTTTCCTTAACAGGACCCTTGCAGTGAGGGCATGGTGTACTCATCGTAGCGTAGTCACCAGGAATGGTGTCGCTGTCATACTCCTTGGCGCGCTTGACGATGCGCTGGGTCATTTGAGCGATCTCTTGCATGAAGGTATCGCGATTCATCTTCCCTTGTTCAATCAGCGACAGCTTATTTTCCCAGCTTCCGGTTAGGTCTGGTCGGGTAAGCTCTTCTACGTCTAGTCCGCGCAACAAAGTCATTAATTGAAATGCTTTAGCAGTTGGTATTAGCTCACGAGCTTCACGAACCATATATTTTTCAGCAAGCAAGCCCTCAATGATCGCTGCCCTGGTCGCCGGCGTTCCTAGACCTTTTTCAGCCATCGCCTCACGCATTTCATCATCATCAACCCACTTGCCAGCACTTTCCATTGCAGACAGTAAGGTGGCTTCTGTATAGCGCGCAGGAGGCTTGGTTTTTAATGGAACTGCTGCAATCGATTCAGTCTGAACCGTTTCGCCTTCCTGTACAGCGACCAGCTCATCTTCAGCTTGATTTGATCTGCCATAGACAGTAAGCCAACCTGGATTAACGAGTACGCGCCCTTCGGTTTTGAAGTGGTGCCCTGATGCTTCGGTGATGCGTGTAGTGACGCGGAACTCTGCAGCCGGATAAAAAACAGCTAAAAAGCGTCGAACCACTAAGTCATATAACTTGAACTCTGGCTCGCTCAAATTCTTTGGGGTCTCTAGCGTTGGAATAATCGCAAAGTGATCTGAAATCTTTGAGTTATCAAAGATTCGTTTATTCGGTTTAATCCAGCCATAACCTTTACCTTTTGGCTCCTTCGGATCACCTTGAAGGATTTGTTTGGCAAACGGCCGATATTCTTGCGAATGCTCAGCAAGGTTTTCCATCGTATGCTTAACAGTATCTAAATAATCTTCGGGTAGGGCTTTTGCATCGGTACGAGGATAGGTTAAGACTTTGTGACGCTCATAGAGCGCCTGAGCTAGGCCCAAGGTATTTTTTGCTGAGAAACCAAAGCGCGCATTTGCTTCGCGTTGCAAGCTTGTTAGGTCAAATAGTTGCGGCGCTAGTTGAGTTGCTGGCTTCGCTTCTTCAGTGACGGTAGCTTTTTTATCACGGCAAGCTGCGACAATGCTTTGTGCTGCAGCTTCGCTCCACAAGCGATTCTCACGAGCATCTGGCTCTGTCGCATCTTTCTTAAATTTAGGGTCAAACCAACGTCCCTCATAGATGCCGGCAGCTGCAATAAATTCAGCCTTAACTTCCCAATAATCTTTCGATATAAATTTACGAATAAGTTCTTCACGCTCTACAACAATAGAGAGCGTTGGTGTTTGTACACGACCTACGGTGGTTAAGAAGAAACCACCACTCTTGCTATTAAAAGCAGTCATGGCGCGAGTGCCATTGATACCTACTAACCAGTCAGCCTCAGAGCGACAGCGCGCTGCATCAGCTAGCGGTTGCATGTCTACATCAGAGCGAAGATTTGCAAAACCATCACGGATGGCCGCAGGAGTCATCGACTGCAACCAGAGGCGTTGAATCGATTGCGATGCTTTAGCATGTTGCGCGATGAGGCGGAAAATTAATTCACCTTCACGTCCCGCGTCACAGGCATTAATTAAAGAGGTGACATCTTTGCGTTTAATAAGCCGTTGCAGAACCTTCAGACGGGATTCTGTTTTGACAATCGGACGCAAATCAAAATAAGGAGGCACTACTGGTAAGTTGGCAAAAGACCACTTACCTCGTTTCACATCAAACTCTTCAGGGGCAGCAATTTCTAATAAGTGACCGACTGCAGAAGAGATAACAAAATCTTCGTTTTCGAAATAATCTTCGTGTTTGGTAAATCCGCCCAATGCTTTGGCGATGTCATTGGCAACCGAGGGCTTCTCGGCAATGATGAGCGCCTTTGGGTGATCCACGGATGAGGTTTTGGAGCTGCTTTTGGTAGATGCTTTAGCCACGCGTTTGCCTAAATTTGAGCCTGAAATGATGTTTTTAATAGGGAAATAGGTTGATCAATTTATACCAATTCAGGATTTGATCTGCCTTTAGCCCCTTATTTATTATTAACCGATAAATTAGGAAAAGTCCAAAATCGCCCTATTTTGACTGTTTAGCACCCCTTGGTTTCGCAGAATTTCATCCTAAAACCTGCCTCAAACCCTCTTTAAAGCGGGTTTTTCTAGAAAATGAGCTCTTCTAAAACTTCTTTTGGACTACATACGAGCTTAGCCCCTTGCTGGATTAACTTGTGACAGCCGCATGAGTATGGGCCCCTAATCGAGCCTGGAAGGGCAAAAACCTCTCTTCCTAGGTCTGCTGCGATGCGTGCAGTAATAAGAGAACCCGATTTATCTGCTGCTTCGATGACCACCACGCCTAATGCCAAAGCCGCAATTAAGCGATTTCGCCTGGGGAAGTGGAAGGGCTTTGGCCCAGCCCCCAAGGGGAGTTCTGAGATTAGCAAGCCTTGCCCGCTGATCGCTTTGGCCAAACTCTGATGCTCTCGCGGGTAGGTTTGGTCCAGTCCTGTCCCGCAGGCAGCAAGGGTAAAGTGGTTTTTGCCAAGATCGATTGCAGCTTGATGTGCGGCCGCATCGACCCCTCTTGCTAGCCCGGACACGATCAAGGCGCCGGCTTTAGAAAGTGCCTGGGCAAAGGCCCGGGCATTTTGTAGACCCTCGCTACTGGCCTTGCGTGAGCCTACGACAGCAATCATTGGCATAGACAATAGGCGCACATCCCCTTTTATATAGAGGCAATTTGGGGGATCATATAAGTTGTTCAGTCGGGCTGGGTAAAGCGGATCACCCCGCGTAATTTTGATGATGGAGTGGTGAGAGGTGCTTTGCATTCAATGATTTTGACTTTGAGAGAAATTGGCACAATCAGCACAGCCTGATTACTCTGTTGGATAATTCCTCACATGGCTTTATTAACCGTCCTTTGCTATCCAGATCCACGCCTACACAAGGTTGCAAAACCAGTGGCGCAAGTAGATGCACGCATTAAGCAAATAGTCGCCGATATGGCTGACACCATGTATGACGCTCCAGGCGTTGGTTTGGCTGCAACCCAGGTGGATATTCATGAGCGCATCGTTGTAATTGATGTTTCTGATGAGCAAAATGAATTAAGGGTATTTATTAATCCAGAAATTATTTGGTCTAGCCCCGATAAAAAGTCGTGGAGAGAGGGCTGTCTTTCGGTGCCAGAGTTTTACGACGAAGTTGAAAGGCCCGCTCAAATTAAAGTAAGAGCGCTTGATCTTGATGGAAAAGAATTTGAAATCGAGGCTGATGGTTTATTAGCAGTTTGTATACAGCACGAGCTAGATCATTTACAAGGAAAAGTATTTGTTGAATATTTATCTTTGTTAAAGCGAACTCGCATCTCACAAAAATTAAAAAAGCGCGCCAAAGAATTATTGGGCGAGCGCTAAGCGCCCCATGAAGATTGTCTTTGCTGGAACCCCTGAGTTTGCTGCGCAAGCAATGCGTGCCATTCATGATGCTGGTCACGAAATTGTTTTGGTATTGACACAACCCGATCGCAGGGCTGGCAGAGGCATGCATCTTCAGGCAAGCCCCGTAAAAACCTTTGCACTTGAGCACCATATCCCTGTTTTGCAGCCAATCAGCTTAAGGCGCAATAGTCTTGAGGCACAAAAGCAATTAGAAGCAAAAGAGGCTTATCAGCAATTATTAACAACTGATTTTGATGCCATGGTGGTGGTGGCTTACGGCCTGATTTTGCCCCAAGAGATTTTGGATGTTGCCCAGCAATCAGGTCGGTATGGCTGTTTCAATATTCACGCCTCCTTGTTGCCGCGGTGGCGTGGTGCGGCTCCGATCCAAAGAGCGATTGAGGCAGGCGACAGTCAAACCGGCGTTTGTATTATGAAGATGGATGCGGGGCTAGATACAGGCGACACTGTTTTAGTTGAGGACTTAGATATTGCTGCTAATGAAACAAGCGCGACTTTACATGATCGTTTAGCAGTTATGGGCGCTAAATTAATTGTGCAAACACTCAACACTTTAGAAAAAGAAAAAATGCTGCAGACCACGCCACAAAATAGCGAAGGCGTCACATATGCAGAAAAGATATTAAAGAGCGAAGCAGAAATTGATTGGACTTTAAGTGCGCAAGAAATTGATTACCGCATTCGCGCATTCAATCCTTTTCCTGGTGCAACGGGCGCCCTTAATGACATCCCTTTGAAGTGTTGGAGCTCACGTCTATCGCCGCCGAATGTAAATGACAAGACAAGTGAGCCGGGCAAGATATTAGGCTTTAGTGAAGATGGCGTCTATATTCAATGTGGCAAAGGCACCCTAGAAATTTTAGAAATGCAAAGACCTGGCGGAAAAAAAATGAGTGCAAAAATGTGCTTGCAATCACTTCTTGACCAAGAGAACCCATTACGTTTTCAGGTAACGACCCAGAGCAAATCCATTTGACTGATCAAAAAAAATTACGCAGCCTTCCGCTTTCTGAAGCAATCACCATTGCAGCTCAGGCCCTAGGGGAGGTGACAAGTGGTAGATCGCTAACGGAGGTCTTAGATGAGTTAGAAGCCCATGAGCGCCCTATCGTACAAAGCCTTAGCTTTGATGCTTTACGAAAATGGGTGCGCTCACATGAGCTCATCAAACAATTTATTCCTAAAGCGCCGCCACCAGAGGTTGATCACTTGCTGAGTGTTGCGATTGCATTGTTTATACAAGAAGATGGGGATGGCAATCAATACGCTACGCATACGATTGTGGACCAGGCAGTTAAGGCTTGCGGTGAATATGACAAGACCATGTATGCCAAGGGTTTGGTAAATGCCGTACTACGCAAAGTAAGCTCTGCGGTGAGGGCGCCAGAGGGCGAGACTTCCTACCCTCCTGATCCTATTCCCATGTTTACTCCACCTTGGTGGCGAGCAAATCTGAAGCGCAATCATCCCAAATCATGGCAGGCTATTTTATTTGCTCAAGCAAAGCGAGCCCCTTTGATATTGCGTGTGAATCAGCGATATCAAACTCGCGAACAATACCAGACCCTATTGCATGAAGCAGGCATTACTTCGAGCCCTATTAACGATGTAGCGGGCATTCCGCTGACTGCAGCGCTGGTATTAGAGCGTCCTGTACCTGTGGGAGAGTTGCCAGGCTTTTATAGTGGCGCAGTTTCAGTTCAAGATGCTGGAGCACAAATAGCCGCCCTTCTGTTAGACCCCAAGGATGGCGATTTAGTGCTTGATGCTTGCGCAGCTCCTGGTGGAAAAACAGCCCACCTATTGGAGTTAGCCAATTGCAAAATGACAGCTCTCGAGTTGGACGGGGAGCGCATAGGCAAAATTGGTGGAAATTTAGATCGCCTTGATTTACATTCTGATCAAGTAAAAATTTTGCGAGGTGATGCATCTAAAGCGGGCTGGTGGGATGGAGCTCTGTTTGACAAAATTCTCTTAGATGCTCCTTGCTCGGCCTCAGGAATTGTTTCTAGACATCCCGACATCCCCTTCTTAAGGCGCGAGGCTGATATCAAATCCTTGCAACAACGCCAACGCGCCATTTTGAGTCAAGCATGGAAGATGCTGAAACCTGAGGGCTTATTGCTTTATGTCACCTGCTCTATTTTTCCTGAAGAGGGCGAAGAGCAAGCTTTGTGGTTTGCGGCAGAGCATACCAATGCGTTACGATTAGACGCTCCTGGGCAGATTTTGCCTACAGAAGTTAATGACGGGTTTTACTATGCCTTGTTTAAGAAAAATGGACCATGAGTCACAGGATTAAACAATTTATCTTTTTGTGTCTGATGCTATTTGGCGTGCATATGACAAGCGCCAGCGCAGAAGGTATCAAAATTAAATCCTTTGAGCTGGAGAAGGTTGAGGGCGATTGGCTTTTAAATGCCTCATTTCAAATTGAGTTGGCACCAGGTTTAGAGGATGCCGTTCAAAAAGGCGTTGTTTTATATTTCCAGACTGAGTTCGAGCTCACTCGCGGTCGCTGGTATTGGTTCGATGAAAAATCTGTTTTGGCACAAAGACAAATACGGCTTTCTTATCAGCCTCTCACTCAACAGTTTCGAATCGCCTCTGAGGGCTTTACCTTTTCAGCGCCCTCCATTGCTGAAGCATTGCAGGCAGTTGGCAGTATTGGAGGTTGGCGCGTAATTGATAATGCGCAACTGGACCAGGGCCGCTCTTATATGGCTGGGCTGCGGATGGTGCTAGATCTTAGCAAGCTACCAAAACCGTTTCAGGTCAATGCATTAAATAATCGCGATTGGAGTGTATCGAGCGATTGGTATCGCTTCCCTTTCTCGCCTACAGGGCCTAATTTAGTTAAGCGATGAGACTTCTAGAGCGCGTCCTGAAGCTCGATTTTTTTGCATCGAGATCTTGGAGAAGAAAAGTCATTCCTGTTGCAATAGGAATTATTGCTGTGTTTGCATTGCTCTTGTTGGTGCTACTCTCCCTCGCCTCTTCGAATACACAGTTTTTTGAAAATTACTTTATTTGGTTATATGCAGCCAATGTAGTGATTGGTATATGCCTCACACTCGTCATCTTGGCTTTGGTATCAGTGATCGCAGTTCGCTGGTACCGTGGCCACTTTGGTACGCGCTTGGTTGCCAAGCTAGCCATGATTTTTGCCTTAGTGGGCGTCGTTCCAGGGCTGATCTTGTATGGTGTTTCCCTGCAATTCGTATCCCGAAGTATTGAGACTTGGTTTGACGTTAAGGTTGAGTCTGCACTTGAGGCCGGCCTTGAATTAGGACGTGCTACCTTAAGCAGCTCTCTGTCAGAGCTTCAGGATGAAGGCCGGATTGTGATTGATCAAATCCGCACCATTCCTAATTATTCAAGCCCTGCAGAATTAACTTTGTTGCTATCCAGAATGCGAGATCAATTCGGCATTCAAGAAATTACCATCTTCGATAGTCATCAGGCCGTTGTTGCTACAGCGGCTTCAGGGGCCTTGCTTAAGCAATCGCCCTCCCCAAGCTCAGAGGTAATGGTGCAGGCCTCTAAGGTAGGACATGTCAGCATTATTGACGAGCCGCTATCCACGGCCGGGTCGCAAGAGTACTTGCTGCGAGTAGTTCTTCCCTTGGTAAAAGAAAGTTCTGTGAGCTCGCGCGGGTTTGGCCTAAACACTCAATATCAAAAAGAGCTTTGGTATCTTCAGTTGGTTAAAGCGGTTCCAGAAGGCATTTCTAAAAATTCTCTAGCGGTACAGGCCGCCTACAGCGACTACCAAGAGAAGTCCTTGGGCCGATCGGGTCTAAGAAAAATGTTTGTGGGCACACTTACGCTCACACTATTCTTTGCAGTGTTTGTCGCTATCACTCTGGCTCTCATGCTTGGCCGTCAGTTAGCACGCCCCCTTTTAATGTTGCTTAGGGGAACTCAGGCTGTTGCACAGGGTGATTTATCGCCCAAGCCAGAATTGGATACTGGCGATGAGTTGGGCATGTTGACCCGTCAATTTAATGTAATGACAAGACAGCTGGCGGATACACGCACATCCTTGCAGGAGTCCAAGGCCTTCTTGGAAACCGTGCTGGGAAACCTAACGGCCGGCGTCTGTATTTTTGACAAAGAATATAACGTGGTATCAAGCAATGCTGGGGCTGACAGAATATTTGGTCAAGACCTCACTAGTTTAGGGGGAGGCCCATTAAGCCGAAGCCCCGCTCTCGAGGAGTTCGAGGGGGCGATTAAAGAAGGCTTTGCCACGATGAAGCTGGCGGTGGCCAGTGATTCTCAAGACGTTAAGGCGTCGGTAAACAAGGGGCAACAGGCCGCCCCTGTTTGGCAAAAGCAAATTCAATTGAATGCCACAAATGAGTACGAAAATGAATTAGGCGTCACTTTATTTGTTCGAGGTACAGAATTAACGAGCGATCTACGCATGGTGGTCTTTGATGACATTACGGATGTAGTCACAGCACAAAGATCTATTGCTTGGAGTGAAGTAGCTAGACGCTTAGCGCACGAGATCAAAAACCCATTGACGCCGATTCAGCTATCGGCCGAGAGATTGCAGCATAAGTTGGCCGGTAAGTTGAGCCCTGAGCAAGAGGACATGATTAACCGCAGCACTGAGACCATTATTGGTCAGGTGCAGGCAATGAAGGAGATGGTGAATGACTTTAGGGATTTCGCAAAGACGCCGACCCCACAGCTTAAGCCGATTTCTATCAATACCTTAACCACTGAAATTTTAGGTTTGTATGAGGGTAGCCATATTCGCACCCATTTAGATCCTAATTGCCCTGACATCATGGGCGACCCTACGCAATTGCGACAAGTGATTCACAATTTGCTTCAAAATGCACAGGATGCAACCTTGGAAGGTAAAAACCAAAACGAAGCAGTTGAAGTAAAAACCGAGCTAGTGCCTTACGGCGAGCAAAATGGAGAAGTGCAAAATGCCGTGCGCTTAACAATAAGTGACGGCGGCGCTGGTTTTCCAGCTAAGATATTGGCAAGAGCATTTGAACCTTATGTCACGACGAAGAGTAAAGGCACCGGATTAGGCTTGGCAGTTGTTAAGAAAATCATTGAAGATCATTCTGCCAAAATTGAAATCCGCAACCGCATGCAGGGAGAAGAAGTGATTGGCGCACAAGTATCAGTTCTGTTTATGAATCTAGCAAAAGAGGCAGCCTAAGCATGGCAAGTATTTTGGTTGTTGATGACGAGATGGGAATTCGTGAGCTTCTCAATGAGATCCTCACAGACGAAGGACACACCGTGTATGCCGCAGAGAGCGCTGTACAGGCGCGCACTATTCGTGAACAAATGCGCCCCGATTTAGTTTTGTTAGATATTTGGATGCCCGATACCGATGGCATTACTTTATTAAAAGAGTGGTCAAAAACAGGACAACTCACAATGCCGGTTGTGATGATGTCTGGTCATGCAACGATTGATACAGCCGTTGAAGCAACACGTATCGGAGCATTAAATTTCTTAGAAAAACCGATTGCCTTACAAAAGCTCTTAAAGACAGTCAATAAGGCACTTGAACTCTCGCCTAAATATGTTGAGGCAGAAGATGAGAAGCCAGCCCAAGCAAGTGCTCCTTCAAGTACTGCCTCAAAACCGGTTGCCGCTGATGCGCCAAACCAAGCGCCCACTGAGGGCGAGTACATTAGTGGGATTGCTAAAACCTACTTTGATCTGCCATTAAGAGAGGCGCGCGATTTATTTGAAAAAGCGTATTTTGAGCATCAAATGCAAATTATGGGCGGTAGTATGACTAAGATTTCGGATTACACCGGGCTTGAGCGCACCCACTTGTATCGAAAACTCAAAGCATTAGGCATAGACACTTCTCGCAACAAGGGCGAGCAATAAGTTTCTCAGCGTAGCCTTCTTTTACACAAGCAGCAACACATTACCCTCCATTGGCATTACGACGGATAATGGCCTCACACCATTTTCGGAATGATTTATATGGAAATTAAGGTTAATTTTCTCGATAAGCTGCGCCTTGAAGCCAAGTTTGATGACTTCACGGTGATTGCTGATCAGCCCATTAGATATAAGGGTGATGGCTCAGCCCCGGGCCCATTTGATTACTTTTTAGCCTCATCGGCACTGTGCGCAGCTTATTTTGTAAAGCTGTACTGCGACACCCGTAATATTCCTACTGAAAATATTCGTCTTTCTCAAAATAATATTGTCGATCCCGAAAATCGTTACCAACAGATTTTTAAGATTCAAGTTCAACTACCAGAAGATATCTCTGCGCATGATCGTCAAGGCATTTTGCGCTCCATCGAGCGCTGTACAGTTAAAAAAGTGGTTCAAGCTGGGCCTGAGTTTGTCATTGAAGAGGTTAAGAATTTAGATGCTGATGCCCAGGCTTTGTTGGCTTTGAAGCCAGCTGCTGAAGCCAGTACTTACATTGCAGGCAAAGATTTGCCGCTAGAGCAAACCATTGCCAATATGTCAGAGGTGTTAGCCAACCTGGGAATCAAGATTGAAATTGCCTCGTGGCGAAATATCATTCCCAATGTATGGTCATTGCACATTCGTGATGCGCACTCACCCATGTGCTTTACCAACGGAAAAGGTTCAACAAAAGAAAGTGCATTAGCTTCAGCCCTAGGTGAGTACATCGAGCGCCTGAGTAACAATCATTTTTATGCTGGAGCATTTTGGGGCGAAGATATTGCTAATGCAGAGTTTGTACACTATCCAAGCGAGCGTTGGTTTAAGCCAGGCAAAAACGATGCCCTACCAACAGAAATTTTGGATGAGTATTGCCTAAGCATTTTTAATCCCGATAGTGAATTGCGCGGTTCCCATTTAGTTGATACAAATTCTGGCAATCAAGTGCGCGGCATTTGCTCTTTGCCTTATGTGCGACAGTCAGATGGAGAGACTGTTTATTTCCCATCTAATCTTATTGAAAATCTTTACGTCAGCAATGGCATGAGTGCCGGCAATACTCTGGCTGAAGCCCAGGTGCAGTGTTTGTCAGAGATCTTTGAGCGAGCAGTGAAGCGTGAAATCTTGGAAGGTGAAATTGCGCTGCCCGATGTGCCACAAGAAGTACTCGAAAAATACCCAAGCATTCTGGCGGGCATTAGAGGCCTTGAAGAACAAGGCTTCCCCGTTTTGATAAAGGACGCCTCTTTGGGTGGAGCCTATCCCGTCATGTGTGTTGTCTTGATGAACCCACGAACAGGTGGCGTGTTTGCATCCTTTGGTGCACACCCAAGTTTAGAGGTGGCGCTAGAACGAAGCCTGACAGAGTTATTGCAGGGGCGAAGCTTGGAAGGTTTGAACGATTTGCCTCCACCTACTTTCGCAAGTGAAGCAGTTACTGAACCAAATAACTTTGTAGAACATTTCATCGATTCAAGCGGAATTGTGTCATGGCGTTTTTTCAGTGCAAAGTCGGATTACGAATTTGTGGAATGGGATTTTTCAAGTCAAGGTGAAAACGCCAATGCAGAAGAGGTGGCAACCTTGTTTGGCATTCTGAAGGCAATAGGCAAAGAATCTTATGTCGCTGTATACGATCAGCTTGGCGCAATAGCATGTCGGATCTTGGTGCCAGGTTATTCTGAGGTATATCCGGTCGAGGATTTGGTTTGGGATAACACGAATAAGGCGCTTCTGTTCCGTGCCGATATTTTGAATCTCTCCACCTTGGACGATCGTAGTTTAGAAGCTTTGCTTGAGCGCTTAGAGAATAATGAGCTTGATGAGTACGGCGATATTGCAACATTAATTGGTGTTGAGTTTGATGAGAATACAAATTGGGGACAATTAACGGTTCTTGAGTTGAAGCTATTGATTCAGCTTGCTTTGAAGCGATATGCTGAAGCACATGAGCTGGTGGGCGCCTTCCTGCAGTACAACGACAATACGGTTGAGCGTAAGTTGTTTTATCAAGCACTAAATGCAGTACTAGAAATTGAGCTAAACGAGGACTTGGAGCTTGATGACTACGTCAATAATTTTCGTCGGATGTTTGGTAACGCAAGAATGGACGCCGTCATCGGCTCGGTTGATGGAAGCGTGCGGTTCTATGGGCTCACTCCCACCAGTACCAAGCTAGAAGGCCTTGATAGGCACCATCGCATGATCGATAGCTATAGAAAATTACATGCGGCTCGGTCCAGGGCTGTTAGTTAGCTAGAGCGAGGCCATTTTTCAGGCCAAAAGCAAGTTTCATTTATAATTC
>CANCIL010000056.1 GCA_947378095.1 Betaproteobacteria bacterium
ATTTTGAAAAATTTGACCTTTGCTTTCAGCAAGTTGCCAGCGAGCTCCTGACCGAAGAATTACTTCAAAGACGGCATGTTCATGATGGTGCTCTAGCGCTTTCCGAGTTCACACCTGAAACGGGTGACTTACTCGCCGAAGAAATCTGGGGACAAGGCTTTCCACAGCCTATTTTTTACGGTGAATTTGAAATCACACAACAAAGCCTCATGAAAGAAAAGCATTTGCGATTAATGCTTCGTCCAATAGGCAGTGGTCCGATTGCCAGCAAACCCTTTACCGCAGTTTGGTTTAACCGCACCCAAAGCTTGCCAAGCAAGGCTAAATTAGCTTATCGCCTTGTGACTGATCGCTACCAGGGACAAGCCCGGGTTCAGCTCATGATCGAGGCCCATGACGAGGGTTCTGAGGTCTGAACACTCAGTCAGAATAACCCCCTTATAATTGTGGGATGGAAGCCGAACAATTAAATACCATTTCAAATACCTTGTCTGACCTGCTCTCTCGCGAGCAAGCTCTTCGGGGGTATCTTTGACTTCGAAGTAAAGTCACGTCGCCTTACTGAAGTCAACTCCATCCTTGAAGATCCGACGATCTGGGATGATCAAAAGAAAGCACAAGCCCTAGGCAAAGAAAAGAAGTTACTAGATGGCGTCGTTGCCACCTTGACCGATCTCAACTCCAATATCACTAGCGCCCTTGAGCTCTTTGATATGGCTAAAGAAGAAAGTGATTACGAAACGATCTCTGCCATCGAGCAAGACGTTGAAAATTACAGCAAGATCATTGGCGATCTTGAGTTCCGCCGGATGTTCCACAACGAGATGGATTCATGCAATTGCTTTATTGATATTCAAGCCGGCGCTGGTGGTACAGAGGCCTGTGACTGGGCCAGCATGCTCTATCGTCAATATCTCAAGTATTGCGAGCGTAAGGGTTACAAAACAGAGATTTTGGAAGAATCAGATGGTGATGTTGCTGGAATTAAAAGTGCCACTATTAAGGTGGATGGTGAATATGCCTATGGCCATCTGCGCTCCGAGACTGGAGTACACCGCCTAGTTCGTAAGTCACCGTTTGATTCATCTAATGGACGTCACACCTCGTTCGCCAGCATCTATGTCTACCCAGAGATTGACGACTCGATTGAGATTGATGTGAACCCTGCTGATATTCGTACGGATACCTACCGCGCCTCAGGTGCAGGTGGTCAGCACATCAATAAGACTGATTCTGCTGTTCGTCTAACGCACATCCCGACGGGCATCGTAGTGCAATGCCAAAATGATCGTAGTCAACATCGCAATCGTGCTGAAGCAATGAGTATGCTGAAATCACGCCTCTACGAACATGAAATGCAAAAGCGTCGTGCCGAGCAAGATAAATTAGAGGCTAGCAAAACAGATGTAGGCTGGGGTCACCAAATTCGCTCCTACGTATTGGACCAAAGTCGCATTAAAGATTTACGCACTAATGTGGAGATTTCCAATACCCAAAAGGTTTTAGATGGAGATCTGGATGCATTCATCGAAGCCAGCCTCAAGCAAGGCGTTTAATAAAACCTAAGCAAAGTGATTAATAGCAATCAAACGAGATATGAACGATAAAGCCAACCCTAGCCCAGCCCCAGCTACTGAAGTAGTTGATGAAAACCACATCATTGCAGAGCGCCGTGAAAAGTTAGCTAAGCTGCGTGCAGGTGGAGTTGCCTTTCCAAATGACTTCGTACCCACTCATTTGGCAGCAGATCTCCATGCACACTATGACAGCCTCAGTAAAGAAGAGCTTGCAGCGAAGAAGATTCACGTCAAAGTTGCCGGACGGATGGTTTTAAAACGCGTTATGGGTAAGGCTAGCTTTGCCACTATTCAAGATCGTAGCGGTCAAATCCAGTTCTATATCAATGATGAGATTTCTGGGGCCGATACCCATGGTGCTTTTAAACATTGGGATATGGGTGACTTCATTTCTGCAGAAGGTAACTTATTTAAAACAAATAAAGGCGAGCTTTCTGTAGAGTGCAGCAATTTGCGCCTCTTAAGCAAATCCTTGCGCCCTCTTCCAGATAAGTTTCATGGCCTCTCTGATCTGGAAACCAAATACCGTCAACGTTATGTGGATTTGATTGTTAATCCAGAAAGCCGCAATACCTTTAAAGCACGCAGCAATGCGATCGCCTCTTTGCGTCGTCACATGCTCGATGCAGATTTCATGGAAGTGGAAACACCCATGCTGCATCCCATTCCAGGTGGCGCTGCAGCTAAGCCCTTCATCACCCACCACAATGCTTTAGATATGCAGATGTTCTTGCGAATTGCGCCAGAGCTCTATCTCAAGCGATTAGTAGTTGGCGGTTTCGAACGGGTCTTTGAAATTAACCGTAACTTCCGCAATGAAGGCGTGAGCCCTCGTCATAATCCAGAATTTACGATGATGGAGTTCTATGCTGCCTATACGGATTACCGTTGGCTCATGGACTTCACTGAAGGCCTCATCCGCGCAGCAGCGATGGATGCCCAAGGCACTGCTGTATTAACCCACCAAGGTCGTGAACTGGATTTAAGCAAGCCTTTTCAAAGACTAACCATCAATGAAGCCATCCTCAAATACTGCGGCCAGTCTGGCAAAACCTATGAACCTACACAATTAGACGATATTGCTTTTATCCGCGCTGAATTGAAAAAAGGTGGCGAGAATCCTGATGCCCCCACCCTGAAAAATGCTGGTATCGGTGCACTGCAGTTAGCTTTATTTGAATTAGTCGCAGAAGAACATCTCTGGGAACCGACTTACATCATTGATTACCCAATTGAAGTAAGCCCATTAGCCAGAGAATCAGATACTCGCCCAGGCATCACGGAGCGATTTGAGTTATTCATTACTGGTCGTGAAATTGCTAATGGTTTCTCTGAGCTCAATGATGCAGAGGATCAAGCTAACCGCTTCCGCAAGCAAGTAGAGCAAAAAGAAGCTGGCGATGAAGAGGCGATGTATTTTGACCATGACTTCATCCGTGCGCTGGAATATGGCATGCCCCCTACTGGTGGTTGCGGTATTGGCATTGATCGTCTCGTTATGCTCCTGACAGATGCGCCCAATATTCGTGATGTCATCCTCTTTCCGCATCTACGCCGAGAAGAAGAATAAAGAACTACGAAACTAGAATCTGAGCTTGAAAACAAAAGGCACCCTAGGGTGCCTTTTTCAATGGATGCAAATTGTATTAAGGGGATATCGGTAAAGACTGTATTCCGGAATGGGCAGTACCATGGGGATTTTGAGCATTACGAGAAATAGCCGCGGTATCCAAAATAATGAGGAGTCCGTTGGTCAACCTAAAGGCCCCTTGAATCGCCTCCTGAAATTGTCCCGACAAATAGGTTGGAGGCAATACCAGCTCCTGAACATTGAAGCCCATGATGTCGCCAATAGAATCTACCATCAGGGCAATATTATTTTCTTGCACTTTTAAAATAATGCTGAAGGATTCGCAAGCCGAATCTGGAATATCCAGATAGGACGCCATATCGACTGCGGGCATCAATAATCCACGCAGGTTGAGGATGCCACGAATCATTTTTGGACTACCCGGAACCTTTGTGCAACTGAGGTTACGATTGACCTCAATCAACTCCTCGGCAGGAACTCCAAGAGCATAAGCTCCCACATGAAATACTAAGAATGAGCGTTCCATCATTAATTAGGTAGATATAAATCAATTACTTTGGGGTATTCGTCAGAATCTTCTTGAACATTGTGCATGATCAGCACCTCTTCTAGATCTAAGACGTTGATAACCTGGTCGTTATAGATGATGCATCCATTTAAACCTCGCTGAGGGGTGGATAGCTCATGTAATTTTGCAGGCACTTCAATAATATCGGTCACTTGCTTTACAACTAAACCATATAAACGATCTCGATAGCGGCAGGTTAATACCGGGGCTCGTGCGCTATGGTTCTGTGCATCTTTAGCCCCTCCACTTACATACTTATCCAGGCGCACCAAATCCATCAGTTGCTCATTGAAATAGACCACTTCGCGGCTGCCACTTTGCTGAATATGTTCAGAATCTAGCTTAATAATATGATCGATGGCATCTAAAGGGAGTGCTATCTTATGGAGCCCAGGAATTTCAAAGAGTAAAACTGAAATCATCTCTTCCACTGGAGGGACATAGCGCTCTTCCTGCCTAATTGGATTTGCTTGCAGGCGCTCAACTAGACCAGACTTACGAGCAATACCATCGATATCCAAAATCAAGGCGACTTCACCATTACCCATAATGGTGGCACCTGCGAAATTAGACATATCTCTGAGTAATTCGCCTAAAGGCTTGATCACAATATCTTGAATATTGAGAACCTCTTCAACAACTAAGCCAAAAAGCGTGCCATTGAAATTGAGAACCGCTATAAACAGCTTCTGCTTAGGCTTAAGCACGGTGGCAGACAAATGAAGCTGCTCATTCAAGAACAGCAAAGGGATCAACTTATCCCTTAAACGAAATGTTGGTGTGCCATAAAAATCTTCGATGCCATTATTAGGTTG
This sequence comes from Betaproteobacteria bacterium, assembly GCA_947378095.1. Classification (GTDB taxonomy): domain Bacteria; phylum Pseudomonadota; class Gammaproteobacteria; order Burkholderiales; family Burkholderiaceae; genus Polynucleobacter. The sequence continues at coordinate 4,552 of CANCIL010000056.1, forward strand.
ATTTGGAGCAAAGCGTACCAACTCCAGAATTCTGTTTTGAGGAATTAAAAAGATTTCTCCTGCGCATCTCACAAATAAGGTTGGCAAGATGGCCAAAGTGAGAGGGATCTTGAGCCTTACATGAGTCCCCTCATTCGGAATACTGGTAATCTCGATGCTGCCACCAATATTTTCAATATTATTTTTAACTACATCCATACCAACCCCTCTACCAGAGAGATTAGTAATGGTGTCGCGGGTGGAGAATCCTGGTAAGAAAATTAAATCAATTAATTCCTTGTGATTGAGGGCATGGGCTTTTTCAACACTGATTAATCCACGCGAAATAGCGCGCTGCCTGACCCGCTCATAGTCGACACCAGCGCCATCATCGATGACCTCCACAATGACCGTACCGTTTTGATGAGCAGCACGTAAAACCAAGTAAGCTAGCTCAGACTTCCCTTTCTCCAAACGCACCTCTGGAGATTCAATACTATGATCGATGCTATTTCGAATTAAATGAATTAAGGGATCTCTGATGCTATCAAGCAAGATACGATCTAGCTCTGTCTCAGCACCCTCTTGCAAAAGACGCACCTTTTTGCCGCACTCTGCAGATACATCTCGCACCAAGCGAGGAAACTTATCCCAAATATGGAAGATAGGCTGCATACGCATTTTCATCATACGTTCTTGCAACTCTAGAGTCAGCAAATCAATACTACGGACTGCGCTAGTAAATAGCTTATCGGAAGATTGTTGAGAAAATGGCAGTAATCGATTGCGAGCTAAAACCATTTCGCTAGCAATATTCATCAACTTATCTAGAACATCTGGGTTCACCTTCACAGGAACTACTACCTCCTGTCCTGGGGTACTAGCCGCTGCAATCTCTGGCGGCTCAGAAGACTCCCTTACTTGCTCTTGAGTGGGCTCCTCTACAAGCACTTCTATCACTGCAGTTGCACTAACCTCTACAGGGCTAGTCTTCTCCTGTTGAGACAATCCCAATAAAACAGCGATCAGCTCTTGATCATCTCCTGCAGGCTCTATTTTATTAGCCTCAACGCCCTCAATGATTTGCCTCAGAATGTCATTCATTTCTAGAAGGCGGGTAGATTTCTCAAAATCCAATTCGGCCTGACCAGCGCGAATCTTCCCTAATAAGCTCTCTCCAGCATGGGAAAGCTTCTCTAAGCGCTTGAGCGAGAAAAAGCCGCTGCTCCCCTTGAGGGTGTGTAAGCCCCGGAAGATATTTCCTACTAAAGCCTGGTCGCTAGGGTTTTCCTCCAGGCGTACAAAATCCACATCCAGTCGATCGATGATTTCCCGTGCTTCCAGGATAAATTCAGCAAGGATTTCGTCGTGATTTTCCATGTAAGCTAATAGTAATGGACATTTATTTAGGCAGGCAGATAGAATGGGGGCTAATGAGATATTAGCTTATATTAGGCAATAATCACATAAGCAAGCCTCATCCAATAGCCTGATTTACGCATGAACCTCCTACAGGAAGCCCTACCGAATGTTTCGCAACTTTTTAGATAAATTTGACAGACAATCAACCGTCAAAACCAAGCTTGTTGTCAGCTTTGGTCTGATTCTATTCTTCACTCTAATCGTTGGGGTTATTTCGGTCTATGGCTACTACGTCATGGGTAAAAGTACTGACTGGTTATATGTTCAAGGAACAAGGGGAATTGAAGAGTCAAAGCAATTACAAATTGAAGCCTCTGCCTTTGATATCGAAATCAATCACCTCCTGCTTGCCTCATCGCTGGCAAATAAAGCGGAGGGTCAAGCCCTACGCGAGCGGTCTATCGCTAATATTGAAAAGTTAAGAACTAACTTAGAAAAGACGCTCAAATCCGTTGAAGCCAACATTATTCGCTCTAAAACCAGAGTTGAATTTAACGAACTAGTTGAAGACTTTGATATTTATTTAATTGCCATAGAACAGATCATTTTGCTTGAAAAAGGTTCGCCATCAGCAGCATCTGCAATGTATTTCAGTGACAAAGTTCAAGGCTTTAAACCCCGAATCACAAAAGACTTGCAGGATTTTGTAGATGCAAAATTAGAAAGTGCCATGCTCTTCCATCAAGCCGCTGATGATGCCAAGCATTACGCAATTCTTTCGACGATTGTGACTATTGCAATCTCAGTCTTGCTGAGTATCTTGATTGGTATTCGCTTTAGACACTCCATTATTGACCCGCTCCATAAAACCAAAACAGCCCTCAATGCCTTGGCTGAGTCTCGCTTGAACACGACTATTGAAGGCTCTGATTATGCTGGTGTCGTGGGTCAAATTGCCCAGTCAGCCCAAACATTACAAAGCAATCTTCGTGGTGCCATCCAAGAAATTAGTAGCAATGCCCTCATGATTAGCGCCTCTTCTGAAGAGCTTGCAGTGGTCAGTGCGCAATTAAATGCTAATGCGGAAGAGACATCCTCTCAAGCCAATGAAGTGGCGCAATCATCAGATATCGTGAGCCAAAATACTCAATCTGTTGCCACCTCTGCAGAGGAATTTAGTACGAGTATTCGGGAGATCTCTATTAATGCTATGGAAGCGTCCCGTGTTGCAAATCAAGCAGTCACGATTGCCAATAGTACCAATCAACAGATGTCAAAGTTGAGCAACAGCAGTATTCAGATTGGTGAAGTGGTTGCCGTGATTGCGGATATTGCTGAACAAACCAATTTGTTAGCCCTTAATGCCACCATCGAGGCTGCACGCGCTGGTGAATTAGGTAAAGGCTTTGCAGTAGTGGCTAATGAAGTTAAAGAATTGGCTCGCTCAACTGCAAAGGCTACCAATGAAATTGGTCAATCTATTGATGCCATTCAAGCAGATGCTAAAGGCGCTATTGAATCCATCGTAGAAATTACGCAGATCATTAATAAGATTGATGATATTTCAAGCATCATCGCCACTGCCGTAGAAGAACAAGCTGCCACAGTAAGCGAGATTTCTCGCAATATCTCCACCTCTGCCGGTAGCTCCGCCAGAATTACTGAAACCGTTGAAGCCGTTGCAATCGCCTCTCGCGGAATTTCCTCAGGGTCGTCTGAGATTCAAAACTCTTCAGCTGAGCTAGCTAGAGTAGCAGCAAAACTGAAAGATTTAGTATCTAAGTTTGAGTGCTAATTCCAGTTGCTGAATGTTAAAAAGGCATCCATTGGATGCCTTTTTAGTTTGTACAACCAGAATATCTAGCCAGGAATTATTCAGCCTTAATATCAGCTGCTTCAATTACCTTACCCCAACGCTCTGTTTCTGACTTAATTCTGGCCTTGAACTCATCGATCGATCCGCCAACTGTATCAGCCCCTACCTTAGTCATACGCTCACGAAATTCTGGAGTTTTAATAATCTTATTAGCCTCTGCATTAATCTTTTCTAAGATTGGTGTAGGGGTGCCGGCTGGAGCCAGCAAAGCAAACCATCCTTGAGAATCAAATCCCTTCATTCCTGACTCATCTAAAGTCGGGATCTCAGGAGCTGAAGCAGTACGCTTCAAGGTGGTTACACCCAAAGCCTTAATTTGCCCACCATTAATAAGCTGCAAGGCGGCAGGCAGATTATCAAACATCAGACTAATTTGACCCCCTACTAAATCTTGTAATGCAGGAGCGCTTCCCTTGTACGGCACATGAACAATATCGAGGCCATAAGTTGCCTTCATTAACTCTAAAGCCAAGTGGGGACTTCCTCCGATACTCGAAGAACCACCACTGAGTTTGCCAGGATTTGCCTTGGCATAAGCAATCAATTCTTGCGCATTTTTCACTGGCAGCTTGTTGTTAACTACCAATACATTAGGAACAGAAGCAATCACCACAATAGGAGCTAAATCCCTTTGTGGATTAAATGGTGTGCTCTTGATAATCTGATGATTGATAGTCAAGGTTTGTGGAGAGCCGACTACCAAGGTATAGCCATCTGGAGCTGCTCGAGTAGCTTCACCTATACCAATGTTGCCGCTGGCACCTGGCTTATTCTCCACAATAAAAGTTTGTCCTAAGGCATTCTGCAGTCTCTCAGCCATAGCCCGCCCAACAATATCGGTAGCGCCCCCAGGCGGAAAAGGAATAATGACTTTTACCGGCTTGTTTGGATAACTCTGTGCAAATACTGGAGCGCTCAGTACAACAAAAATTGCGCCCAGTAAAGTGACCATGAAAGGTTTTTTCATTTCATCTCCCCGTTATTTAAATTGAGCCACTATGTGCTCATTGCTTGACCGCCATTAACATCCAATAAAACACCTGTAATAAAACCACTTTCCGGGGAAGCTAAAAAAGCAACGCTATTAGCGATATCCTCTAACTCCCCATGTCTACGCACAGGAATCTCATTTAAGATTCGCTCGCGCTGTTCATCCGATTGACGCTCTTTCAGCAAGCCCTTGACCCTTGGTGTCATGACCGCACCAGGACAAATAGCATTACAAGTAATTCCCTGTGGTCCAAATTCTTGAGCCAGTTGCAAAGTGAGAGCATGAATAGCGCCCTTCACGGCGACATAGTTTGCACCTGCGAATAGACTGCCATAACGCCCTGCTTTAGAGCCGAGATTAATGATGCGGCCGTACTGCATCTCAAGCATGCAAGGAATGACTAACTGAGTTAGTTTGACCGTCAGCATTAAATTTAAATTAAAAACCCTATCCCAATCCTCTTTGGTCTGTTTAAGAAAATGAAATGGGGTATGCAATGAGCCACCTGCATTATTGATCAACACATCAATCTTTTTCGATTGACTGATGGTGGTCTTAAATGCAGTCTCTACTTCTTGCTCACTGGCTAAATCAACCACACTCGTAGTGATCATTAATTTTTCTGCTTTTGCATACTCAGACAGATCCTGCAAAGCGCTAGCATCTCGATCCCAGACATATACCGATGCCCCACGATTCGCTAGATCAATAGCAATGCCGCGGCCTAAACCACTGCCGGCCGCTGTAATTAATACTACTTGTTGATGAAAGGTATTCACTTGTGTCATAGCTTTAATCCATTAATGTTCCGCCGTTCACATCCAATATATGTCCCGTGATATAAGAAGATGCATCGGAACAAAGAAAGGAAGCTGCCTGTGCAATTTCTTCAGGCAAACCCAATCGCTTAAGCGGTATTTTTTCTGATAGTCCAGCCCAAAGTTCTTTTGGAATCATCGTACCCTCAATTGAACCGGGTGCCAGCCCATTGATACGCACTCCAAATGGCGCGAGCTCGATTGCTAGAGACTTCACCAAGGAAATAACGCCCGCCTTAGAGGCGCAATAATGCGCCTTTGTGCCAGCGGGATTTGGATCAAAGCCGGCATAACCAACCTTACCAGCACGGGAGGTGATCAACAAACCTACCCCCTTACTTTCTTGAAGATAAGGTATGGCTGTCTTCATCACAATAAATGCACCCGTGAGATTTATATCCATGAGCTTGCGCCAAGATTCAATCGAGGTATCCAAAATTGAAGCTCTTGCCTCGGTAATGGCAGCGCTATTTACAAGTGCCTTAATAGGCCCAAGCGCTCTGGCAATTTTTAATGCGCTCGCAACCTCATCAGGGTTTGTAATATCACAAGAGATCTTCTTGATCTGGCCATCGCCCTCGCTTGAGCTCTGTTCTTGCGCCTGAAATGCGCGGTCTAAACCTACTACCTGATAGTGCTGACTAAATTGATTGGCTATTGCTAGGCCAATATTATTAGCAGCTCCGGTAATGACCGCGACTGGTTTCATCTTAAAAGCCTTCTATCAATAGTCAGAAGCAGGATGATGACTTGCTTCTGGATCAACCGCCACATCAATCAGACATGGGCCATCCATTTTTTCGGCTTCGCGCAAGGCCTCCAGCATATCCTGAGGACGCGTTACCTCAATTGCATTACATCCCATTCCTTTGGCTATCGTAGCAAAATTAGTGGGAGGATAATTCACACCATAATGCTCGCCCTTCATGTTGTCTCGCACCATTCCAAGGCCGCAATTGTTGGCTACCACAACAGTAATCGGCGCATTCTCAGAAATGGCTGTGGATAAGGCTGCTACAGACATCCCCGCACCACCATCACCCGTTAATGAAATCACGCGCTTATCAGGTCTACCAATTTTTGCCCCTACTCCAGCTGGAATGGACCAGCCCATACCGCCAATGCCCCCTGGCACAAGCAGTTGGCCTGGCGTACGGATCTTCAAAGTACCAGTAACCCAGATACGATTATTGCCAGCGTCCAAAGTAAGCAGATGCTCATCCGTTAAATGCTGATCTAGAGCGCGCACAATATCGACGTTGTGCACCGTACCCTCAGCAGTCTTGTACTCATCAATAACGCCATAGCGGCTCTTCAGATTGTTTTCTGCAATCCACTTCAGGCGATCCATTCGTTTTGATTCACCAAGATCGGCACCTTGCAACATCTCGAGCGCATCACCCGCATCACCAGTGATAGAAAGTTTTACCGGATATACCCATCCGCTATTGCGTGGATCAATGTCAATCTGCACTAAAGTTTGGTTTTGAGGATTTAAAAAGCCTGCTTCGCAAAAGCGCATGTAATCTGGCCCTAAGCTAGCGCCTATCGCAATCACTAAATCAGCATCCCTCAATGCGTTGTTAGCAGCTTTACAACCCCAAGTACCCAACATACCGACACTAATAGGCGAACTCTCGTCGACAACCCCCTTACCGTTGTAGCTAGTAGCAACTGCGAGCCCGCCTTTGCCTGCTACCTGTGCCAGCAAGTCACGGGTGCGGTCATTTTGAGCGCCTTGCCCAACAATCAATAAAGGTCGAGAGGCTTTTTTAATCATTCCTGCCAACTCTTCCACTGCCTTCGCATCCGGTCTGGCTGGTGTGTATTGCAAATGTCCGGCAGAGGGATAGAGACTCACACGTGGATTAATCTGAAAGTCTCTACGAATAATGCTGGACTTCAATACCACTGCAGCAGGACCGTAACGCGGCAAGCTTGCATGCTTAAAAGCCATTTGTACGCCATAGATTGCCTCATCAATTTCCGTTGCATAGGCGCAAAACTTGGTCATGGTTTTCAAGACTGTTGCCGCATCCGCAGCGCCATAGTCACCCGTCATGGTTTGATAGACACCACGCATAGCAAAGCCGTCATAACAAGACGTATCTGTGAGAACCACCATCGGTGAACCTGCAAAATAGGCTTCTAAGATTCCAAAGGCACCAGTGGTAGTCAAAAATGGGCCCATACCCATCAAGACCGCTGGAGTGCCTGTTACCTTTCCATAGGCCTGCGCCATGATGGAGGCGTGTTGCTCGCTACGCGAGAGAACCAACTTGATATCTGAGCGAGCCTCATAAAAATCATCGAGCATCCAGGTGATACCAAGCCCAGGCAAGGTAAATGCATGCTTTGCTCCGCATTCCACCAATGTTTTAACTATCTCATGCTTTGTTGTAGTCATTTATTCAAATCCCCTCGATAAATTAGGCATTAATGCAAACGATTGCAATATCCTAGCACCCAAGAAAGATTTATGCAAACGATTGCAAAAAAGTAGGTCTTCGTGGTGTAATTGGGCTTCAGAGCCCAAAATGAGCAAAAAAAATATCCCTACGCTTCATGATGTTGCTAAGGCTGCTGCCGTTTCACCGGGGACAGTTTCAAGGGCATTAACTCGCCCCGATTTGGTAGCTGAAAAAACACGTGAGCATATCCTCAAGTGGGTTAAAAAACTCCACTACCTCCCTGATCCAGCCGGTAGAAATCTCAGGTCAAGCAAACCCATCGTAGTGGGTGCCGTTATTCCCAAAAATGGCATCTCCACTTTTGCCCAGACCATCTCGGATTTAAATGATGCGCTAGAGGCAAAAAAAATTACCCTAATTGTTTCTCAGCCAGAGTACTCCTCTGCCAGTTCAGAATCAGCAGCCTATCGCCTGCTCGAGCAAGGGGCTGACGCTTTAATCTTGCTTGGTGAAGATCATGATCAAGAATTATTTGACACGCTCGAACACCGAGATATACCCCACTTACTTTTATGGACTACCAAAGATCCTAAGGGCAAGCATTACGTTACGGTTAATCAGAGTAAGGCAGGCCAATTGGCTGCAAGACATTTATTAACACTTGGCCATCAATCTTTTGCCTATATTGGAGTTCCCCTACTCCATAATGCACGCGCTGCAGCAAGGCTCGCAGGGGTAAAAAAGGAATTAAAGGCTGCAGGCATTTTGTTAGCACCTTCAGCCATCATCGAGGAAGACCATCGCTTTAGCTCTGGTAGAGCGGCCGTTGAAGCCGTTTTAAATAAACATCCAGAGACGACTGCCATTATCTGTACGAGTGATTACCATGCGCTAGGAGTACTGCGAGGCCTTCATGAAATTGGTAAGCGGGTTCCTGCGGATATTTCAGTTGTCTCGTTTAATAACAATGATTTTTCTGCTTTCACCATTCCATCGATTACGTCCGTAGACTTAAAGCAACACGACGTTGGCGTGCATGCTGCAGATGCGATCCATCAAATGCTCAATGGTGAGAATATGAAATCCATCAATATTCAACCAGAGCTACGCATTCGAGAAAGTTCTGGTCCAGCCAAAAGCAAGCGGCAAAAATAATCTTTTGCATTAAGTCCGCAAAAGATTAATGGCTTCTTGCGCAGTCATCACACCTTCATCTGTAGGCACAACCCAGACTTCAACACGGCTTTGTGGGGCGCTAATTTTCAGGGTTAGATGATGGGTGGCGCTGCGATTAAGCTCTTCATTTAACTCGATCCCAAGCCACGATAACTTTTGACAAACAGCTGACCTAAGAGAAGCGTCATGCTCACCTATACCGCCGCTAAAGGAAATTAAATCCAGCCCTCCAAGACAGGTAATCATGGCACCCGACTCACGAATAATGCGGTAAATAAAGAGATCAATCGCCTCTTTTGCCAATGGATTGGGATCTTCCTTAAGCTTACGCATATCAGCAGAGATGGTTGATACACC
>CANCIL010000057.1 GCA_947378095.1 Betaproteobacteria bacterium
CGCTACCTTAACCACAGGTAGTAGTGGAGGTGCTATCTTATTTAGCTCCACAGTCAGTGGTGCCAATACCCTATCAACAACAACTACTGGTAGTACTACCTTTACTGGTGCAGTAGGTGGGACAGCATTGACAGGTTTGACGGTTAACAGTTCTGCAATTAACGTTAATAGCTCTATTAATACATCGGGTGCTATCTTATTAAAGGGTACAGGGATATTTACTCTTGGTGCAAGTGGAACAGTTACAACGTCTGCTAGCACTATTAATATAGTTGGATCGCAGATTCTGATTAATAACGTAAGTCCTACCGCATTAACTGCTAGCGCTGGTTGGAATATTTATAGTACGAATTCATCCCCATTTACTGGTGGTACGGCCGATAGCACTGGCGCATTGGTCTATAACTTTAAACAGTACAACGCGACTTATGGTGTCACGACAATCCTTGGGACGGGTAATGGACTTTTATATACTCTTGCACCGACTGTCAGCGCTAGTTTAATAGGTGTAGTAACCAAAACATACGATGGTGGTGCAGTAGCAACTTATACAGCGGCAAATTATTCTTTAAGTGGAGTGGTGGGTGGAGATACAGTCACAATCAATAACCCAACTTCTGGTATTTACACATCAGCAGGTACAGGAATCGGTGTTAATGACGTAGGCACAGGAAAATCTATACAAGCTACTGGCGTTACCATTTCATCAGCAACTAAAGGCAGTGCAACAGTGTATGGTTATGGTATTACTGGAACTGCGGTAGGGACTGTGGGGGCGATTACTAAGGCCACCTTAACGGTGAATGCAGATAATCAAACCAAGGTGTATGGCAATGCCAACCCCACCTTAACTGAAACCATTACCGGTTATGTCAATGGTGAGACGATTGCCGTAGTCAACGGTACTCCAACAGCAACGACTACTGCGACTAATGCAACTGGAATTGCTGGTGCCACTATTACGGCCAGCACGAGCGGTTTAAGTGCTACTAACTATGACTTGGTTGCTGGGAGCAATGGCACCTTAACGATTACGGCGCGTCCACTTACCTTAACTGCCAATAACCAAAGTACTACATATGGTACGGCGCTGCCTTTAGGTACAAGCGCTTACACCATCAGCTCAGGTACCTTAGCTGTTAATGCGAATAACGATGCCATTAGTAGTGTGACCTTGCAGTACAGCGGTAATGCAACTGTAGCGGCCAACACGACTGCAGGTACTTATAGCGGCGGCATTATCGCCAGTGCTGCTAGTGGTACTGGCTTGGGTAACTACAACATTAGTTATAGCGCTGGTACTTTAACTGTGAACAAGGCCACCTTAACGGTGAATGCTACCCCCCAAGCTATTACCTCAGGCTCGATTATCCCGCCATTAACTTATACCTATACTGGATTAGTTGGTGGGGAGACTTCTGCTAACTTTACTGGTGCTTTAGCAACGCTTGCTACAAGCACATCTCCTGCAGGAACATATGCTATTAGCCAAGGCACTTTATTGGCAACAGGTAATTACAGCATTGGTTTATATAACGGTGCTAATGTTGTTATTAGCGGATCTAGTGGTGGTAGTAGTGGCGGCGGCGGTAGTGGTGGGGGCAGCAGCTCTCCGTCTCCAGCGCCACCAACTCCAACCCCAGTTCCACCAGTACCTCCATTGCCACCAATAGAGGTTCAGCCACCATTCTTTGTCCCAACACTATCCAGCTATATTAATTCAGTGATTAGTATTCCTCCTGATGCTCCTGTAAGTACAAGCACGCCTACCACTACAACCACAACTACAACGACCACAACCACCACGACAGTTCCCACTGTAACCGCTCAAGAAAGTACTTCACCGTTAGATATAGCCTCTAATCAGGAGTCAACACTCGCATCTAGTGCGGATCAGCAAACCGCAACTGTAAGTTCGACCCCAGGTACTAGCCAAGCTCCCTTGAGCTCATTCAATATTGCAAGTTCCAATCAATCTCAGGAGCTCAGTGGAGGTGTCAGTGCATCATCAAGCACTTCTAATTTAGGCTTTGTGGCAATGATTCCATTTGTTGAGGAAAGTCAAAAGACTATGAATAACTTAGGAGTTGGTTTTGTGGAGCTTGCTCAGATTTATCAATTAGGAACTGAGGCTATTGCACTTCCTAAAAATCAGGAATTAGTTAATATCAATTTGTTAGCGACATTAACATTAGATGGTACGGAAGATTCTGAAGATAAGGATTCAAATCTTACCTATCAAAAACTCAATAATCGTAGAACCTCAAATGCAAAATATGGATATGAGAAAAGATTTTTATCAGATCCTGAATTTAGATTGGTTAATGGGATAAATGAGAATAATTTAGCGGCTGCTGAGGTGCTACTGGAGAGTATGGACTTTATGACTTCGTAAGGATATATAACTACTAAAGCTTATGGTACTTATTGTGAGAATTTATGATTTTCTCTTTTCTAGGGAGGAGGGGTAGCCTGTATTATCTGCTTTTCTTAATGCATGCTTTTCTCTCAATGAATGAGGATCCATGATCTCAAAAATAGGCTTTCTAGAGACAAATTTAATATGACGATTTTGGGTGGAGATTGCATTAATTTTTTCTAATTGAGTAACGGAGCGACTTAAAGTTTCATTTTTGATGCCTAGGAAATTAGCGAGATCAACACGATTCATCGGTAGTACAAAGTTATCTCGATCAAATCCAACACTTCCAAGGCGATTGGAATAGTCTATTAAAAAGTCTGCTAGCTTTTCTAGGGCATTCAGATTGACTAGGTTAAAAATATGAATATTTGAGGAGTTAAGTAGAGTTCCTAGAGCGTTTTCAATGACACTTAAAGACTCGGGAAATTTCCCCATCATTTTTTTAAAGGAGTTATATGAAATTGAGCATACCTCGCTCTCTGTCAATCCAATGGCATCAACTTGATGGTGGCCGTTTGCGACACCGTCTAAGCCAAGGGGTTCTCCAGGCAAGGAAAAATTAGTCACTTGACTTACGCCGTCTCTCAAAATTAATTCCGATTTAACTGAACCAAACTTGATGGTGTAAATATGGCTTAAAAGATCCCCTTTGCGAAACAGGTATTGCCCATCTCGTAGGGTGATGGATCGATAAAAAAATGTTGGTAGTTGAGTAGCATCTTTTTGGATGATCTTGCTAATCAGGCAATGACTTCGTGAAGCGCAACGTGAGCAAACATCTAGCTGATTGGATGGTGTTTTAGCAGGTTGATTCATGAGTATTCTGAAGATATTAAGACATATTAGTACGAAATCAAGTGCAATAGAGTTTTTGATTCATTTATTGAGTAATTCTCATTATTAGGATGATTTTTAATTGGCTTTTATATGTGATTTATAAGAAAATACATTAGAGCAATATCTTTTAGTTAGAGGAGCTGAACGTGGAGGTCGATGCGCTTATTTAGTAAGTGTGCTCGAGTTTCAAAATGACATAATGGTTTTAGCTAATCAAACCTTCTACTTAGTTTGCTTCATCATTTTTATTGGCTTAATGTCGCCCTTTTTTTGGGGAAAATGGGTGCAAAAGGAATGGCGCTTAATTTACTTTTGGCCTCTCGCGCTGAGCCTATTTTCAATATCGTCCTTAGCCTTTTATCTTGCAACCTGGATGGGAAGACCAATACTAGCTGTCGCCAATTTGACTCTAGTGGCAGGCACTCTTTCGATTTGCTTGTTATTTTCTTATTGGAATGATTCACTATCCAAGTCAAAAAAATTATTTTCAATGATTTGGCTTTTGGGAACGGCAATTTCCTATCTATATTTACTTGAGCAGGGTTCTACCCATCAACGAATTCACTTGATGAATGTGAATTTGGGTATGCTTTTATTGTGGCAGTTAGTAGTTCTCTTTTTCATCTCAAAAAAAGATAATGCATATCAGATTAAGCTATTGATGATGGTCGTTTTACTCCAATTCTTAATGCGTATGGCACGATCTGCAGCACTTTATTCTGAGAGTAACATTGAAATACTAAATCTTTATCAAGAAGATGCTGTTGGGTTTTTATTAAGAGCTGCCTCATTCCTAGCTAACGCAGTAGTGTGCATCTTAATTGCAAATTACTATTTAGAAAAATTAGTACGACATCACCAAAAAGCAGTGCAATCTGTAGAAGATGGAATGCTGAGTAGTTTAAATATGCTTTCCATGGTTCGCGATAACGAAACAGGTAATCACATCTTAAGAACTAAAAATTATGTCAAATTGATTGCGGACAGACTGCATGAGTCGGGAGTGTTTAAAGATCAACTCTCCGAGGCTGTCATTAATCGCATGGCCAAGGCTGCACCGCTTCATGATATTGGAAAGATTGGAATACCAGATACGATCCTGAAGAAGGATAGCCCACTCTCCGAAGAGGAGCGCAATATCATGCAAACCCATGCTGAGTTGGGTGCAAAAGTCTTGGAAGCCGCAAAGATGGATGATGTGAAGAATGTCAAAATATTGGATACAGCGATAGAAATCGCCGGTTCTCATCATGAGCGGTGGGATGGGTCTGGCTACCCCAAAGGATTAAAGGGGCTAGATATTCCTCTGCCAGCTCGCATTATGTCCCTAGCTGATATGTACGATGCTCTTGTAAGCGAGCGTGTTTATAAAGATCGCTGGTCTCATGAGGATGCAAAAGCTGAAATTGTTCGGCTAAAAGGTATTTTCTTTGATCCTGTAGTGGTTGAGGCATTTTTACATGAACAGGATCAATTTATTCGCATCGCAAATATGTATCGAGACGATTTATGACGCTTGATTTTGGTCCTGACGCTAATATAAAGCAGAATTCTCGAATTATGATTTGGGCAGCGATTGTCTTGGGAATAATATTTCTTGTTAATGCAATCCTTGCAACCTATTTATTGCGTAAAGCTAGCATACAAGATCACTCAGATCAGTTATCTAATTTAACGGTCATTTTGGCTGAGCATACTGCGCAAACTATTTTTTCAGCGAATACGGCCCTTGATAGCATTGTTGAGGTTGTCAAGATTGCCAAAATTGATAATGAAAGTGCATACAAAAATTTTGCAAGTCAAAAAAATCAATTTAATTTGCTCCAGGAAAAAACCAGGGCGAATTCAATTTTAGATGTCTCCACTTTTGTTGGAAAGGATGGGACTGTACTGAATTTTTCTCGCTCATTCCCAGCGCCTGAGATCAATTTAGCAGATCGTGACTATTTTAAATACCTAAGGACTAATAATGATCTGTCAACTTACTACAGTGTGCCAGTTAGAAATAAAGGTAACGGCAAGTGGGTGTTCTATTTGGCTAGGCGTATTAATGGCACAAACGACCAATTTCTAGGAGTAGTTTTAGTTGGGGTATCGGTAGAGGTCTTTTCCTCGCTTTACCAGAGAATTGGGGGCAGCATAGGTGAGGGCTCTGCAATCACCCTTTATCGTAAGGATAAAACGCTCTTAACTCGATGGCCTTTTGTGGATGAGCTAATTGGCAAAGTAAATCCCAATTCCATCATTGATCAATCATTAAATAATGCCAGTAAAAATAATGGCGTTATCTTTACTGATGCACCTGGTTTTGCGCGAAATAATACTGAGCCAGTAATGCGCATGATTTCTTACAGGGCGGTTGAAGGATATCCATTTATTGTTGGCGCGGTAATGCCAGACTCTATTTATCTAGAAAATTGGCATATCAATGCTGGTGGGGTACTCATTGCAACTTGCCTGAGTTTGCTTACTTTATCGTTTGGATCTATCTTCCTTCTGAAATCTTATAGAAGAAGTGCTGAGAATCAGTACCGCGCTCGCCATGACATTCTTACTGGGCTTCCAAATAGATCGCTCTTTTCCGACCGACTTGATCATGCTCTACTGTCAAGCAAAAGAAATCACCTTAATCTAGCTATATTGTTTATTGATTTTGATAATATGAAAACCATCAACGATGCTTATAGCCATGCAGCCGGCGATTTCATTTTGGAGCAAACGGCAAAGAGAATGCAGTCCTGTTTGAGGGAGTCAGACACCCTGGCGCGTATAGGCGGTGATGAATTTATCGCAATGTTGCCCGGAATTTCTAATGCGATGGATGCTGTTGGAGTTGCTGAAAAGATTCAAAGAAGTCTTGCTTTGCCGTTGAGCTTTGAGGATCACCCAATTATTGTGAACGTTAGTATCGGTATAGCCCTGTATCCTGATCATGGCCTAAACCAAATAGATCTCATTAATAGCGCTGATCATGCGATGTACCGAGCGAAGACCTCAGGCGGGTCGACTATCAAGATTTATGGCAGGTAGACTTTTGCCTTAATAATCACGCCTTATTTTTTATGCACCAAAAGAAGGCTTTTCGAGGAAAAACCACCAATTCCGGGTCTTTACTATATCGATGATGTAATTAGCTCCAATGCTAATGATCGTTACAATATAGATAACAATTCAACCTCCTAGACCCAATTGTTTGGGCCCCTTGTGTGAGATTTGTTATTCATAACAATTCACTTAGCAAGGTAAGTATGTCCTCAAGCCCATCAAAGATATTAATTGTCTGCGGGACTCGCCCTGAAATTATTAAATTAGCACCTGTTTATCATTTTTTAAGCACCCAAAATTGGTGTGAGGTGAAATGGCTACATACTGGTCAGCATCAAGAAATGGCCGATCAAATTTTGGATTGCTTTGATATTGTTCCTGACATTGTTTTAACTAGAGCCGGAAGCTCTCTCTCTGAATTTAGTATTGGGTGTCGTCAACAATTAGATGCGGTAATGGAATCTTCAAACTGGAGCACAGTAATTGTTCAAGGAGATACTGAAAGTGCTTTTCTTGGTGGCTTATCGGCTTTCTATCAGCGCATCCCAGTGGCCCATGTCGAGGCAGGACTAAGAACGTATGACTTAACTAGACCTTTCCCGGAGGAGGGTCTAAGGCAAATGCTATCGCGCATTACCCAATTTCATTTTCCGCCGACTGAGGGTGGGCGAATCGCACTAATTCAAGAGGCGATTCCGGAGAAAAATATTTTCATTACCGGTAATACTGTGGTCGATGCCCAAAAATGGGTTATTGAAAAATATCAGATTCACAAAGAAGAAACCCAATCTAAAAATATTCTTGTCACAATGCATCGACGCGAGAACTGGGGTAGTGATATTGAAGAGGCTTGTAAAGCCATTGCCAGGCTTGCTCAACAGCATTCCCATCTCAATATACTTTTCCCGGTGCACCTTAATCCAGTGGTGAAGAAATCAGTAGATCCCATCTTGGGTGGCTTGCCTAATGTATCTCTGGTTAATCCCTTGGGTTACTTAGAGATGCAGCAAGCGATTGCCAATGCATGGCTGATTCTGACTGACTCGGGCGGCATACAAGAAGAGGCGCCTACCTTTCATGTTCCAGTATTGGTGCTTAGAAAAGAAACAGAGCGACCTGAAGCGGTAGAGGCGGGTTGTGCCAAGATTATTGGAACTAGTGGCGAAGCCATTATTCATGAGGTTGACTCCCTCTTAGGTGATGCTGCTTTATACGAGGCTATGAGGCCGCTGAGTAATCCTTTTGGAGATGGCCGTGCGAGTGAACGCATTACTCAAATCCTTAAAGAACATCTAAGTAGCTAGTCATGTATTGGATCGATATAGTAGCAAGCTATCTGTTTTTATTAAAATACGTTGCTATTGCAGTAGCTATCATCATTTCCATTAGCAGCATCGACGATTTAGTTATTGACATCGTGTATTGGGTTCGTCGCCTAATTCGTGCGCTCACAATTTATCGACAGCATCCACGCATGCTGTATTCCGCTTTATTCAACGTTCCAGAAAAGCCTATCGCCATTATGGTGCCGGCTTGGCATGAGACGGGCGTCATAGGCAAGATGGCTGAATTAGCGGCTATCACTCTTGATTATGAGAACTACCATATCTTTGTGGGTACTTACCCAAATGATCCTGATACCCAATTAGATGTGGATAAGGTCTGCGCTGTATTTCCCAATGTGCATAAGGTGGTCTGCGCGCGACCAGGGCCCACTAGTAAAGCAGATTGCTTAAATAATGTACTAGATGCCATTCTTCAATTTGAATTACAAGCAAACTTAGAGTTCTCTGGCTTTATTTTGCATGACTCCGAAGATGTGCTTTCGCCATTGGAGTTGCGCTTATTTAACTATCTACTCCCTAAGAAGGATTTGATTCAAATTCCGGTTTATCCCTTTGAGAGAAGCTGGAAAAACTTTACCTGCATGCATTATCTCGATGAATTTGCAGAGCTACATGGTAAAGACGTAGTAGTTAGAGAGGCGTTGGCCGGGCAAGTACCTAGCGCAGGAGTAGGTACTTGTTTTAGTCGAAGGGCGGTGCTGGCATTGTTAGAGGATGGGGATGGGATTGCATTTGATGCAC
Organism: Betaproteobacteria bacterium; assembly: GCA_947378095.1. Taxonomy (GTDB): domain Bacteria; phylum Pseudomonadota; class Gammaproteobacteria; order Burkholderiales; family Burkholderiaceae; genus Polynucleobacter. The sequence continues at coordinate 8,392 of CANCIL010000057.1, forward strand.
AAAGCTTGACGGAAGACTACGACATTGGTTTTCGTTTAAAAGCCAAGGGTCTAAATGAAATCTTTGTTCGCTTTCCTGTCGTTCTGGATGATTCAGAAGCTGCTCGGAAGAAGTTATTGGTCGGCCAGAGTATTCGAGAGTCGAATGTCATCTGTGTGAGGGAATATTTTCCAGATACCGTTGCCACTGCCATTCGACAAAAATCACGATGGATTACCGGCATTGTTTTTCAGGGATACAAAACCCATCATTGGACAGCTAGCCCCATTCTGAATTACTTCTTATGGAGAGATCGTAAAGGTGCCATTACAAACTTCATCAGCTTTATTGCCACCATCATTTTGTTTCAATTAATTTTGCTTTGGTTGTATCAAAATTTTTGGCCTGGCGCATATCACTTCCTTTCTATTTTTGAATCCAGCGAATGGTTAATGGGATTTTTGTGGCTCAACTTCTTCTTGATGATGAATCGCATGGTCCAGAGAATCATTTTTGTTACGTCGTATTACGGGTTACTAGAGGGATTGCTTTCAGTTCCTCGGCTATTTTGGGGTAACTATATTAATTTCATGGCCAATTGGAAAGCCGTAAAGCAGGTGATCGAGCATGGAGATGTCCGCCGTATTGCTTGGGATAAAACAACCCATGATTTCCCAACCATTGGCCTAGAAAATACCGAGCGTAAGAAGTTAGGACAGATTTTGATTGATCGAGGCGTGATAACAGGAGATCAGCTCAAATCAGTCTTGTTGCATAAACAAACTGGCATGAAGATTGGTAGCGCATTGGTACATGAGGGCATTTTGAATTCAAATGAGCTGGCTGATGCACTTGCAATTCAGGCGGGTGTCTCGGCTGAATCGATTGATCCTTACACCATTCCTAAGGATTTGATAGAGATCGTCCCTGCTGCTATTGCTTTGCATTACGCAATCTTGCCTATTCGACTAGAGAAATCTGGCCTAGTCCTTGCCAGCGAGTCTGCCTTGGATCCTATATCGCTCGCAGCCATTGGTAGAAAATTACACCATCAAATCTTGTATGTCATTGTGCCCAAAGGGCAGGTCACTATTGGCCTTAGAAAATGGTACGCCCGCAATAAGTCCGCTGATCCTCGACAAGCCTTAGATGGGGCGTTAGCAGCAGGAAAGATAGAAACCAATCAAGCGAATGAAATATGGCAGTTTTATATATCGCGACAAATATTATTGGCAGAGATTTTGGTATCGTTAGGGCATATTAATGAAGCTGCATTAAGGGCATTATTGCTACAGCACTCTGATAGTAATTTGTATTTAGGTGATTTTTTAGTAGATAAAAATATTATTACCAGAGAGACTTTGGAAAAAGCACTGGAGCTCCAGCGTAAACTGCAACCTGAAATCTCTCAATTAATTTCATCCGGAATTCCATTATCTGGCGCTGAATCATGAGATTGATTTTCTTAATCAGCTTCATCGTGCTTGCAAATTCTGTCTATGCACAACAGCCCCGCAAGATTGATTTAGGACCAGGGGTAAATACATATCAGCGTTTTTTGATTTACCCTCATATTGATAAAGGTCTGAGCGCTCTGGAAGGTGGAGATATGACTAGGGCAATTGATGAGTTTCTATGGGCACGCAAGAAGGCGCCTAAGAGTCCGGTAACCGCCTTGTATCTTGCTAATGCCTATATCCAGAGTGAAGATTTTGATAAAGCAAAAGAAGTTCTGGAAGGGCAGTTAGCAATCACTCCAGGTAACCGGCAGATTCGCATCAGGCTATCTAATACGTTGATTTTGGAAAAGGACTATATAGCCGCCGCACAATCCCTGAAGGAAGAGTTGCGAATTAATGAAAACAATCTCATTGCCAAGGAAAAACTAAAGTTTGTGAGTCAAGAACTGGCTAATGAGGAGATACAACGCTTAAAAGTACTCCAAGAGGAGGATCCGGCTCAATTTTTAGAAGACCTAAAGGATAAAAAATACCGATTTGATAATGCTTTTGAAGAGAGAAATTGGATTAATCTTTTAATAACTGATTTTGTAAAGCAGCCTGAATTATTGCTAAGTTACCAGCCAGAATTTGAATCGAATCGCATCTATCAGGCTGAAAAGGTATTGCAAAAGCTTCTTATGTCTGGGCGCCAAGCGGAGGCAGATGCCTATATTGGTGCTTTGCCAGCCGCCATTAAGCACAATCCTATCTTTATAGATCACTTAAGTTATCAATTGCTTCAAGAAAATGGAGAGCATCAGGCGGTTGAACTGCTTGTGGATAGTTTTCCTTTTAATGGCGCTAGCGAAACTCAAAAAGTAGACTTGATTAATCGATTGATTACGCTTGCAGAGCGTCACACTGATGCGATTGCTGGCATTCCTGCAAAGCTCAGCGTACCTCTTGATACGCCAGAGTTGCGTTCACTCCAGGTTCGCTTATTGTCGGTTCTAAAGGATTGCCCCGCTATTCGTCAAGTGCTTGGAGATCATTCGGCTTTCTATAAAGCAGAAGATTGGAGTCGGCTTGGATATTGCTATGGCGACAAGGTACCAGGTTTAGGAGTATATGCTTTTGAGAGAGCGGAGGAGTTAGCCCCGGGTCCTGATAAAGAGCGGGCGGTAGCGTATCAATCTTTTACTGCCAAGAATTATCTGCGTGCTATCACTGCCTGGAACTCTATTCCACTAGCTTCCATTACTGCTACGGATGCTCTCAGTGCGGCTACTACAGCACAGTCCCTTGGAGATCTGAAAGAATTGAATAAGTGGCTACAGATTTATGCTGATAAACAGGGGCCAAAAGATGATCGCTACTGGTGGCTATTAGCGCAAACAAAACTGAAGACGAATCCGAAAGCAGCTCTTGAGGATTTAAACCAGGCAGCAAGTCTTCAACCATCCGTCACCTATTATTCTCAAATAGCCTCGCTCCTAATGGAACAAGGTAAGGTTGATGAAGCCATCAAGTATTTTGATAAAGCCTTATTGCTCAATCCCTATGACAGCATGACGCAGGCATCATTGGGGTATGCCTATTATCGACAAGGAAAATATCTGCGTGCTAAGCAGTTTCTTGCCGCCTCTCTCAAAACGCGGCCTGATGATGAGGAGTTGGTTAAGCAGTTGGCCTATACAAATCAAAAGCTAGGACAAAATAAACAGGCTATACGTTATGCCGAAGAGGCAATCGATAGTTTTAATCGCTACAGCTCAGCAGAAAAGACTCCTGAGATAAAAAGTCAGCAATTTGGCATGAGAAGAATGCATGAGGATTTAGAGAGGCGCTGGTCTTTTACTGCTGATGCGATGAGTGGTAATCAGGTGACCGCAGCGCCGAATGTGGGGCAGCCTGGTAGCAACTATCGCAGTTACTCTCAAGTAGAGGCGGCTTATCGCTTAGGGGATCCCGCTGTTGATAATGGCAAAACACTGTCTGCATACACTCGTATTTTTGCTGGGGGAGGCCTTAATAACTCGGCGGCTCCTATCTATGCCCCAATGATTGCAGGAGGTTTGCGATGGAAGCCCTTATCTGATTATGTGATTAATTTAGCGGTCGAAGAACAAACACCATTAGATCGTGGTCAATATACCCAGACAACAATGATGTTGAGGGCAAGCGCATCCTTTTTGAATTCGGGCGCTTATAGCGATGATTGGCATCCAAATGGTCCTGGCTGGCTTGCACAAAATTTGTACTTAGATGCTGCCCACTATCTTTCAACATCACAGACATCGCTAGTCTCGGATTATCGCGTCAGTTATCACCACAAGATTGAGGAGGGGCAAACGATTGAGCCCTATGTACATATGCAGTGGACTAATCTGAATCAAGCCAATGGAGTTGATGAGCGTATTGGGGTGGGTGCTCGTTGGAATATATGGCAGGGTCAAACTAAATACAATGCCTATCCAAGTAAAATTTTAGTGGGATTAGAGTACCAATACGCATTCAAGACTTACTTAAATGATAAAAGTGCCGTCTTGTTGAGTTTAGGAGGTCGTTGGTAATGCGAATTCTGATTGCACTTCTATTTTGTTTTTTATCTAGCGTAAGCTATGCAAGTGATATAGATGGCATCATCTTTCAGCCTCGAGAGGCTGATCTCAGCATTCCCCTCGAGAACTGGCCAAAGATATTTAAGTCGGCAAAAGCCCGTGGCTTTAATACGCTAGTAATCCAATGGACTCGTTTTAGTGATGTGTTCAGCTCCCCTCAAAATCAGATGTGGCTACAAGATCGGATGCTTGAAGCGGCAGGGGAAAATCTTCAATTAGTGATCGGTCTTAGTAGCGATCCAGATGTGTTTACCCGGTTAATGCAGCCTGCGCCCATAGTGGGTAGTTATTTCCGAAAGCTAAATGAGCTGAATTTAGAGCTAGCTCAGCAGTGGGCAAAAGTGATTCCTAAAAAAGCCATCATAGGATGGTATCTGCCCCTAGAGGTGGATGACCGGCAATGGCGAGATTTATCGGCACGTGCAGAATTAACGCGCTACCTCAAGCGTCAAGTTAGTGAATTAGGTGAAATTCTTCCTGTTCCTGTATATATCTCTAGCTTCTTCTCGGGCAATATGACGCCAGAGCGCTATGCCGTTATGCTGGAGAGTATCGAGGCCCAATCTAAGGCTCATTTTTGGGTGCAAAATGGAAGTGGTACTAATAAGTTAATCCCTGCAGAGCGAGACCTTTATTTAGATGCAATTGCCAATTGCTCAGGGTATGCTGCAACTGGACTCATTTATGAAATATTTACTCAGACTCAGGCTGATCGTGAATTCGCAGCAAAGCCGCTTAGCACTTCTGAAATGAATAAAGCATTGCAGCAGCGAAGCCCCTGCCATGGAGATAGATTATTTTTTGCACTCAATTATTTGATTGATTTCACCAATCCAAAGTAATGCAGAGAAGGCATTTATTAGATTAACCATTATGTATACCAATCTATCCCAAGCCCTATTAGTCTTTTTTAGCCTTTTTTCGTTCGCTAGTGCCGCGTTATTAAGTCTCTATCATATGAAAGAGCAGCGTGATTATGTTTTGTATTGGATTGCTGCAAGTGTTTTGATCGGTGTTGGTGGATTATTCGCTGCATTCATACCTTATTTGAATCAGGACATTGCGTATCTAACAAGTGTG
>CANCIL010000058.1 GCA_947378095.1 Betaproteobacteria bacterium
CCAAAGTTTGTTGTGATGACGCAAGAGCAATACCAGTACATGCGTGAGTGTGAGCTGGAGGCAGCAATCGCCCAATCCAAAGCAGAAATAGCAGCCGGTCAATTCGAGACAGGCAGCCCAGAAGCGCATATCGAAATGATTCAGAAAACCCCAAAAGCCACCAAGAAGAAGGCGTAATGAGATCCTTAGTCTTTACTGATCGCTACTCCAAGCGCGCTGCGAGCTTTATCCGTCAGCACCCTGAAGTAGTTAGTCAGTACAGCAAGGCCTTGCAATTGCTCCAAATTAATCCGCGCCATCCATCCTTACGTCCTGTGATTTATGAGGGACGTTTAAGTGGTGTGCAAAGCGTGTCATTAAATGCGGTTACTCTAGAGATGATGGTTACGGATAAAGAAGTGGTGCTCATTAGCATCAGTTAGTTCCGGCTTTTGATCGCCGCTCATTGCCTAGCAGCGGTGTAGCCCAATGACATAGAATGGGTCTATAGAAAACCTATTTAACCCATGCGCCTATTTAGATCATTGTTCCTGTTGGCATTTGTTGCTTTGACTGCTTGTACTAATGTAGAGCAGTCAAAGGATGTATACAAATCCGATGCCACTGGGAAAGAGCTTGCTCTACAGGTGTGTTCAGCCTGTCATGGAAAAACTGGCCAAGCGGTCTCGCCGCAGTTTCCGAAGTTGGCTGGCCAACATCAAGAGTATTTGCTCATTCAGTTAGGTGAGTTTAAGGAGCACCGCAGAAGTACTCCAAATGCCGTTGCATTCATGTGGTCCTTTAATCAACTTACGCCTGAGCAGATGAAAGAGTTGGCTCAGTACTATTCTGGGCAAGCTCCAATGATTGGTGAACCAACTAAGTCTCCTTTGCTTGCACGCGGCAAAAGTATTTATGAACAGGGCATACCAGGATCGAATGTCACGGCTTGTAGTTCATGCCATGGCAGTAATGGAATAGGGGGGAAAGAAATTCCTCGTCTTGCAGGCCAGCATGCCAATTACATTGCTGAGCAAATTCATTTGTTTAAAAGTTCAACAAAACGCCCTAATGGTGTAGCAATGATGGCTTTAACTCATTCGATGTCAGAAGAGGATATTCAAGCAGTCAGTATCTATCTTAGTTCTTTGCAAGTTGGATTGCAGTAAGTTTGACTAGTTTAAAAGTGAAGCTCTTTAAAGCACTTCAACAGATAAGAGCGAGAAGCGCGATTGCATTGTTCGCCTTAACCATTCTTTCCTTTCTTGGAATCAATCCTGCATATGCACAATTAGATCCCCCTGAAGAAATTGTCTTTATTGATAAATCTTCATTCTTGAGCTCAGTTAGCCTAGAAACTACTATTTATAGGCCGCTAGGCACTGGCCCCTTTCCGCTAGTCATCATTAACCATGGCAAACAACTAGGGGATCCACACCAACAAAAGCGATTCGAACCCTTATCTGTAGCCCGCTATTTTTTGGAAAGAGGCTATGTGGTCTTTGTACCAATGCGACATGGATTTTCAAAATCAGGAGGGGAGTATCAGTTTCATGGTAACTCTGCCGAGATGGCTGGAAGGGATCAAGCCCGTGATATTGATGTCACCATTCAATATGCCCACACCTTGCCATATGTAAAAAAAGAGATCACCTTAGTAGTGGGTTACTCCGAAGGAGGGTGGGTTACTTTGGCTTATGGAGCCTCTAAACCTGATCCATCTGTGAGAGGCATCATCAATTTTTCTGGTGGCGTACGGGACCCTTGCTGCATTGGTCTCTTAGAAGAGATGATCGACTCTTCTAAGAGATTTGGCGCGCAAACCACGGTTGCCTCAATCTGGTTTTATGGTGATAACGATTCATTATTTAATCGCTATGTATCCGATCGGATGTTTGCCAACTACGCTAGGGGCAACCCAAACTCTCGATTCATTCCCTACGGTAATTTTTCCACCGATGCTCATCGCTTATTCATTGACCCAGATGGAAGGGTCTTGTGGGAACCATTTTTAACTCAGTTTTTGCATGACGTTCAGGCCCCCTATAAGGCTATAGACCCAGCTTACAAGCTCTCTCCTCAGAAGAAATAATGCTTCTAGTTGTTGGTCGAGTCCAAACTTACCAAGTATTAATAAGGGCTGCATCACCAAATACATCCTTGGCAAAAGCTGGCCAGACAGGTAAAAACCCGCAGAATTTCATATGAAATTGCATCGTCAATGGAATTTTTATAGCCTAAGAGCTAACTCATACTCTAATATAGAAGCTTGGAAGCAGTAAATTAATTTTATTTTGACCAATAATTAGGGCATAAGGCATTGGCATGAACGGAAAAGTTTTCTTAATAGATGATGATGATTCAGTAAGGGATGCTTTAGCTTCCATCATTTCAGAGCACGGTTTAGGGGTTCAATCTTTTGCAAGCGGTAAGCAATTTTTAGAGGTTTTTAAGACCTCTGTCACCCCAGAGGTGATTGTGCTGGATATGAAAATGCCAGCAATGACGGGTTTAGAGCTACAGTCTAAGTTGGCTGAAATGCAGGTTCATATACCTATTATTTTTATAAGTGGTCAAAGCCATAAAGAAGAAATCATTCAATGCCTTAAAAATGGCGCAAGTGATTTCCTGCTCAAGCCGTTTAAATTTGAAGATCTCTTAATGGCTATTGATAAATGTCTCAAAGTGGACTCCAGTTATAAAGAAATTAAAAATAAGTATGACTTGTTGACTCCCCGTGAAAAAGAGGTGTTCGAGGAACTAGTTGACGGCCAATTACTGAAAGCCATTGCTATTAAATGGGATGTATCTGAGTCAGTAGTCAAGCTACACAAGTCAAATATCATGCAAAAACTGCAGATTGAAACTCTGCAAGATCTTACTAAGATTTCAATGTCTCTTAAGTCACCGCAATTATTGATGGAGCAGGTAAGCCCGTCGGCTGATACTTAATTCTTGATTCATGCCCCATTATTTTTTTGAAAACATTGCTTAAGTAGATATCAAGAATGAAAAGATTGCTACTTTTTACTGTAGCTCTTGCAGTGTTTGTAAGTCTGTGGATTCATTTCAGCAAAATTACTTGCAAAATGGTAGGCCTTCCAACTTCTGTCGGCCCGATTCAGACTGACTTTGAGGCGCCCTTTTTTAATAAGCTTCCCAAAAGTTCAAGTACAAACTTGACATGTCAGTATGTGCCAGTCAATAAGCAGGGTATAAAAGAAACTTATCTACTAGCCTACTTACAAAGGGGCTTTTACGATATAGCCTCCATTCGTTTTCGACAGGTTGAAGGTAGTGATATTGCTATTGCCGGTATGGATCTTCCAGGACTCCCAATTAATTTCAGCTCCGCAAGATCCTTGTCGAATGATTATTCCTTATTCTTAGGAAAAATTTTTCAGCAAGAAAAATTTCAGTCAAAAATTATTAATACTTTTGTATTTGGACAGCAAGAATTATTTTGCAAAAAACCCATCCGTAATCTAGATGACTTTAAGGGTTTAAAAATTAGGATTACGGCAAATCAAGAGTCTTATATAGCAAAGCTATTTAATGCCTTAGGTGCCAAACCAATTCATATTGAATATGGCGAAACATTGAACGCCTTACAGGATCAATTGGTTGATTGTGGGGTATCAAGCTATCTATCTGCAGAATCTGCTGGATGGTTCAAGTACCTACCTTATCGCATGAATTTTAATCTTGGCAATGGTGTTAACGCTTATCTCATTAATCTAAAAACTTGGAACGCATTAAATTCTCGTCAGAAAAATAGCCTAACGAATTCAGTTAATGAGTTAACCGACGATATGTGGAATTATGCCGAAAAGGCTTATAAGCAATCTCTATTACCTTGCCTCTCTAATGAAGTGAATTGTAAAAATAAGCCTGAATTGGTTTTGATGAGCGAACAGCAATTGAATCAACTACAGCAGGTTGCGATTGATAGAGTTCTTATTCCCTGGATTAATAGCTGTGAAGCAACTCATCCAGGGTGTAAGTCAAGCTGGCTTAAGGCCGCTAAAAATAATCTCAAATTGCAAAACTTGAGCTTGAGAAATTTATGATTCAGAAATATTCATTTGGTGAGAGAGGTGCGGCTAATAGCTCAAGAGTAGCCGGCATTAGGGCAGTCACTTTTTTAACGACCATTCTCATTATTACTGTAGTCCTGATTGAGTTTTTGTATAAGTTCAACCCTAACAACATCTCTCAATTCATAGTAGTTTGTGTATTTTCTGGCTTTCTATCATGCTGGCTACTTATTGAGGCCTTTGTATTAACTAAACATTCCGCATCGAAGATGTTGCTATGGCTAGTAATATTGCAACTGATCTATGGGTTTTCTAGGGAACTATTCCTAGTAATGAATTATCAAGTAGATGTTTTGCATCAGAATCAACATGCTTTAGTGCGTTTAGATTTTAGGGCGTTCCCATTTATATTCATTTACTGCATCATTTTTCTGTTTCAACTTGGGCAAATTTTAAAGCTATTCATAGAGAATGAGAGGGCTGCCAATCAGGAATTTCTGAGAATCTTAAATTCTCAGCCAATATCAATTATTTGTTTTTCTCGAGTTGGCCATCAAACGGTTTTCATCAATAACTTTTTTAAAGAAAATTTTGGCTTTAATGAGAAGGATATAGATTCAGTTGAGGAGTGGTTGAAATTCTTCAAAAGAAATGCTTATCCCTGCCTTGATTACCAAAATGGCTTTGAGGATTTTCAAACAGAAATTCATACTATTAATAGTGAAACTCGGATCGTTAGGGTCAGCAGGGAGGTCACAGATAGTTTCATTATTGATGTATTGCTAGATATCACTGAAGAAGAGCAAAAAAGTTTACTCATTCGTCAAAATCAAAAAGAGCTCCTGGGTCGATCCTTATCGGATAAAGAGTTTGCGTTGGATCGGGCAAATAAGATGTCAGAAGAATTCTCTACCGAGAACAGGATCCTAATAACTTCGTTGATGAAGGCAAATAAAACATTATCTAGTGGAGCTCTCTCGGCATCTATTGCCCATGAATTAACCCAGCCTCTGACGGCAATGAATCTTAATTTAGAGTTAATGATTCTCAAATTACAGAAGAAATCATTTGATCAAGAAGTTGCGATTACGCTGGCACGAAAAATTATCCAGGACAATACCAGAATTGGTAGCATCATCCACAGCTTGCGATCTATTTTTATGGATTCGCATGACATTATTGAGTTGAATGATGTAAGTGAGATGCTGAAGTCCGTACTTGATTTAGTTAGGTCTGAATGTGAAAAGAGGGGCATTGCTCTTGAGTTGGACATCCCCAAGGAATTGAAGGCATCCTTTCGTCCCGATGAGGTGCGTCAAGTTCTATTGAATGTTCTAGGCAATGCTATCAATATTTTAGAAAACATTCAAAATAGTCCTCGCATCATTAAAATTACCTGTGCAAGTCAAAGTGGCTTCGTGGATATCATGATTTCAGATAGTGGACCTGGCGTCTCTTCTGATATCGAGCCTACTTTATTCGAACTTCTTAGAACTACTAAGAAAGATGGCATGGGTCTTGGGTTGTGGCTTAGCAAATACATATTGACTAAGTCTGGCGGGGATATTAAGTATCAGCGTCTCAAAGGTTGGGGAGCCACATTTCAAATACGTTTACCCCTTGCATATAAGCCAATCTCTCCAAATGGGGGGGGCTAAAGTCCATTAGCTAAGATTTGATGAGCACTGACCTTTTCCCGCCTTCATGCTTAGCTTATTGGCTAGGTCTAACCGTTCAGTAATGATTGGATGGCTTGAATGAGATGCATCAATTGCTTGTGGATGACTGTCTTTTAAATACGTAAATAAGCGATATCCACCACAAGCTGAATAGCCTGCTTGAATAGCGTATTCAATTCCAGCAAGATCAGCAGCCAGCTCGTTCGCTTGAACAGACGTATTTTTCAAAGTGCTAACGGACTCTTGACTCGCTAAGCTCACCATCTCTAAATTGCTTTCAATGTGGCCGAGAGTGTGATGGGCTATTTCATGGCCAAGGGTATTAGCCAATACATCGGCATCACCGCCAAACTGCTTAATAAAACCAGTCGTGAAGATGATGAGCTTAAAGCCAGATTCTTGGCGGGCAAATGCATTGATTGCATCTGATTTTTGGATGGCGATATGAATGGGCTGCGATATCGCCTTGATCATGTGTTCACGAACTTGAGCAAGCGTCTTTAAGCCGCTTAATTTGCTTGCTGCATTGAAATCAGTATCGTTTGGATTTTGACTATTGGCCACTTTAATCCACCAAGCAGCATTAGGCATCTCTAGTTGAATTGCTTTCGTAGCGCTATCAGCATATGCATTTTGAAAGACAAATAGCTGCGCGATAAAAATTACTTTTATCGCAATCGCTAGTCTGTGAATGCTAGCCTTCAAATTCAACATTAATCTTCTGCTGTGTTGCGCATTGATCCATGCGCAATTCCAATAAATATTAAGAAGATTGAATTGTTAAATTTTCTGACTAAATAAAATATTCCCTTTTGGGATAGCTAACTCTGGAGATATTTACCCTTAAGATATCTAGCTACAAAGATAGATATCTCTGAAGCCAGTACCAGGAGGGTCGCTGTTAGAAGCTCTGAATTGAAGGTTTTTTAGCTTGCTAACTATTTATATATAGACGGCAGAAAAAGCGATGAGGTTTCATACTCCAAATCAATTGGAGTATGGCTTTTAGAGGAAAGAAAATAAATTTAAAGATGCTGAATTTTGTAGTCTATTGACTACGAATTCGAATGGATATGGCCCTGGCTGTAGGGCTAGGTATATAGCGGATTGGCTGAAGAGCTTATCCGCAAAAACAATGCAACTACATCAACAGCTTTTCGATGACGATGTAGTTGCTATGAACTGATATTGGATTAATTGAGATCCACTTGTAGACGCGCATCTTTGACTAACTTAGCCCATTGATTGCGGTCTTTATTAATGAAGTTGCTAAAGGCTGCTGGAGTGCCGCCACCATCTTCTGCTCCAACTTCAGCCATCTTGGCTTGCACTTCTGGTTTGCGCAAAACGGTATTTACATCAGCATTAATCTTTTCAACAATCTTAGGATCCATTTTTGCTGGACCCATCAGACCATACCAAGCAGTTGCTTCAAATCCAGCAAAGCCCAACTGCTCCATCGTGGGTAAATTAGGATAGGCTGCCGATCGCTTGGTACGTGTTTGCGCCATCGGAATTACTTTGCCACTTTGGATATGCGGAGTAGCAGCAGCCATGGTTTCAAAAGCGTAAGTAATATGGCCAGCCATTAAGTCAACTAATACAGGACCACTGCCTTTGTAAGGAATATGAAGGGCTTGTGTACCTGCTGTATGCATCATTAATTCAAAAGCGAGGTGCTGAGTGCTACCGTTACCTGCAGAACCAAAGCTGACTTTGCCAGGGTTTTGCTTTAGATAGGCAATTAAATCTTTTACATTCTTGGCTGGAGCATCCACATTGGCAATCAAGATATTCGGCGTGATACCCAGCAGCACAATAGGCGTGAAGTCTGTTGTGGCGTTGTAGGGCATTTTTTGACCCAAAGCCGGAATGATCGACATCGCATTTACGTGAGCCAGACCTAGGGTATATCCATCGTTAGCTGATTTCGCTACGAGGTCAGCTGCAATAGTGCCAGCAGCGCCACCGCGGTTATCGATGATGACTTGCTGACCCCACATTTGCGAAAGGTTGATGGCCATAATTCGGGCCACGGCATCAGAGCCTCCGCCGGGAGGGAAGCCAACGATCAGTTTGATGGGTTTATCAGGCCAATTTTTAGATTGGGAATGCGCTGGGGATGCCAGCATCAAACTGCTGAACATAGCAGCTGCGGCAATGAGAATTCGTGCAGATCGCTTGAAGCCATTGGGTGTATGCATCGTAATTAACCTTATTAGTAAATACAAAAGTAAGTTGGGGAAACTTTACCCTAGAAATATCTCTTGAAGATTATTAAGATAGCGTAAACCCTGAGTTGTTCCTTTTAATAATGCGGGATTTGAATCTAGCAATCCTTTTTTCGTGGCTTCATCAAGACCTTTACCGATGACGCTGAGTGGGAGGCCAGTTCGTTCAGTAAAAGTATTGGTGGCAACTCCATCAGTCAATCGTAAGGCGTTGAGCATAAACTCAAAAGGAAGATCAGCGGCTGGAACATCTTTGGATTCAACCAAAGCATTGCCTTTACTTTCCATGCTATTCATATAAGTCTCGGGATGACGTTCGCGTACCTGCCGTGTGATCTTGTCGGGAAAAGAAATTTTTCCATGAGCACCAGCACCAATCCCGATGTAATCCCCAAAACGCCAGTAGTTCAGATTATGTTTGCATTCCATGCCGGCTTTGGCATAGGCAGAAACTTCATAGCGTTTATATCCCGCATTTGAGAGTAACTCCAGATTCTGCTCAAAGATAGCGTCAATTACCTCTTCATTAGGTAGTTTAGGCGGGAAGCTAGCAAAGTAAGTATTGGGCTCAAGAGTTAGGTTGTAAAAAGACAGGTGAGGAGTCTTAAAAGACAGTGCTGTCTCAACATCTCGCTTGGCGTCTTCTAATGTTTGCATCGGAAGGCCAAACATTAAGTCTAAATTGACGGACTTAAAATGTTGTAGAGCGATTTCAATCGCGCGCTTTGCTTCTGCGCCATTATGAATTCGCCCCAAGGCTTTGAGCTGCTGATCTTGAAAACTTTGAATGCCTAATGAAACGCGATTGATGCCGGCTTTAGCAAAACCAGCAAATTTTTCCGTTTCGACAGAGCCAGGGTTGGCCTCCATGGTGATTTCAGCATCAGGCTCTAAATTGATGCGAGCACGAATGGCAGAAAGTAATCGATCCATACCTTCAGCCGAGAGCAAGCTCGGAGTACCGCCGCCAATGAAAATACTATGAACCTGTCTGCCCCAAATGCGAGGTAGCTCAGTTTCTAAATCAGCAATCAATGCATTGATATAACGCTCTTCATCAAAGCCAGATTTAGCGCCTGCACCTTCTTTAATTTGATGGGAGTTGAAATCACAGTAAGGGCATTTCTTTTCACACCAAGGAAAGTGAATATATAAAGATAGCGGAGGGAGCGCAGTGAGACTTGTTTTATTTAAGCCCGTATTCAGAACCATTATTCAGAACGCATTCTTAATTGAGCGATGAGTTCGCGTAAGGCTTGACCTCGATGGCTAATCGCATTCTTCTGCATTGGATCGAGTTGTGCGGCTGTCATATTTTGATTCGGCAGAAAGAAGTAGGGATCATATCCAAAGCCGTTATTACCAGCAGGCTCTTCCTGTATTAATCCATGCCATTCAGTCTGAACTATAAGTGGCTTGGGATCATCGGCATGATTTACGAAGACGAGTGCGCAAACATAATGCGCTGCGCGGTTAGGCTCCCCTTGTAAGGCGGCGATGAGTTTTTGATTGTTGGCCTTATCACTTGAAGGCTCGCCTGCGTATCTAGCAGAGTAAACCCCTGGCGCACCCTTTAAAGCATCCACACAAATTCCTGAGTCGTCTGCTAAGGCGGGTAATCCGCTGGCGGAACTGGCGTGGCGCGCTTTGGCTAAGGCGTTCTCAAAAAAAGTATGGTGTGGTTCTTCACAGGCAGGGATACCCAAATCGCCTTGAGGGATGACTTCAAATTGGAGTGGCGCTAATAGAGCTTGAAACTCTATTAGCTTGCCCGCATTGTTCGATGCTAAAACCAGTTTTTGCATACGCCGGCTAATTTATTTGAAGGCGTCCACTTGCAACCGGCTTAGTTCACGAATACCTTTTTCAGCTAAATCTAAAAGAGAATCCAATTCCGCTCTTGAAAAAGTAGCGCCTTCCGCAGTTCCTTGGACTTCAATCATGCCGCCTTTGCCTGTCATGACGACATTCATGTCGGTATCGCAAGAAGAGTCTTCAGGGTAATCTAAATCAAGCACAGGAGTGCCTTGGTAAATGCCAACAGAAATCGCAGCGACGCTATCGATGATGGGATCTTTAGTGAGTGCGCCACTATTGAGTAATTGATTTACGGCATCTCTAGCGGCAACATAGGCGCCGGTAATCGAGGCAGTACGAGTTCCGCCATCAGCTTGAAGCACATCACAGTCCAAATGGATCGTGCGCTCACCTAATACTTTTAAATCAAAGACGCTGCGCATGGCACGACCAATCAGGCGCTGAATTTCTTGGGTGCGACCCGATTGTTTGCCGCGTGCCGCTTCACGATCGCTGCGAGTATGCGTAGAGCGGGGCAGCATGCCGTACTCTGCAGTAACCCAACCTTCGCCAGAGCCTTTTTTATGGGGAGGCACCTTTTCCAGAATGCTAGCGGTACAAAGCACCTTGGTGTCACCAAAGGCAATTAGCACCGATCCCTCAGCATGCTTGGTGAAGGCCCTAGAAATAGTAACGGGGCGTAATTCCTGGGGATTGCGTCCACTAGGGCGGCTCATATTGCTTGGGTTTGTGGTACTCATGGAATTTGTCCTATTCGTTAGCTATCAATCTACAATGTTCATATGATATCGAGCATGACTGGTTATGG
This sequence comes from Betaproteobacteria bacterium, assembly GCA_947378095.1. Taxonomy (GTDB): domain Bacteria; phylum Pseudomonadota; class Gammaproteobacteria; order Burkholderiales; family Burkholderiaceae; genus Polynucleobacter. The sequence continues at coordinate 10,553 of CANCIL010000058.1, forward strand.
CAGCGCTTCCCGCCAAGTCTCCCTAGGAGGGGGTGTGGTTGCTGATCTGCAGGTGGAATGTCGGGCTGTCAATAGCCGCTTTCTGGATTTAGGCTTTCGTCTTCCGGATGAATGCCGTGGGGCTGAGCCTGCTTTACGTGAAATGGCGACCCAGGCACTTTCTCGTGGCAAGGTGGAATTTAGAGCGGCCTGGCGTGTAAATGCAGGCTCTGGATCTCAAAGTAAAGCCAATCCTCACGCATTGGGTGCACTGAATAAGGATCGTCTCGATGCTTTATACACGCTCCAAGAGAAGGCTCAAGAATCCTTTCCTAAGGCAACCGAGTTGACCATCTCGGATATTCTGCGTTGGCCTGGGGTGGTTTCAGAGCCTCGTGGTGAAGAAGAGGGTTGGATTGCGGCTACTGTAGAAGCAGGACGTGCTGCCTTAGCGGCATTGATGGAAAGTCGTCATGCTGAAGGCAAGGCTCTGATTGAGGTGCTTACTAATATCACTCAAAAGATGCGTGATATTGTTCGTGTGATTGAGCCTAAGGTTCCCGAATATGTTTCGCAATACCAAGAAAAATTAACCGAGCGTTTATCTGAGGCTCTTGCTGCGCAAGAACAATCCAAGGGCGGCCCAGAGCTGATGGAAAGAATTCGTCAGGAAGTTGTGCTGTATGCCGTCAGAATTGATGTTGCAGAAGAGTTTGCAAGATTAAAGACTCACTTACAGGCTGTAGATACTGCCTTGGCTGCCAAAGGTCCGGTAGGTAAGCGCTTAGATTTTCTGATGCAGGAACTCAATCGTGAGGCTAATACTCTGAGTTCTAAGTCGGTTTCAGAAGAATGTACTCAAGCTGCATTAGAGCTAAAGCTCTTCATTGAGCAAATGCGTGAACAAGTTCAAAATTTAGAGTAATCCATACAATCACGTTTATGACCAGTCCAATTTTGACTCCCGCCTATCAAGGAAGCATGCTAATGATTGTGGCGCCTTCAGGTGCTGGTAAATCATCCCTTGTTAATGCCTTGTTACAAGATGATGCAGGTTTGAAGTTATCTCTATCTACTACAACACGGATTCCTCGGCCGGGTGAGGTGGATGGAAAGGATTATCGATTTGTGGCGAAAGAAGAATTTGTTCGCGAACGAGACCGGGGACATTTTTTGGAATGGGCTGAAGTGCATGGTCATTTTTATGGCACTTCAAAACCTTGGATTGAATCTCAAATGCAATCTGGAAGTGATGTCATGTTGGAGATTGACTGGCAGGGAGCTCAGCAGATTCGTAAGCTGATTCCGTCTGTGCAGTGGATCTTTATTTTCCCTCCGTCTATTGATGCGCTAGAAGAGCGTTTGCGTAAACGGGGCCAGGATGATGAGGCTACCATTCAAAGGCGTCTAGCAGCAGCGCATATTGAGCTTCAGCATGCTCATGAAGCCGACTTTATCGTCTTAAATGACTCCTTTGACCAGGCCCTGGTCGACTTAAAGCATATTTTGGCTGCCAGCAGACTACGATCAGGCCCCAGCATGGCCCGGAACCCAGCGCTTTTGAAGCGTCTTGGGGTCTAATCAGTTATCCTATAGGTATTGAAGCTAAATTAAGTGAGTCCAGCATGGCCCGTATTACTGTAGAAGATTGCCTTAAAACTATCCCTAATCGTTTTGAACTAGTGTTGGCTGCGACTTATCGTGCGCGTCAATTAGTTCAAGGTCACTCTCCACGTGTTGAGTCTAGAGATAAAGCCACTGTAGTTGCCTTGCGCGAAGTGGCTGCTGGTGTGACTGACCGTGACATGTTGACCAAAGTACCTTTGTAATAAAGGAGTTCCGGTGTGGAGCTCCCTCTAGGTTCGCCAAAATCATCGGAATATGCTGGTGGGGTCTTGCCCAACGAGACCTCTCTTGTAGTAGATCAAGTTGATCTTTTAGATACTGCCTCTGAAAATAATAAGCAGTCCATCTTAGCCACTTTGTTGGCACAATCAAGTCGTCATTTATTTGGGCCCACCTCTGCGCCCAATTTGCCTTTAAAGCATCAGGTAGTCTCGATCGAGGGATTGCTTTCGAAATTAAGTTATCTCAAGTCAGATGAGATTACCCAGATTAGAAAAGCATTTCAGTTTGCTGATGCGGCTCACTTAGGCCAGTACCGCCATAGTGGCGAGCCTTACATTACCCATCCTGTAGCTGTTGCAGAACTTTGTGCTACGTGGCGTTTAGATGCACCCTCCATCATGGCAGCTTTACTCCACGATGTGATTGAAGATACAGGATCTACTAAGGCAGACCTCATTGAAAAGTTTGGCAATAAAGTTGCCGAGCTAGTAGAGGGTCTCACAAAGTTAGATAAATTAGAGTTTCAGAGTCATGCTGAAGCTCAAGCCGAGAGTTTTCGGAAGATGTTCATGGCGATGGCCAGAGATGTACGCGTTATCTTGGTGAAGTTGGCAGATCGTACGCACAATATGCGCACCCTAGATGCGGTTCCCATGGAAAAACGCCGCAGGGTAGCCGCAGAAACTATTGAGATTTATGCGCCGATTGCTCACCGCCTGGGCCTCAATATTATTTACCGTGACTTGCAAGATCTGAGCT
>CANCIL010000059.1 GCA_947378095.1 Betaproteobacteria bacterium
CTTGTTCCGATTGCACCAGGATTGATATTGGATCCTGAGGATTTAGCGGTGAAGTTGATTGCAGAACTAGAAGTATTAGCGGAAATAGTTAAGGCGCCACTAACAATGGTAGATAGCTTATTACCCGCAGTGGTGTCATAAATAATATCGGCTGCAGTACCGCTAGCGTTAGCTGCTAATGTAATGGCGCCAGTTTGATTGATCTTGCCGTTTGAAACAAAGCTGATACTTGAACCACTTGCGCCAGTGATAGTGCCGATCTGATAAATGCCTGTGTTTCCACTGGCTGCAACATCGTTAGCAGTAACGGAGATATCACCACCACCAGCACTGATGGTCATTGCACCTAATGACACGTTGGTAGTTGGCGCGCCTGATGCAGTACCAACAATAGTGATGCCTGATTTAGCAGTAATTGCCCCCGCTTGGTTAACAGTTGGTCCACCTACTGCCCTACCTGTAATAGAAACTGAACCCAGGGTAGCCGTAATAGCGGCTGCAGTTGACCCATTGAAACCAAAATTAGATGTCCCTAAAGTAGTGGCATCAATTGAAATATTTCCAGCGCTGGAAGTAATGCTCACCGTACTTGCACTTAGCACCACTCCACCATTGGTACCGCCAGCTATACCCATAATCGTAACGCCACCAGCTCCCGCGATAGTGTTACCAGCAATGACACCAGCATTACCAGCAGCAGCACCTGTGGCAACGCCATTTAATGTGATCAGGCCTTTTGCGGTTAATGCACCAGCAACGCCAATACCAGCGCTCGAAGAAGTCGCTAATGTAGTTACGTTACTAGCAGTGATGTAACCAGATGCTGGTGTACCAGAAGCAGCGCCATAGGTGTTATCAATTGTGATCGCACCTTTAAGATTAATTGCACCGTTTAGGGCAATTGCCCCACCCGCTGAAATCGCATTCAAACTCACACCTGAACCAGCGCCTGCTGAGTTGTCTGTCATTGCAATTAAGGTAATTGCTTGCTTTGATCCGCTAGTATTGTTTAGCGTGAGGGTTGGTGTTAAGTTCGCACCAGTAATGTTGAATGTTAATGCCGAGGTTTGAGTGATGGTTCCATCTGCAATGATTTGAATGCTTGTTCCAGCATTTATTGCAGTTTGAATTTGTGTTGCACTAACGTTTGTTTGATTGGTGAATAAGAGTGGATTGGTTCCAGTTGAAGTTCCGGCTGTTGTGCTAATGGTGACGTTGGTTGGATCTAGTAGCCACATTCCACCTCGACCTGCATTAATACTCGATAGTAGATTAAGGGTTGCACCGGAGGTTTCAATCAAACCACCATTTTGGTTGTTAATGTCAGTTGTTTGCTGAGAGGCACTGAGACTCGTTGCTTGATCTAGGCTGACAGATAAAGCAAAAGGCAATGTGCCATTTTTTGCATCATTGCCTATTAATATTCTGCCACCTTGGTTTGCGCCAGTTGCTTCGATTGAAGTATTCTGGATGGTGACATTATTGTTTGCGGATAAACCAATGCTTCCACCACGACCAGTGGAGCCGTTTGTCTGAATAATGCTGTTCTGAATATTGAGATCGCCGTTGTTAGCGATAAGAGTAATGGCGCCGCCATCTGTTGAACCGTTTGCTGCAATACTACCTGCTACTGTTATTTGATCACCTGAGAATGCAATCAAACCACCTGGGCCATTATTGCCATTGGCCTGGACTACGCTACCGGATTGGGCGTTAATTGTTGGTGCGGATGCATAGATCGATCCACCCGTTGTACCGTTAGCCTTAACCTGCGCTGTAGCCTGTATGTTCAGCAAATGGCTAGCTGCAAGGTAAATCACGTTGCTATTAGATTGAGTGGCAGTCGCCTGGATGGCGCTCGCATCGTTAACTGCTGTGCTGGAGTAAACCTGATTCAGATTTTGATCGGCATTCTGCGCTAAAAGGTAGGCAGGTAACTCATCTGGGCGCTTAGCTATGCCGTTAACGGTAACGATACTGACGCCATTGACCGGCAAGTTAGCATTCAGGCTAAGGCCACCTGATACATAGATAGCTTGAGCCAATAATTGAATGGAATTACCCAGTGAACCTGAGTTTGCGCCAAAAAGATAGTTAGTTGATTGGATAGACCCGGCGCTATAGATAGCCTGAGCCTGAACAGTGACCTTGCTCGCGTTAATAGAGCTACCGACGTTCAAGTAGGCAATAGATGAACTAATGATCACATCTAAATTTTGCCCGCTGATATTGGCATTTAGATTAAAGATACCTGCTGAGGACAAGGTTAGAGTTGTGTAATTCAATCCTGCTTTAAGGATATCGGCCCCGCTAGCAATGGTTAAGCTACCACTACCGTTTTGAGTGCAAGCGCCCATTACTGGGCAAGACGTTGTATTGGTAGTTACCGCAATCGTCACGTTGTTGTTTGATAAAGCAGCAGAAATCACATTAGCTGCTGAACTGTATATGATGAGATCGATAGGGTCTAGTAACCATGTGCCGGTTTTGCCGTTACTTGCACCGGTATTGATCTGGGCCTGGGGAGCTAGCGCCACAGATCCTTTAGAACTAGTTTCAATAAAGCCGCCATTGCCCGATATTGCACCGCCCATAGACTTGAGAACGCCAGCAACAGTGGTTTGCACTTCAGACCAGATCGCAATTGATCCGCCATTACCCGACTTCGTTGCCGAAGTATTAATCAGAGCATTTTCTTGGACGGTCACTGTCTTAGCTAGTTGTTTGCTATTAGCGGCCGCATCAGCATTGGCTTTGATTCCAGCCTGGCTTGAAGTGTTGATCTGACTTCCGCCTGATACTACTGTGTTAGCAAGGCCGATATTGACTTGGCCACCGGCAGTTGCACCAGTAGCTGTTGTTTTGGAGTTTTGGCTAATCGTGATGTCATTACCCACGATATTGATCTGTCCACCTTGACCATTTTGGCTATTGGCGTTGATCTTGCCAGCTTGGGTCACCGTATTAGCTACTAGCTCAATAACACCACCGTTATTCACCATGCTGCCAGCCGAGATTTTTCCAGTGTTGTTGATAACACTGGCCATGATCTGATTTGCAGAACCTGCAGCAATCACCACTAAACCACCGTTAACCTCAACTACCCGCTTATTTTCAATAAGTCCTTGATAGGTCGCTTTATCCACCTTTAGGGAAACCAGGGAATTTCCCTTGAAATCGAGGGTAATTTGCTCCCCCGATCCTAAAGCAACCGTTCCAACCCCTTTTTTAGCGATCAGGTAGCCATCATTACGAACTTCTGGAGCTAGCAATGCAATGTATCCGCCATCTACATTAGTTTTAATTTTTCCTTCGTTGATAACTTGTCCTATGCCATTGCCTTTGTAAGTTGACTTACCTTCCATGAAATCTTTATCAGCAATATTCATAGTGGTTGCAACAACACCAGCAGCGTTAACTTCAGACCCTTTAGCAAAAGTTACGCCATTTGGATTTACAAAAATCACTTGGCCATTTGCTCTAACTGCACCTTCAATCATCGAAGCAGTTGGACCAGTAACACGATTCAAAGTCACAGCGCTTGCATTCGGCTGATTGAAGTTGACCGTAGCATTTTTCCCAACATTAAAACTATCCCAATTGATGACTGCACGTTGTGAAGTTTGATTCACATTCATCGTTGCCGATGTCGCAGTTTGTGTTTGCGAAATCGATGCATTACCAGCGACCACTTGACCATTCGTTGGTAGGGCTAATTTTGGCAAAATTGGCACTGCTGGATTAGCAAATGCGCTTGCAGTTGCTATGATTGAAGTAGCAAAAAATACGCGTGCAATTGCACCTGTGAAATGCACCTTCACAAAACAATTTTTTATTGAAATTTTTGACTTCAGGAGCGACCTGAATTCAAGCGTATTTTTCACAGTACTTTTCTACTACGTTTGGGGATACGAATTGTCCCAAAGGCATATAGATATTGATATTAGCTATGGGGATAACTAGCTAGAGCCCCTGATTTAACAGGCGCCCTTTAACCCCATAAGGTGTCGGAAATACAAAAACTAACAATACTTCTAAATTGAATCCAGCTTTTCAGCTTCGTGAAGTTGTTTTTGTAACGCTCAGCTCATGGTAATTTTGAGTGCGAATTTGATAGAAATAAATCTATTTTCAGATGTTACTGCTAAGACAATTTAGCGTGCGGAATGAAGGCTGCTCTAGAAGTTGTAACTTGCCGTAATCCAACCTCTAGGCTGCGTTGTTGTGCCATCAGTATTGACTGCCTGACCATAAGAGTTATACAGTGGATTTTGACCTACTTTCCAAGCCACCATTGCTCCCAAATTCCATCCCTCATAATCCCACTTCACTCCAAAACCAGCCCCCATTAAAGAGTAAGTATTGTTGGCGTTAGTATTGCCTTGCCAAGCTGGGTACATAAATTTGTATTGCTGTACTACGCCACCATCAAAGAATGCAGAGAGCGTTAATTTAGGCTGCAACTCATGACGTACTTCCAAGGTGAAGATACCGCCCTGAGCACCACCAGACTGAGCAACTGGATATGCTCGCACTCCATAAGGACCACCTAAATAAAACTGCTCTGCTGAGTTCAAATTAGTAGAAGCAAATTGACCAGATAAAGCGGCATACAAAGTGGTTGTGCCTTCTTCTACCAATTGTTGGTTGCGATTACCAGAAAATGTCAGCTTGCTAAAGTTACTTGGTGTAATGGGCTGGTAAACCGCTGGCGATGTACCTGGCACCGCATACATGCTGTAGTTAGCCATACTTGTTGCCAAGATATCTAGGTGTCCCAATACTGCAGTCACTGATCCACTCGTAATAGCCCCATACCCCAAGCTATCAACAAAATTACCGGATAAGCCTGCTGAGATATTGTTAATGTTATAGGCGCTGATAGTGGTGCTGGTAATTGTGTTGCGGTTGTTATAGCTCTTAATATCGTAATTGAGACTGGTATTGAGATTGCCTCCCTGCGCACGTATTAAAGGATATGCAGCACTGACTCCAGTAGTCCACGCATCACCGGCGCCGCCAGTAGATGCGTAGTTGCTCACGTTCTTATATTGCAAATAGGTTCCTGCAAGACCTAGCCTTAAGCCATCCCTAGAGCCTGGTAGAGAAATGGCACCCTGCAAATACTGCGACCCCTGCGAAAAGATTCCATTCACAGAAGCTGAGTCGCCGATACCCAGGGGGCCATTGAGATTCATGGCAAAGACACCTTGGTTTGCCCCGGTCGTGCGGCTTCCGTAGTTGTTTGCTTCAACTCTCCCCTGCACCATATCTGGCTGAGTTAACTGCAAGCGCAAATTAGTTTCACCTTCTTTTTCTCCAGGCTCTAATTGGCTGGAGGCCATCACACCAGGAGTTTCATTGAGGATGACGATTGCTCGCTCAACCTTATCTAAATTGAGGGGATCACCTAGAGGATTGGCGTAAGTAATATAAGAAGCGGCGCGCTCCTTACTAAAGCGTGTTGGACCTTGTGGGTTTTCTACCTCAACCTTACCGAGCTTTGCTTCAGTGATCAGAATCTTTACAACACCATCGGCAATCTTTTGCGGCGGTAATATTGCTTGGACTGTGTAACCTTTGCTGCGGTAGAAGTTCTGAATTGCGTCGCACGCCCTTTGCAAATCATCAAAGCTGACTGGTACGCCCACCCATGACCGAATAGCCAATTGAACTTCAGCCTCAGGAAGAATACCAATTCCCTCCAATACGAATGACTTCACCGTAAAACGTAACTCACCCTCTTTGGGCGCACTCGGTTGAATTGGAGCAGCCCTTCCAGGCTCAGGAAGTGCAAGGGGGGATGGCAACGGTAACTGCTGCTCTAATCCCTGTTGCAAAGCACCAGCATCTACTTGAGCATAGGCGTGTGATGTGGCAAATAAAACCAGAATCGCACAAGATAATCGCGAAATTTGGATATGAGAAAATTTGGCAACTGAAATCACAAGAGATATTCCAATAAGGGGACATTCTCCTTACGGAGAATAGAGTTAAAAATATCCTGTAAATTTAAATGGTTATAGGAGAAATTCCCATTGGCTGTTGGGCTAATAAAGAAATGGATATTCAAAAAACTTAAACATAAGATGGGGAAAGAAAGGCAATAAAAAACCACTTTAAGTTTTCACCCAAAGTGGTTAAACCCGTAGGAGCGGGCAAGCAGAACTAATTATTTTTTTCTTAAAAAGAGTGGAATAAAAACTTCATCGTTTTTAGCCTTTATTGTTGTTACTCCAGAATGCTGTCTCCCCACACCATCTAACTCAACATCTAATGCTTTGGCATAAACCTCAGCATTACTTAAAGTATTTTTTGGTGCTTGCTTGAATCCCAGCAATTCACCATTTTCAATGCGTACTAATTCAGAAATTGTCATTCCGCAAGATCCTGCAAGCGCTGGCAAAGTAAGTCCACGCGCCTCACGCTCATTGCGAAGACGCCTGCCGATCTGCCTAAAGGATTGAATTTCTTCCAGATTCATAAAAACCTACACAAATATAGGCTCTGATATTCGTACCGCTCAACCGCCTAGTCAATTAGCTGTAGAGCCAATTAGCGGGGGGGGGAAATCAATCACAAACTTAGCACCGCCACCCACCGCATCCTCGTGATGGATCGAACCAGAATATCTAGTAATAATATGCTTGCAAAGCCATAATCCCAGCCCCATTCCGGCCTGCTTAGTAGTGCTCATTAACTCAAATAGTTGGGGTTTAAATTCAGTAGGTACGCCTGAACCATTATCAGAAACACTAAGGCGGACTGACTGACCAACTTTAATCGCCTCTATAGAAATTCTACGAGTCAGGCCGCCGATATTCGCAAGGGCTTGAATTGCATTGTTCAGCAGATTTAATATGACTTGCTCGATTTCAGAAGAATTTACTCTAATCAGCAAATCATCGTCAGCTCGAAGCTGAATCTGAATATTCTTTGACTTGAGCTCTGGCTTAACAATATCTAATACCTTATTAATCAAGTTAGATAGCTGCACCTCTTCAGTATTTGAATCCTCTTCGCTAAAGATTGACCTGAGTGATTTGACAATTGTCGCTGCACGATTGTTATCAGCCTCCAGAGAATCTAAAATCTCCTTACCCAACTCCGGATTGATGACCCCTTTTTCTAATTTCATTTTGAGAAACTGGATATTGATGTTGGATGCCCCAAGCGGTTGGTTGAGTTCATGAGCAATAGATGCAGATAAGGCACCAGTAGCGGCAGTTTTATTAGCCTTCATCAATCCGTAGATGAGGCGCTCTTTTTCTTTTAAGAGCTCAGTGATTTTTTGGTTTTCTCTAGCAACTTGAATATTCTCAATACCGAGCCTTTCCATCCAATACCCCAGTACTGCTATATAAGAAAGAATATCGATGCCAAGCCAAGACCATCTAATAGCCGAGCTAATCGCACCTTCTTGATATAGATTAATGGCTGATGGAGCACCCTCAATATATAAAGCTAAAAGTCTTGCAAATGTGAGGGCTAATTCAGCGGCAATCGTATAAAACAAAAACCTTAGTTGAGTAGATTGAATTTTCTTTAGGTGGCTTAACTCAATTAGCTCCCAAATAAAACAAGCTGCAGCTAAAATACTTACCAAGGAAACTCTTTCGGAAAAAGTTCCTTGTTGTCTCAAGTATTCAAAAAAAACTGCAAAAGACAATAGACCTACAAAAATAAGAATATGAATATATTTAGTAACTGGCCGCGAAAGTGCGCGACAAAATAGTCCTAAATAAACAAAATTTGCAATAAAGCATGTGTTAGCTAAAGTAAGTAGAGTTAAAGATAAAGTTGATGCAGCTGAAAAAAGTGTGAAGGTGGAGGCATTTAACGCTAAGGCAATCAACCAAAATTTTTCAGGCTGCTTATTTTTGATTGGCCTTAATACGGATATTGAACCGAATAGCAGCCCCCATAAGATTAGGGCAGCAACAAAAGAAAAGATCTCATTTGGGTATTTCATGGCTGCCATCCTACTACTTTTGTGCTTTACATAAGAAATATGCCTTTAAAAGACCGCATAAAGCAAAGCAATCTACAATTCCTCCAAACACTAACCCTATCTTAGAATTAATGAAGCAATTCTTAAAAAGACTCTCGTGTTGCGCTCTGTGCCTCTACCCATTATTGGGCTGGGGGGTCGATCTGCAACCTAACGATATTGTGGCGCCATTGCCCAATAAGCGTTATGCGCAGATCACCTACTACAACACTGAAAACACTACTTACTATAAAAATGGTTCTGTAGTTTCTGCTAGCCCCTTTGCTAGCCCTGTAGTGGACGCCCAAAGTGTTATTCCCAAATTTATTGGAACTTACACAATTGCTAATCTTCCAGGCGCCTCTTATGTGCAACTACCTTACGGCACCGTTAGGCCAGCTGGCTCGCTATCAGGCACTCCTTCAGATACCGGTATTGGAGATATTGCTTTAGCAACGGCAATTTGGCCCTACTCTAATAGAGAGACCCGTACCTATCTAGGATTGGCCGCCTATCTCACCATCCCTACAGGCGGCTACTCCAGCATGCAACCTTTTAATATGGGCGGCAATCGTTACACAACAGACATTCAATTGGGATATCAACAGCCCATCGTTGGCGATCTTGATGGTATGTTAGCAATTGACACTATGTGGTACGGCGGCAATAGCCAATGCTCCGTAGCATGCCTATCCTCTACTAATGTTCCACTTAACCAAAAACCAGTTACTACTACCCAAGTTGGACCGATCTATAAGATCAATCAAATCTTCACAGTATCCGCCCAGTACTACTACGTAGCAGGTGGCGCCACCACCATTAATAATGTCTACCAAAATAATGTCATCAATACCCAGCGCTTTATGCTCAGCAGCTTAATGCATACTGAAATTGGAAGATTCTCCCTGCAGTATGGGCGGGATATGGGAGTGCAAAATGGACTTATACAAACCCGTGTATTTACTTTGAGGTTTTTGAAAGAGTTTTAGCGCCCTACACTGCAGCCCTCGTTCTATCCCTGCAACCTCTAAATACTTTAGATTTTTCTTGATCTGATTTAGTAATTTATTAATGTGAATTTTCGCGTTAAATTTTGTCTGTCGGCGTTGAAAAAACTCTTTTAATCCATTGATCTCTGGCCCGTATTTCACACAATCTATCTGCACTTTAACTTTGCGCTGCAATAGGGTCATTTAGAGTGTGCGCTTCAGATCCCAGTAACTCATGAATCAATGCGGGTCACCAACCCGATGGGCACAGGCCCAAATCCCACTGACCCCTTGGTATATGTTGATAGGGTTTGCAGGCAAATCGGCTTGAGGATCTCTTATCTGGAAAATTAAGAATTGTGACCATGTCGCGATCGAACAATTAATGGGCGTTTAACCGCAACCCAGAGTCGGAATCAATGGCGGTACTCACTGTGGATAATGTAACTACCGTGTTAGCTCTATTAAATTGATCTGCAAGCTTAATTTGCTCGTTAATGGCTTTAGCGCTCTCAATGTTTTGAGTATCTGCCGAGTGGCCGGCAATCATCAACCCAAAAGCTTCCATCAGCCTCGTCTCAAGGGTGGAGAGTATATCGAGCCACCCTGAACCAAATTCTGGCAAAAGATCTATTTCCGCCGACCTATCGGGCAAGGCCAGTTTTGATAAATCCTTGATGCGGCCGTACACCAAATCATTTTCCTTAACCCCCAGAGAAATGATCTTTAGCTTGAGGTAAGAGTAAGTAACAATATTTTTATAGGCTTGGTAATACTGCCACGCATGAGTACTTACAAAGGGGCGAGCGATCCATGCCGGGTCCTCTTTTACATAGTTATCCTCAGCGCCAGTCAAAAATGTTTTAGCCAAAATTTGAGTTTTTTCATCTCCGGCTCTTTTAGACATTTCGGGCATATTAAGGGTCGATGTAGTCTGAACCAAAGATTGCATTTTGTATGCTTTATAAAATGATTCGATTAGTTGATCAATCGCCTCCAATTGCCGCTTGTGATTTATAGCATTGCGCTGCGGAATCCCAGACAAGGAAACATCAAGCAAAGCTCTAGTTTCATTAGATTGTTCTTTGAGTTGAGATTTAACTGCCTCTAACTTTGCATCATATTCATGCTTCACAGACGCATTAAGCTTGGCGAATACCCAAGCCCGAAAAAATATTAGTAGTAAGAGCGGTATATTGGATACTAAAAATATCGCAAGAATAGCCCAGTAACTCACTAAATCCTCAATTTTCACTTTCCCCTCGCTTTTTTATTCCCCGACTCCAGTTGAGTCGCTTGATACTGATTGGCGCCATGCCCCCCCGAATGCCCTACAAATTTAATGTAGGGCTACATACTCATACTGAGCTCGATTATTTAGCCAATTACCTGAGTGAACTAAGGAATTGCGAGGCTCGCTGCGCAGCATCATCGTAGCTTGGCTTGTAATTTAATACATCAATCTCAGCAAACTGTGCCTTTAACACCGATGCTCTGCTTGCTATTTGACTGGTAAATAGATCAGCATTCTTCCGCAAGAATTTAGCTGCTTTTATCAATGCCTCGGGCTCACGCTCAATGACTAAAGACAAGTCAAATAAATCACGGGCAGTTGCCCTGTCGCCTCGATGCCATAATTTCTTTGCCACAATCTCTGCAGCAGTTTCCACCCGAATATGTTGCCCGCCAATATTCCACATTTCAAATGGCGCTTCAGTTAGGTTTGGAGATGCCACAAAGTCAATCTCCCCTTCCGGACGAATTAACTTAACGTATGAACTTTGATCTTCGACATAATCCGTACTCACTGCTGCAGCTACATCACTTAGGCGCGGCGTGACAAAGCCCAAGTACTGCGGATCTGGGACAAAGATATCAATATCTTTACTAAGACGATGCTGATATCGAAACATTAATACGGTACCACCCCCGAAAGTCCAGAATGGATCGGGGGTTCCATGGCTCTTAATATCTTCAATGATGGAAAGCGCATGTGGCAGCAAGTCCTCCCAAACCCCTGAAGGTAAATCACGTTCAACGATAGTCATCATCAATTAAGCCCATGCCGATCTTGGTGAATGCATCTCATGCGCCCACCGATCAATATTTTTCCAAATTAGCTTGGGTGCAACATGATTTACTGCTGCCGCCTCCTCAACTGCGGACACAATAATTTCTAAAGGCGCCTCATCTAGTAATGTTGCTACATGCGGGAAAATACTTTCCGGTAATTTGCCACACGCTAATGAATGAGATAAGTCACTACTGTGAAGCTTAGTCTTATAACTAACGCTTGCAGTCTTACTGGCCATATCCAAGCCATGATGTTTTTTGCTGTGCTCTTGAGTTATGACATCTAAACCCAATAGGGATAGCAAAGAGAGTAACTTAGCGGCACCCAAATCCTTCAAAGTGCCTTTCTCTAGATGATGAATAGTGGACCTTGAAAGACCACAAAGCTTTGCCAACCGATCCTGAGATAAACCCAGATCAGTACGACGCTGCCCAACCTTGAGACCAATTTCACGTAAGTTCATGAAGATATTATCCCATAAATTGTGTAATATATTACACATTATTTAAGTGTTATTAGCCCAAAAAAGCTATATTGGGGCGCCAGGAAGGGCTTTCCCATTTCTAATCTTGTAAATAGGATCGCGTCTATTCACCTGATCCGAGGCCCAACTTACCCATAAGCGCCAATCAGGGTGTTTTTTGCGGAAATACCTATCAGCCTTCACGGCATTGATAAATGCTCTTATTTCTTGAAGAGCAGCCCATTCAGAAGCATTTTCTTGTAGCTCCTGCCACTGACGCTTTTTCCTCTCCATCTCGTCAGCCTTGTCTTGCTCAATCTTTCGCAAGCGCTCTCTCTCAAGCTCCTTCGCCTCCCTCTCAATCCGCTCAGCCCTACCCCTCACCATTAGGTCAGAGACTAATTCAGAGATTGCAGAGAGCCCCTCTTCAACCGATTTATTGGAGGAATCTTTCAGCGTTCGCTCTGAATATAGATCTACATGACTAATCTTTAGTTCAAGCTTTCCACTAGCCGTGTAATCAATGCTTGTCATATAAGTCCTTCTGTGACCGTCATAACTCATATAGGAAGATTGGCGCCGTAGAGGTGGAATATGCCTAGTGGCAGTTTCATAAAAACTAAACTGGATAGACTCACCATCAATAACTAAAACTGGTCGGGAGCGGCTATTCGACCAACGCTGATAATTTTTAACCTCAGCCCCTTTGCTTAAAAACATATTCAGAATGGTTTGCAAGATTCTCTTGGCTCGTGGGGCGTTATCGGGAGATATCTGAACATCAAATCCAGAAGTTGACTCCCAACGCCCAAAGCGATTGGTTTTTGATTTATCTAAGTCCTTAAAAGTTTGCTCAATTGCTGGATGAAATGATCGACCCTGATAGATGGAAAATTCACCCTCAGCTAGCGAAAAATCAGATGCCTCCAACGTTTTTGCAGCAGGTATAGGTTTAACCAAAGACTTAGGCTTAGCTGGCTTCTTTATTTTTTGAAGATTATCAAGGGTAGAAAACTCTGGCTCATCCCCATCATTCCAAGCATTGAGTAATGGCTTTTCAGGCACTGGCTTGCCTAACTCTTTTTTGATCCAATGCCCCATAGGCGGTTTGGGGACATCCGCAATCGAACACCATTTTGACAATGCACTATCAGCAACACCAAGTTGGCTAGAAACCTTAGAAATGGGGAGTGCCCAAATTAAATCTAAAATTTCCCGTCTAGAGTATTTTTCCCTCATCTTCACCCCAAGCTTTAGTAAAAATTTAGCTTAAATCAGAAGTATGTTTATTTGTGCATTTCTGTGTTAGATTGATGCTATCAAGAGTTGCAATGTGTCAGGCGGACCCTTTTAATCCGTTGGTCGCGAGTTCGAATCTCGCCCGACCCACCAGTAATACGAAGCCCCTGAATGAAAGTTCGGGGGCTTTTTCTTTGGAGTTCAACTAATATCTCATCACTGGTGTACTTTTTCCTTCAATACAGGCCCTAACAAAA
>CANCIL010000060.1 GCA_947378095.1 Betaproteobacteria bacterium
ATACCAAAATTGCAGTGCATAGACTCATCACGAAGGATGTATTGATACTGCTCAGCAGCACCCGTCATTTTGTTTTGACGACCCATTGCAAGTATTTGCGTAAAACCAACATAAAAGAACAAACCTTCCATTACGCAAGCAAAAACAATCAGCGAACGCAGTAATTTTTGGTCCGCTTCTAATGTGCCAGTCTTAAAATTTGGGTCAGTTAATACATCAATAAAAGGAATTAAGAACTGATCTTTAGCGCGAATTGACTCAATTTCGTTGTACGCATTAAAGATTTCGGACTGATCTAAGCCCAAAGATTCCACAATATATTGGTAGGCATGGGTATGAATTGCCTCTTCAAAAGCCTGACGCAATAGGTATTGGCGGCATTCTGGAGCAGTAATGTGACGATAAGTTCCCAAAACAATATTGTTAGCCGCTAAAGAATCCGCCGTTGTGAAGAAACCGAGATTGCGCTTAATAATGCGACGCTCGTCTTCAGTTAAGCCATTTGGATCTTTCCAAAGCGCGATATCGCGGTTCATATTGATCTCTTGTGGCATCCAGTGATTTGCACAACCCGCTAAATACTTCTCCCAAGCCCACTTATATTTAAATGGAACCAGCTGATTGACGTCAGTCTTGGCATTAATGACGCGCTTATCAGCCGCATTGACGCGCAAGGCTGCACCGCCAGATAAATTAGCGGCTGCAACTGGTGCCGGTGCTACTGCTTGTGGCGCCATTGCCACTTGATCTGGCTGTGGACGTTGTGGCTCCACTGCAAC
This sequence comes from Betaproteobacteria bacterium, assembly GCA_947378095.1. GTDB lineage: Bacteria > Pseudomonadota > Gammaproteobacteria > Burkholderiales > Burkholderiaceae > Polynucleobacter. Next base: position 780 of record CANCIL010000060.1, read on the forward strand.
CGGCTGCGGTGCAAGACCAGCTTTCGCTAGTGCTGGAGCAACTTCCTCTTCCCAATTCAACATAACTTTCTCCTAAATTCTTCTATTTCTGACCAATAAGCAAATCGCTTATTGGCATGCTTCACATTCTTCAAATCCTGCATCACCTGGACGCATTGTGCAAACTGGACCGTCTGCCTCAACACCACCTGCTGCACTTGCTGCTGCAGCATCGGTACCATTAACGCCGCCACCGCTAGAAACAGAGTTCAATTGGCCGCTTGCAACAGTTGATTTCTCAACGTGGGTCGCAGCCATTGTGCGGAGGTAATACGTGGTCTTCAAGCCGCGCAACCAGGCTAACTTGTAGGTGTCATCTAATTTCTTGCCAGATGCGCCACCCATGTAGATATTCAAAGACTGAGCTTGGTCAATCCACTTCTGACGACGAGAAGCGGCTTCAACTAACCAGCTTGGCTCTACTTCGAACGCAGTAGCGTACAAATCACGCAAATCTTGTGGAATACGATCAATCTTAGACAAAGTACCATCAAAGTACTTCAAATCAGCAATCATGACTTCGTCCCAGAGGCCGCGATCCTTCAAATCACGTACCAAATACTCATTCACAACGGTGAACTCACCAGAAAGGTTAGATTTCACAAACAAATTCTGGAAGGTTGGCTCGATACAAGCTGAAACACCAATAATATTAGAAATTGTTGCTGTTGGCGCAATCGCTACGCAATTGGAGTTACGCATACCATGTTGCTTAATGCGAGCACGTAAGCCGCTCCAATCCATAGTGGATGAGTTATCCACTTCTACATAACCACCGCGCTCAGCCGCCAACATCGCCACTGAATCTTGCGGGAGAATGCCGCGATCCCATAAAGAACCCTTATAGGTGCTGTAAACGCCACGCTCTTCTGCTAATTCGCAAGAAGCTTGATATGCGTAGTAGCAAACAGCTTCCATAGAGGAATCAGCAAACTTCACAGCCTCATCGCTGGCATAAGGAATACGTTGCATATGCAAGCAATCCTGGAAGCCCATGATGCCCATACCGACTGGACGATGCTTTAAGTTGGAATTACGTGCCTTAGCCACTGCATAGTAGTTGATATCAATCACGTTATCCAACATGCGCATTGCAGTGCGCACGGTTTTTTGGAGCTTCTCGTGATCCAAAATCATTTTGCCATTGGCATCGGTAGTCATATGAGCTGTTAAGTTCACTGAACCGAGGTTGCATACGGCAATTTCACTCTCATTGGTATTGAGGGTGATCTCAGTACACAAGTTGGATGAGTGAACCACACCAATATGCTGTTGTGGGCTACGAATATTGCAAGGATCTTTGAAAGTGATCCATGGGTGACCAGTTTCAAACAACATGCCGAGCATCTTGCGCCATAGCTGCTGCGCCGGAATTCTGCGGAATGGCTTCAATTCACCACGGTCGGCCTTTTGCTCATAAGCAACATAAGCCTCTTCGAATGCCTTGCCGAATTTGTCATGCAAATCTGGTGTATTTGATGGTGAGAACAAAGTCCAATCGCCACCTTCCATCACACGCTTCATGAATAAGTCAGGAATCCAGTTGGATGTGTTCATGTCGTGGGTACGACGACGATCATCACCAGTGTTCTTACGCAACTCCAAGAACTCTTCAACATCTAAGTGCCATGTTTCCAAGTAAGCACAAACTGCACCCTTACGCTTACCACCTTGATTCACAGCAACTGCAGTGTCATTTACCACTTTTAAGAATGGCACAACGCCTTGTGATTTTCCGTTAGTGCCTTTGATATGGCTACCTAAGGCGCGAACGTTAGTCCAGTCATTACCCAAACCACCTGCAAATTTAGACAACAACGCATTTTCTTTTAATGCCTCGTAGATACCATCAAGGTCATCATCCACAGTCGTCAAGTAGCAGCTTGAGAGCTGTGGACGAGTTGTTGCTGAGTTAAACAACGTTGGCGTACTGGACATAAAATCAAATGTAGAGAGGATTTCATAGAACTCAATCGCACGACGCTCACGATCCATCTCATTCAAAGCCAAGCCCATTGCAACACGCATGAAGAAGGCCTGCGGCATTTCAATACGACGCTCTTCAATATGCAAGAAATAACGGTCATACAAAGTTTGCAAACCGAGGTAATTGAACTGCAAGTCGCGGCTTGCATTCAAAGCGGCAGCCAAGCGTGGCAAGTCAAACTCACGCATACGTGGATCCAACAATTCTGCAGAGATGCCCTCGTTGATGTACTTCGCAAAATAAGTGCTGTATTCAGCTTGTGTATCGCCTTGCAATACTTCTTTACCAAAAATTTCTTTACGAATCACGTGCATCAAGATACGCGCTGTTACCTGACTGTAAGCAGGATCTTTTTCGATCAAGGTGCGTGAAGCCAAGATAGCTGAGTCATAAACTTGAGCCATTGGTACGCCATCGTACAAATTCTTAATGGTTTCAGTGATGATAGGTGTGGCATCAATGTTATTGCCCAATCCTTCACAAGCCGCCTCAATCACAGTACGTAAAGCGGCCATATCTAACCACTTCTCTACACCGTTATCGGTTACCTTGATACCAGACTCGCCAGCTTCATTTGCAGTTTGTGTTTGCTGAGAAACTTCTTGTTGAGCAGCGCGCTCTTGGTTGCGCTTCTCACGGTACAAAACATATGCGCGGGCTACGTTGTGCTCACCACTACGCATCAAGGCCAACTCAACTTGGTCTTGAATATCTTCGATGTGGAAAGTGCCCCCATTAGGGCGGCTACGCAACAAAGCGCGTACTACGGAATGTGTTAATTGCTCTACTTGTTCGCGAACACGAGCAGAGGCAGCGCCTTGACCACCGTTTACCGCCAAAAATGCTTTTGTTACAGCAATTGCAATTTTGGAGGGCTCAAAAGCCACTACTGAGCCATTACGGCGAATAATTTTGTAATCAGACAATTGGGTTGCCTGAGCACCACCCACACCACCGGCAACAAAACCGGCAGAAGGAGCTTGGTTAATAGCCCCTGCAGGACTCATTCCTGGATTATTAGCACCAGAAGGTTGGCCTGCTGTTTGTGGATTAGCGTATGTCATGTTGCTCCTGCTTATATATAGTTATTTGGACAAAATATCGTTAAAAAACAATGGGGTATTGCGAGATTTAAACACTACATCTAGTGTTTAGAAGTGCGTTAGGCACTAAGTATAGGGAAATATTTAAGCTTTGGTAAGTCTTTTCTGGCGAATTTTTATAAGTATTTTTACTAAGATTCATACTTATTTTGGGGTCATTTTGGTGCGTATTTTCAGGCCCTATTTAGGCAAAGGCTAGAAAAGTGAGCGTATGCTCACATACAAAAATTAGCCCTAGCGCGAACTCAATCCAAAGGGCAGTTTTTCTGACGAAATACCTGTCTCTTTTTGGAACTTTTTCCAATCAAAGAATTTTCCTGGATCTGTTTTACGTTCTGGTGCGATGTCACTATGACCAGCTACCTGTAATTGCGGATAAATATTGCCTAACTTTGCCATTAGTTTTGCCAGCGCTTGGTACTGAGGTTCTTCAAAAGCAGTATCGCCATCGCCCTCTAGTTCAATACCAATAGAAAAGTCATTGCATTTTTCTCTATCCAAGAACGAAGAAACGCCTGCATGCCACGCCTTATTTTGTGTAGAAACAAATTGAAACAATTTTCCGGTGCGCGTAATTAAGAAGTGACTCGAAACTTTTTGCGAACCAATCTCTTCGAAATAAGGATGTATCGAGACATCTAATTTATTTTGAAAAAAATCGATAATGTATTGACTGGACTCTTGGCCTTTAAAACCTCCGGGAGGAAGGCTAATGTGATGAACCACAACTAAGTCCGGCGTCATATTATCGGGGCGAATATCTTGATTTGGAGAAATGCGCCATAAGGCATCGCCTACCCAGCCCTGCTGATCAACTACATGCAAATGTTCTTTGGAACAATAAAAACGGTCTTCCATCGTCAGTGCATCTGATTTTGGTAGATGCACTTTACAGTGCTGGCACAAGACCATAGCCTCAGGTTCGGATACCGCCTTAGCCTTAGTGGGATTGGGTCTAGAGGTTTCTTGATTTACTACTTTAGCCTGTTTCTTACCCTTAAACCAAAGGTAAAACAAGACAATACCTACAATTAAGAGAAGCCACTTAAACACAGATCACACTCTCTGAAGAATGACTTCCAGCACAAAACGACTTCCAACATAAGCGAGCAGTAGAGCGGTGTAAGCACTTAATACCCATCGTATGGCTGCGCGTCCACGCAAGCCAACACGCCAGCGCGCAATCAACAGGCCAGCAAATAAAAACCATGAAATTAAAGCAAAGATGGTTTTGTGGTCAAACACTAATGGCTTACCAAACAAGGTTTGAGAGAACAGCAAACCAGAAAATACAGTCAAGCTCAAGAGTGCAAAGCCAACATAAAGCAAATTAAACAATAGGCTCTCCATCGTCATCAATGGCGGCAAATCTTCGAGCCAATGAGCAAAACGACTATTCGGAATAATCGCCAACTGACGGTGTAAAGCCCGATCTTGAACGCTCATCAACAATGCTTGCATAGCGGCCAAACTAAGTAAACCTACTGCAATCGTGGCAACGATGAAATGCCCCTTGAACCAAGGGTCAGCAACCGCCTTAGGTGAAATTAAAGTTCCAGGGAAAAGACTAGGGAGCAATGAGCATGCCATAGCAAACAACACCGCCAACCAACGTAGGCTCGAGATAGGCAAAAACCAAGACTGAAACCAGTAGAAAGCTAGCCCTACCCAAACGATTAAAGATAAATCCTGGGCAAATCCAAATACAAAGCCCTGATCAGTAAATACGGAGTCATGCAAGACCAGTCCATGAACCGCTAAGGCAAATAGCATATAGCCTTGAATCAATCCTACTGAGCCTGAAGACTCATCTCCATCCTTTGATCTAAAACTCAAAAAAAGCAAAAGAAGTAGATAAAGTGCCGAAGGAAGCAATTCGAAAGCTGAGTGACCTAAAATATCCATCTAGAAAGTCTAATCGATAAATGCTAGAAAACCTCACCGATCGTCTATCACGCGTTGTTAAAACAATGCGGGGCCAGGCCCGCCTTACCGAAGCCAATACCTCAGAGATGCTTCGGGAGATCCGGCTAGCCTTGCTGGAGGCCGACGTAGCGCTCCCGGTAGTTAAATCCCTACTGGAACAAATTAAATTTAAAGCCCTTGGCGAAGAAGTGGTTGGCAGCTTAAGCCCAGGTCAAGCATTAGTGGGTGTCGTGCAACGTGAGCTGACCCAAGTGATGCGAGGCGACGGCACTCAAAGCGGCGAACTCAATTTAGCGACCCAGCCTCCTGCCGTGATTTTGATGGCCGGCCTTCAGGGGGCAGGTAAAACCACCTCTGTTGGAAAATTGGCAAAGTGGTTACAAGAAAAGAAAAAGAAAAAAGTTCTAACGGTTTCATGTGACGTCTATCGACCTGCAGCTATTGAACAGCTTGAAACAGTTACCAAACAAGTTGGTGCTGAATTTTTCCCAAGTAATGTCAGTCAAAAACCAAACGATATTGCGCTTGCTGCTTTAGATTGGGCGCGTCGTCACTACTTTGATGTCGTGTTAGTTGATACGGCTGGTCGCCTTGGTATTGATGAAGCACTCATGCAAGAAATTCAAACTTTGCATGCCAGCCTCAATCCAATTGAAACCTTATTTGTAGTCGATGCCATGCTGGGTCAAGATGCTGTGAATACAGCAAAAGCCTTCCATGAAGCGCTGCCATTAACGGGCGTCATCCTCACAAAGCTCGATGGTGACTCACGCGGTGGTGCAGCGCTTTCTGTTCGCCAAGTTACCGGTGTGCCACTCAAGTTTATTGGTGTGGCCGAAAAGATGGACGGCTTAGAAGCTTTCGATGCTGAGCGCATGGCTAATCGCATTTTGGGTATGGGCGATATTCTGGCGCTGGTCGAGCAAGCACAACAGCATGTGGATGTTGCTAAAGCAGAGAAATTAGCCAGTAAGATTTCTAAAGGTGGATTTGATCTCGGTGATTTTCGTGATCAACTGCTACAAATGCAAAAAATGGGTGGCATGGCAAGTCTGATGGATAAGATGCCAAGTCAAGTTGCCCAAGCTGCTTCAAAAACAAACCTGAGTCATGCGGATAAACAGACTCAGCGGATGCGGGGAATTATTGACAGCATGACACCTCGGGAACGCAGTAAGCCCGAGTTACTGAAAGCCAGTCGCAAACGTCGAATTGCTGCTGGTGCTGGTGTTGAAGTTCAAGAGGTGAACCGTCTCTTAGCTCAGTTTGAGCAAATGCAAACCATGATGAAGCAATTTAAAGGCGGGAAAATGACACGCACCATGGCCACAATGGCTGCAAAGGGTGCAGCCAAAGGCATCGGCGGATTATTTAAGAAGTAGTTCGGAAAGAGCAAACGAACCGAGCGTTACTCAGTCTTTATGCTACTTGCTTTTTTGCTGCCGCAACAGAGCTCAATACTTTTTCTTTGATATCGGCTAAAGGAATGTTCTGAGATTCTTCATCAGTGCGCCCTTTGAATTCCACTACAGAATCTGCCAAACCACGATCGCCAATGACTACGCGGAACGGAGCACCAATCAATTCCCAGTCAGCGAACATTGCGCCTGGACGTTCGCCACGATCATCCAAAATGACATCGATTCCTGCCGCTAGTAAGTCATCATGCAGTTGATCAGCTGTCGATTTAACGAGCTCTGAGCGATCGTAATTCATAGGGCAAATCACAACTTCAAATGGCGCCATCGAAATAGGCCAAATGATGCCGCGCTCATCGTGGCCTTGTTCAATTGCAGCACCAAGCAAGCGCGTTACTCCAATGCCGTAACAACCCATGACCATCGGCTGCGCTTTACCTTGTTGATCTAAGTAAGTACAACCCATCGCCTCTGAGTAACTTGTGCCCAACTGGAATACGTGACCCACTTCAATGCCACGGCAAATATCTACCACTCCCTTGCCATCAGGGGATGGATCACCCACTACAGCATTACGAATATCTAAAACCAAAGGTTCTGGTAGATCACGAACCCAGTTCACACCAGTAAGGTGATGGCCGGCATCGTTTGCACCACAAATAAAATCCGACATGTTGGCAACTGTGCGATCCGCTACTATTGTCACTTCAGAGCTAATACCTACAGGGCCTAAATAACCAGCGGGCGCATTACATGCACGCAAGATCTCTGCTTCGGTAGCAAAGCGAGACTCTTTCATTCCAGAAACTTTGCTAGCCTTGACTTCATTAAGCTCATGATCGCCACGCACCAACAACATAAAGAGTTTGGCTGGGCCTTGTTCTTGATCTACCGCAAAGAGCAAGGACTTGACGGTCTTTTCAAGCGGCACATTCAAGAACTTCGCAACATCAGTGCAATTGGTTTTATCCGGTGTTGACACTTTAGTCATCTCGGCAGTTGCAGCAGCTCTTGCGGCAATCAAAGCTAAAGATTCAGCAGCTTCAAGATTGGCTGCGTAATCTGAATTAGGGCAATACACAATCGCATCTTCACCAGTGTCTGCAATCACATGAAACTCTTGGCTACCGGAGCCACCGATGGCGCCATTATCAGCGGTGACTGCACGGAAATGAAGGCCCATGCGCTTAAAAATTTTGTTGTAAGCATCGAACATCGCTTGATACGATTTTTTCAAGCCTTCGATATCACGGTCGAACGAATAAGCATCTTTCATACTGAACTCACGACCACGCATGATGCCAAAACGAGGACGACGCTCATCGCGGAACTTCGTCTGAATTTGATAGAAATTAATTGGGAGCTGTTTGTAACTCTTGATTTCATTACGAGCTAAATCGGTAATGACTTCTTCTGAAGTAGGTTGAATCAAAAAGTCACGATCGTGACGATCTTTAATACGAAGCAATTCAGGACCCATCTTTTCCCAGCGACCTGTTTCTTGCCATAACTCAGCCGGCTGAATCATCGGCATCAATAATTCAATCGCACCAGCACGATTCATTTCTTCACGAATGATGTTTTCAACCTTGCGTATGACTTTCAAACCCAAGGGTAAGTAGTTATAAATGCCAGCACTGAGCTTACGAATTAAACCCGCGCGCACCATGAGCTTGTGCGAAACCACCTCAGCGTCAGAGGGGGCTTCTTTTAGCGTGGCGAGAAATGATTGTGATGCTTTCATGTATGGATATAATCAAATCATTGATTTTAAAGGATTTGAGGCACGATCATGCTTGACCGTGAAGGGTATCGCCCCAATGTCGGCATTGTCCTCCTCAACGCCCGTAACGAGGTTTTCTGGGGAAAACGCGTCGGGCAGCATTCGTGGCAGTTCCCGCAGGGCGGGATTCAACATGGCGAGAGCCCCGAGCAGGCCATGTACCGCGAATTGCAAGAGGAGGTAGGCTTGCTGCCAGAACACGTCCAAATTATTGGACGAACTAGGGATTGGCTACGTTACGACGTCCCTGAGGAGTACTTGCGTCGGCAACATGCCACTCGCGTCCATCGTGCCGCTTATCGCGGACAAAAACAAATTTGGTTCTTACTGCGCCTTGTAGGCCTAGATAGCGACATTCAGCTACGCGCGTCCGAACATCCTGAGTTTGATGCGTGGCGCTGGGTCCCCTTCTGGATTCAACTAGATGGCGTAATTGACTTCAAGCGAGAGGTTTATCAACTCGCCCTTTCAGAGTTAGCTCGCTATCTCGCTCGTGGCCTGCGAATGCAGCAACTTGCCTGGGGCACCCCTTTGGATCTCATGCAATCGCTTTACTCTAACAACGAAGAGCAACCTAAAGAATCCGATACGGACCATAAACAAAAATGAAGCCATTCTTTCAGCGTCTTTACTCTTATTTTTGTGGTGCCTTTATCTGTCTGAGCCTAATAGCCTGCGCTGGGGATGCCTTACAAAGTGGCGTAGATCCATTCGCACCAATGATTTTTAAAGAAGGCACAACAGCGATGCCTCTCAATCCACCCAATAAATCCACCTTGCAGCCCTTCTATGTCTCCCGCTCCACTATCTTTAAATTTGCCGTGGATACCAACTCCATTTTGATTGGGGCTGATGGAGTAACACGCTATATCGTTGTCATGACCAACCCTAGCGGCGAATCACAAGCCCAATACGAAGGTATTCGTTGTGATTCTTTTCAGTGGCGCCTCTATGGCAATTTTGAAAATGGTGTCTGGAAAGAGAATCCATTAGCTTCTTGGAGAGGCATCAGCGACCATGTCCCCAACCGCTATCAAGCAGCTTTAGCACAAGGCGCTTTTTGTAATATGACCACTCAAGAGAAAAATATTCGGAATGTACTAAAGAACTTGAATCCGAATTCCTTTACCGGCAGCATCCCTCCCCCACCCTTCTAATACAAAGCGGGAAAGTTTATTTTGCGCTAAGGCAGCTGCCGATTTTTTCGCCAGCCAGCAGGCGAGTGAGCACTTGAGGTTCGCGCCCAGAAGCAATGACTGTAGATGCGCCGGTCTGTGCAGCGATCTTGGCAGCTAACACTTTAGTTAACATACCGCCCTTACTGAGTTCACTTGCTGCACCACCTGCCATTTTTTCCAAAGCAGGATCGCCAGCAATCGCATTCGATAATAGTGTTGCATCTGGATTTTGACGTGGGTCAGCGGTATATAAACCACCTTGGTCAGTCAAAATAACGAGCAGATCAGCATGGATCAGATTCGTTACTAATGCAGCGAGACTATCGTTGTCACCAAACTTAATCTCATCAGTCACAACCGTATCGTTTTCATTGATGATGGGAACTACCCCTAGCTTGAGCAAGGTATCTACTGTCGCTTTTGCATTCGCATTACGTTCTGCATGCGCCAAATCTGCATTCGTTAACAGGATCTGGGCACTGCGTAAATTAAAGCGTGCAAAGCAACTTTCATACACCTGAACTAAACCCATCTGGCCTACTGCTGCAGCTGCCTGCAGTTGATGAATTTCTTGAGGGCGCTTAGTCCAACCTAGGCGTTGCATGCCTTCAGCAATTGCACCCGAACTCACCATCAAAACTTCATGACCATCTTTTTGTAAGGCTGCCATTTGATCGGCCCACATGGCGATAGCAGCATGATCCAAACCTTCGCCATTATTGGTGACTAGGCTTGAGCCCACTTTGACAACGATTCGTTTTACTTTTTGCACGGTCATATCAATTCAACATCTCAAGTACGGATTTAATCTGGTGCTTTATCTTCAGTTTGATCTTGATAACGCGGATCTGCCAAGCGCTCTTCAGCATCATCACGATCACGACGAACAGAATCTAAATAATCTTGCAATGAATAACAGAGTTTGTCGCAACCTAATCCAGTTAAAGCGGAGATCTCAAACACAGGACCCTTCCACTTGAACTTCTTAATAAAGTCAGCGACTACCTTTTTACGATCCTCTTCAGGAATCATGTCGACCTTGTTGAGCACGAGCCAGCGTGGTTTTTCAACCAAAGCCTCGTCATACTTACGTAGCTCATTCACGATGGCCACTGCGTCAGCAACAGGGTCTACGTTCTCATCAAATGGCGCAATATCAACCAAATGCAAAAGAACGCCTGTTCTTTGTAGATGCCGCAAGAAGCGATGGCCTAAGCCAGCACCTTCGGCTGCACCTTCAATCAAACCAGGAATATCGGCAATCACAAAGCTGCGCTCATTACCAACACGAACAACGCCTAGATTTGGATGCAAAGTGGTAAACGGATAGTCTGCGATTTTGGGGCGCGCATTTGAAACAGCCGTAATCAGTGTAGATTTACCAGCATTAGGCATTCCCAATAAACCCACATCAGCCAATACTTTTAACTCTAGCTTGAGCTTCCGGCGCTCACCTGGCTTGCCGTTTGTCTTTTGACGTGGTGCCCGATTGGTGCTGCTCTTAAAGTGAATATTGCCCCAACCACCAACACCACCTTGAGCCAAACATAAACGTTCGCCGTGTGTTGTTAAGTCAGCAATCGGCTCACCAGTTTCGTAGTCAGAAATAATCGTGCCAACTGGCATACGTAATTCAATATCATCACCTGCGCGACCATAACAATCCGCACCACGACCTGGCTCGCCATTTTTTGCCGTATGCGTTTTTGCATAGCGGTAATCAATCAAAGTATTGATGTTGCGATCTGCAGTTGCCCATACGCTTCCGCCTTTACCGCCATCACCACCATCAGGGCCGCCAAATTCAATAAACTTTTCGCGACGCATGGAGGCACTCCCGGCGCCACCTTGGCCAGCTATGACTTCAATACGAGCTTCGTCTATAAATTTCATGAATAAAAAAGGCCTCGCTTAGCGAGGCCTGTTCCTAAGAGTTAAATTCGGAATAAATCTGAATCAAACGGATCTCAGTCAGGCGCCTTATGAACGAGGCAGAACTGATACCTGGGCCTTCTTCAAAGCACCCTTAACGCCGAATTCCACTTGGCCGTCAATTAAGGCGAACAAAGTGTGATCTTTACCAATACCAACGTTTGCACCTGGATGAACACGTGTGCCACGTTGACGAATGATGATGCTGCCAGCATTAATATGCTCGCCGCCAAAAACCTTAACGCCTAGGCGTTTCGATTCTGAGTCGCGACCATTTCGTGTTGAGCCGCCGCCTTTTTTCTGTGCCATATCTT
>CANCIL010000061.1 GCA_947378095.1 Betaproteobacteria bacterium
CATCTGGTGTGGTTCGAGCTCAGCGTGTAGCCTTCTGCACCGGAGGCTACACAGGTCAGAATGTGAATGCCAGTCTCACCAACAAAATTCTGCCTGTCCTCTCAAACTCACTAGTAACGAGACCATTAACGGATTCAGAAATTTCTGCAACGCAATTTAGCTCACATGTTTTTTTGACAGATACCCGTAAGCTGCGATTCTATTACCGCCTCTTAAAAGACAATCGCCTCCAAATCGGCAGTCGAAGTGCAATACACGGTAGTGATGCAAACGAGTCAAAGCATTACCAATTACTCACAGACGGTTTAGCACGCAAATTCCCACCTTTAGCCGATATTCAAGTTGATTATTCCTGGTGGGGATGGGTGGATGTCAGTCACGATATGATGCCTCGCATCTTTAAGCCCGATTCCAATAAAAATGTCTGGTACGCCGTAGGTTATGGAGGTAACGGCGTTTCTTTCTCAACCTGGGCAGGCAAAAGATTAGCCGAAAGAGTGGCAGGCAAGGATCAATCAAACCCTGCATTTAAGCTACCTATTTATTCCTCAGGGCTGGAGTACCCAAATTTTTTCGGAAAGATTAAGTCAGAGTTGCTTGCACCCTTCCGTCGCCTAGGTCAATCTATTCTCTATCGCTGGTATTGGCTAAAGGATGAAGTGATTTAAATAATTTGAGCTTCGTACTGATAATCTAGAGCTAAGGCGCAAAGTAAAATTCCGAGCTATCTCCCCCTAAAGAATTTAAAACGCCCAGCCATAAGGCATTAATTTTCTTGTAAGGAAAAGGGTCGAATCTGCCACTTGGATTATCAAACACTGAAGTTTGTACCATCACTATTTTTGATTCTGGTTGCACAAAAATAAATTGGCCATGTATTCCTTGAAAAGCAAATGTTCGCTTTTTCATAGGGAATAACCAAGTTTGATAGCCATAACCATAGTAATTGGTGGCAGTTCTTGGCTTAAACGCGCTTGACTGCAAAGCAATGTCAGTGGCTTCTTTTAAGTAATTTTGAGGAATGATCTCTTCACCATTTCTTTTGCCATCATTCGCCAATAAATTTCCTAAGCGGGCGTAATCTCTTAAGGCAGCATTGAATCCTCCCGCGCCCGCCTCTACCGAATCGGTGCTAGATAAAAGCCAAAAAGCTTTGTATTCAGCGCCCATGGGTTGCCATAACCACTCTTCCGTTAATTGGGCGATTGATTTACCGGTAGCACGAATCAAAACCCTTCCAAGTATTTCAGTATTAATAGAGGCATAGTTAAATTTTGAGCCCTGCTCATGCTCTCGCACTATTTTGGTATTCAGATATTCCACCACCTCTTGTGGCTTAGAAATATTTTTATTGGCGTATAAAACCCTCCCCCATTCCCAGTTGTCATCTCCGGGGGCCCAGGTATAAAGCTCTTTGAAGGAAACGCCCGAGGCCATGCGTAATAGATTGCGAATGGTTGTTTGTCCATAAGCAGATTGACTAATCTCGGGCCAATATTTTGAAGCCTTATCATCCAATGAAGCTATTTGCCCTTTTTGATGAGCAACTCCTATCAACAGTGCAATCACTGTTTTTGCCATCGAAAATGATCTTAAAGGCATATTGGGTTTGCGATCATATTGATAGCGCTCAAGAACGACTTCTCCATTTTTTAAAATGATGAGGCCAGTAGCCTTTGTATCTGCCAAATAGTCGTCAACAGAATTGGTTGAAAAGTTCCAGCAATAACTAACATCTGGAGGATTTTTCATCATGGGCAAAGGGGATGGATTATTTGACGGCGGAACCTCTGCAACTTTGGATGTCCAAAACTGTCCAGACCATGCACCAACTCGACATTCGCGAGCCTGGAGCGGATTAGGACATCCGCTATATGAATTAGCCTCTCCTAATGCAGTAGCATCAACCCCAGAGGAATTCAGTTTGACTTGATCTACGGCGCTTACATTGGCAGATAACAGTAGGATTGAGCAGAATAGCCAGAATCTGACTACTCCACCTATAGAAAAGCGAAAATCTTCTTTCATCTGTAATGAGTTTCGATATCTAAATTACAAATCAATTAATATAAATTGGCGTCTGCGGCTTATCTAATTTGTAGTATTGAAATTCTTTTGCGTTGACATCGATCTTCTTGAGATCAAAAGAATAAATATTCGTTGTCTCAAACATTTTGACGTTGTAAGTCATATTTTTATTATCTGCAACAACACTCCATTCCGTAATTTCTATTCCGCCTACACCTCCGCCATAGGGGTTTGAAGCCGGCAAAGTAATTGCACCTGGCGGAATATCAAAACTACCTAGGATGTGCCATGCAGCATTAACCTGCTCGATAGTGGTGTAAGTAGTCGGAACGGATTTAGAAAGAAAAAGTGCCCGAATAAAACGGCTTGGGCTTAAATAATCCCCCGGTAAACCATGCAAACCATTGCCTGAGCTGGGTGATCGATAGGTCACGCCGTCAATGACTGGAGAAGGCTGCTCTATATTGGTCAAGTTAGCAAACTGCCCAATATTGTTAAGCTGCTCGCCAAAAGCGGGATCATTTGTCATCACGCCAATTGGATTATCAGTTATCACCAATTCACCTTTAAGATACTCAATCACAATACTTTTCCCATTTGAGTCATGCAGGGTGTAGCGCAATGGGAAGGTAGAGTTATTGTATTGAGGAACGGTTGAGCGATTCACAAAGATCTTTTCAAAACCAGCTCTCGCTTCATCTACAGTTGCAAAATTAGTCAGCGCATACTGCAGGACCTGAATTGATGAAATACTGTTTGCAGAGTTCGCATGAGAAACGTCTTGATACTCTGCTGTAAAGGGCGCATTAAGCATTCCGCCCATCAAACCTTTCTCATTCATTCCATCGGCGAAGATTGGCACGCCTAGACCATTCATTCCTGCCACAGCATACTTGCTGGTCCAATTTAAACCTGAGCCTGGCTTGCCATCAATACCAATACCTTGAAATGCGTAGTTTCTAGGAGTCGCCATCAACATCGAATCGAGTGGAATACCAAACTCCATGGTGCGCCCATAAACACATCCCTTATCGCTAGCTTTTAATAAGAAGCTTGTACACATAATTTCTCCAAAATCAAATGATTGAATAAACCCAATTACCCTCTATTCTGCAGAAGATAATCTACAAATTCAGTAAATCCAAGAATTTAGGGTTTTGAGGCGATCTAACTAGTCTTACTTTTTGATAAATAAAGCGTTGTGTTGTCCCAAGGTAGGCGCTGCAAAAGGCTCAGATGAAGGGGTTCTGCTAAATTGAATTGGATTCTTGAATCCACGATATTGACCAACAATCGGATGCTCAAAAGTAGCAACCATATCCGCAGCAAGCACTTGTGGAAAATCAAACATATCTTCTATCTGGCGAATTGCTGAACAAGGCACCTCTTCTCCAAATATAGCCTCCCATTCCATTGCAGATTTTTGAGCAAGCGCTTTTCTTAGTGCTGGAAGAATCTCCGCTTGAGCAATAGATCGCTTGCGTACTGAGTCAAATCGCTCATCCCGAGATAAATCAGACAGACCCACCTTTTCGCAAAGGGATTTCCAAAAATGCGGGGTATTGGCAGAGAGATAAATATACCCCTCTTTAGTTGGATGAATTCCTGTAATACCGCCAGAGCGCATATCTCTACCAATATTCTTGGGCTCATCATTCGCCCAAATCATCCGAGCAGATTGCATGGTAAGCGCTGCGCCCATTAATGACACACCGACATATTGCCCTTTACCGCTCTTTTCACGCTCATAAAGCGCTGATGCAACACCCGAGGAAATTAAGCTCGAGGCGTAATAGTCAACTACAGAGCCATATAAAATCTCAGGTGGACCCTCCTGTTTGCCTTGCAAAAAGGACATACCTGTCATTGCTTGCAGCACTTGGTCGAATCCCGCCTTATCTTTTAAAGGGCCCGTTTCACCAAAGCCGGTAATGGCGCAATAGATGAGGCGAGGATTTACTTTTTCAAGTTGTTCGTAGGAGATACCAAGCCTTGGTGGAACATTAGGACGGAAGTTATGCACCAATACATCTGCTTCCTTAATCAAATCCATCAGGACACTCTTGTCCTCCTCGGTTTTTAGATCCAATACCAAGCCCAACTTACTCCGATTGACTCCTAAGAAGGCCCTGCTTTCAGAGGTCAATGTGGAGGGATAATTTCTTAAATTATCTCCAGCAGGAGGTTCAATTTTGATTACCTCAGCTCCTTGGTCTGCCAAAAGAGAGCAGCCATAAGGGCCTGCAATATAAGCACTGAGATCTAAAATCTTAATGCCGCATAAAGGCCCACTTTTCATGGGAGATACAGGGATTGAAGAAGTCATAGCAATTTACTCGGCGGTGATACTTTGTTGTTTAGCAATTTTTTTCCAACGTGTAATATCACTATTCATACGCGAAGAAAATTGAGCAGGTGTTAAGGGATAGGCCTCTGCACCCTCTCTAACAAATGAAGTTTTTGTTTCTGGCTGATTAAGAATCTTGTTGATTTCCTGATTTAGGGTGATCACTATTTCATTAGGCGTGCCAGGCGGTGCAAATATTCCCCACCATAATTCAAATTCATAACCAGGAATGGCCGTTGACATAGGAATTAAATCGGGAGCAATGACATTTGTCTTCAAGCTTGTAATACCAATAGCTCTAATACGACCATTGCGCACTTGCGGAAACAAAGATGGCCCACTCGCCAATAAAAGTTGAGTCTGTCCACCAATCAAATCTGTCACCGCAGGAGGCATACCACGATAAGGTATATGCACTACATATGTACCTGACATCACCTTCATTAGCTCAGTTGCAAATTGATTAGTACTACCCGCACCTGATGATGCGTAATTAAATTTGCCGGGATTTGCTTTCAGTAGCGCAATGAGCTCCGCTGGATTCTTTGCTGGAAGGCTGTCATTTACAGCCACAATAAATGGCCCCCTCGCAAGCATCGCAACTGGTGTTAAATCCACTGTGGGATCAAAATTCGATTTAGCCTGAATTGCAGCATTCGTAGTCATACTAGAAGAAACTGCTAGCAAGGTATATCCGTCTGGGGCAGACTTGGAAACCTGCATAGTGCCCGTAGTACCACTTGCGCCTGGTCTGTTATCCACCACCACTGCAACCTTTAAAGCTTCCCCTAAAGTCTTTGCAATCTGCCTTGCAAAAACATCATTTGATCCTCCAACGGGATAGGGAACAACTAAGGTAATCGATTTATTTGGATATTTTCCAGGAGTTTGCGCCTGTAGAGTAGATGAAATCAATACAAAAGAAGCTGTAAATATTATTGAAATAAGCCTCATCTCACTCAATTTCCTTTACTTAATTAAACCGTATTGGCGAGCGCTTTCAAGAATGGCTCGAGCTCGGTTTGCAAAAGGCGGATCAATCATCTTGCCATCGACCACAAAAGCACCAACAGAGTTTTTTTGCGCTTCATTTTCTGCGGCTACCACACGCAAGGCATACTCAATCTCTTCACGAGAAGGTTTAAATATTTCATTTGCGTACTCTATTTGACTAGGATGAATACAGCTCTTCCCCTCAAAGCCTAGGCCTTTAGCCAATAAAGCCTCCGCCTTATACCCCTCTTGGTCTGCAATATTGGCAAACGCCCCATCATAGGCAGCAATACCCCCTTCATGAGCGGCCATAACGGTTGAAAACATTGCCTGCTCAACCGCAGTGATGCTGTTGCGATCAACACCATAAGGCTCAAATAAATCGCCGAGACCCAATTGCAATCCAGCCACCCTTTCATTAGCAGTGGCGAGTTCATGCGCAATACGTAGTGACTTAGGGGTTTCAATATTGATCAAGAGCCGAATTGGGCTTTTTCCATTCAGATTAATACCATTCTTCTTTTCAGCTGCAGATATTGCCTTTACTGCTAAATCAATCTCCTTAGCACTCTCCATTTTAGGAAGATTGATCATATGTGTGCCAGCCTTTGTCACTGCCAATATGTCATCCAAGAAATATGAGCTATCCATCGGATTAACGCGAACAATGATCATTTTCTTAGTTGAGAGCAACTCTAGCGACTCTAGAAATTCTGCGAGCACTGATCGTGCCTCTTGCTTTTTATCTTCTCTCACAGAATCTTCTAGATCAAATGAGAGCCCATCCGCCTGACTAGTCAAAGCTTTTGAAAACAATTCAGGGCGGGAGGCAGGTACAAATAATTTACTTCTCATGAGTCTCCAATACGGCGAACTGGTTATTTTTCACCGGCTAGATGAGTTATTCTGACTTTAAAAACTATATCAGATGCTGATGAATTTCATTTGGATATCTCGCATTAGCAGCCAAAAAAATACCAACCCAAAGGTTGGTATTGTTATCCCTGTAGAGCCACTAGAAATCTAACATGGCGTCACAGGCAATTTTAGACGTAGCAAGGGCCATCAATTAAGGGGTGGTCTTTAACAAAATCTAGGTTAATTTTCATCCCAATACCAATTCCCTCGTATGGCTTTACAAAACCGTCTGAATCTAGCTCATAGGCAGCCTTATCCATCATTTCATCCCTAAATGGATTGAGAGAAGTTACATCCCCTTCAAAATAGCCAGGGTTATCAATGGCCGAGAGAAAATGAATTGTTGTTCCCATATTGATTGCAGTAGCAGACGTATGTGGATTAATTGTCAATTTATTAGCGCTTGCCATCGCAGCAATTTTCATTGACTCAGTCACACCACCAGTCTTTGATAAGTCAGGCTGGATAAACTGAACATCACCATCATCTAATAGCGTTGAAAAATCATAACGTGTGTAGTGATTTTCACCGGCTGCAAATGGCACTCTTCCCAGGCTGCGGGCCATACGATAAGCCTTGCGGTCCTGCGGAGGAAATGGCTCCTCTAGCCAACTTACTCCAGCCTCATCAAAAGCTGGCATCACCTTGCGCACATCAGCCAAGGTGTAATTCGTATTTGCATCCACCAAAATATCAATGTGTTCGCCAACTGCCTTACGTACTGCATGAACTCTTGCAATATCTTTCTCTGCGGTATCGCCTACACGCAACTTTAAGGCACGATATCCTGTTGCTATATGCTCTTCGGCTTCTTTTGCGAGGGATGATGGCTCTTGCCAACCCAAAGCGATACCACCCGCATAAGCTTTAATCTTTTTAGAGGCGCCGCCTAACATTCGATAAAGAGGTTGCTGCATAATTTGTGAACGGATATCCCACAAGGCAATGTCGATCCCACTTAAAGCTAATACTGCAGCCGCCCCCATACCATGGCTTGAAATCTGCATCTTGTAAACACGAGCCCAAATTCCATTAATGTCCATTGCATCCTGATTCAATACCAACTCACGCATTGTTGTATCGATTAATTTGGCGATTGCGCCAGGAGCACGTCCATGGTGCGCCTCACCCCACCCTACGTGCCCATCTTCAGTTTCGATACGCACCAGCACTGAATCACGCTTGACGCATTTGCCAATACCAAGCCGAACAGATTTATTTTCCGGAACAGGAAAGGAAATAGGAACGGCTTCTAACTTCACTATACGCATTGGATTATTCATAGTCATTAAGCTTTATTCGAAAAAACTTCAGGGTTCACAACATTATTCACATTTCTGCCATTGAGTATGGCAAGAATTGTTTCTACCGATCCTTTGCTCATGCCTCGCATACTACTTGCAGTAATGGATGCTATATGAGGCGTAAGCAAAAGATTTGGGCATTTAAAAACTGCCTCGCCTCCCGAAAGCGGGTGGAGATCATGAACATCCATCGCGACACCAGCTATTTTTTCTGCTGCTAAAGCATCAAGAACTGCCTGAGTGTCTATGACTGGACCCCGAGAAATATTGATCAGTATGGCAGTAGGCTTCATTAAGGCTATTGAGGCGCGATCAACTAAACCGCGTGTCCGATCATTTAGTGGACAGCAAAGTGCAATGACATCTGATTGGGAAAATAACTCATCCTTAGTGGCCGCCTTAACACTAGTGGGCAAGGTCTCCGGCCTTCTTGTTAGTGCGATAACATTCATTTGCATACCTGCAGCAGCTTGCGCTAACTTGCTTCCGATGGCCCCCATGCCAATAATTCCCAATGTCGTCGCAGCAATTTCTGTTGACTCATCTGCAATTGGGCGAGCCTTTAACCAACCCGCACTACGAAGCTTAGAATCAATAAAATCTAAACGGCGGCGAAAATAAAAAATCGCAGCCATACAATATTCGACCACTGCATTGGTGTTTGATCCAGGCAGGTTGGCAACTGGAATGCCTTTTTTAGTAGCTGCATCCACCGGAATAAAGTCCAATCCAACACCATGCCTGACTACCGCCTTTAGATGGGGGGCATTTTCAAACATATCCCCAGGCAACTGACATCGAACAATCAAGCCATCACAATCTGAAACAAGACCTTTTAGCGTCTCAGGTTTAGTGTCGGGAGCCACGATTACATCACATTCCTTTAGCAGCTCCTCGTGGTACGAAGGGTGTATGGAATTAGTCAACAATACTTTGAATCTTTTACTCAAAAAATGGTACTCCCTGTTTAATCGGATTATTTAAAACTCCTACACCATCAAGCTCTACTCTCACCGTCTGCCCGGGCTCTAACCAAGCCGTTGGCGTGTGCACCATTGCCAACCCACCTGGAGTTCCAGTTGCAATAATGTCGCCTGGCTCTAATGGCATTTTTTTTGAAATATAAGAAATCAACTCGGCAATTTTAAAAAGCATTGTCGCAGTTGATCCATCTTGCAGCGCTCTTCCATCAACACTAAGCTTAATACCAATAGCATAGGGATTGGATATTTCATCAGGCGTAATCAGAAATGGACCAAATGGAGCAGTTGCGAGCATATTTTTCCCGCGCACAAAGTTCCCTTTATCCTCTTTAATCATGCCGCTGCCGCTTATATCGTTATGGACTGTGTACCCAGCGATGAAACTCATAGCCACTTCAGGCTCAATATGCAAGGCACGTCTACCCATCACGACTGCTAATTCAGCCTCATAACCCACATTACCCACATCCGGCGGTATCAATATGGGATCGTAAGGTCCAATCACAGTACATGCTGACCTAATGAAAATCACAGGCTCCACCGGATATGTCATTGAGCGCTCATCTAATGCATCCGTGAAATTGTAGGCGGCACCAACAATTTTTCCAGGATTTGAAATTGGTGAGTCAAGTGATAATGAATCGAGACCCACTACGGCAGCTTGATCATAATTTACGCGATCAATTTTTCTGGTAATTTTCTCGGTGATATTAGGTAAGCTAGCCGTCACCATATCCAGTAGATTTGACTCCCCTCCACCCATGATGTCGTTACAACTGGGGTGAGAGAGATCTAACACATGCAAAGAGTCGCTGAGTAGAACTCCTACTGCAGACTTATTACCGCTCTTTTTAAAAGTTAAATAACGCATCAGCGAAATCTATGCAACGCGGTATTGATCAAGAATATGGCGATTAATTTCAATGCCAAGCCCTGGGCCCCTGGGTACTGTCACCTTACCATTACGCTGAATAATTGGGTCGACAGATAGTAAGTCGCGAAATGGGTTTTCACATTGCTCAAACTCAAATAAAGGAGGGTTACCCTTAAAGCTTGGCGGCTGATCTGGGAGCGCCGCCAAGAAATGTAAAGTTGCAGCAACACCAATAACGGATCCCCAGGCATGAGGCACGCACTCGACTCCATGCGCACTAGCAAGAGTTGCAATTTTTCGGCATTCGCTAATACCGCCTGCAGCACAAACATCAGGCTGAACAATATCCATCGCCTTACGAACTACGATATCTCTAAAGCCCCAACGGGTAAATTCATTCTCACCGCCCGCCACAGCCATATCAAGGGCACGCGTTACCTCAACATAACCATCCAAATCTTCTGGAGAAATTGGCTCTTCAAACCATTCAATATTTAATTTTTCAAGCTCGCGACCAATCTGTATGGCTTGAGGCACGGTAAAACAATGATTAGCATCAACCATCAACCTCATGTCATCACCCACCGCCTTGCGAACTGCCTCCACCCTTCTAATATCAAGCTTTAGGTCACCCAATCCAATTTTCATCTTAATAGCAGTAAACCCATTTTGCTTAAATTCAATCGCTTCCTCTACCGCCTCCTCAATTAAGCGATCCATATCAATAAAATACAAACCCGTAGCATATGGAGTGACCTCATCACGATATGATCCGCCAATCAATTTATGAATTGGTTGTCCACAGGACTTACCGATAATGTCCCATAGCGCAATATCAATTCCGCTAATCGCAGAAATGGCCATACCGGTAGTGCCATAGTCCTTAATTCGGTTATATAGATCCTCCCATACCACCTCAACATCAAATGGATCTCTACCAATAATACGAGGACCAAATTGCGTATCGATGAATGCCTTAGCAACCGCTGAAGGGCCATAACACTCACCCCAACCCACTATGCCATCATTAGTTTCAATTTCAACAATACAAGAACCACGAGTTTTATAAATCCATCCCCGAGAGGAAGTAAATGGTTTAGCCACTGGAGCAGAGACAACGTGACAAGTTACTTTTTTGATTTGACTCATTAACAATCTTTCAATTTCAGATATTTATTTTTTTGCTTCAGAAAATACTTTTTTACCAACTACTGCCAAGGTATTAGTTACCGCGATTACTTCAGCACCCAATGCCTTTCCGGTTAGGCTATCTACTCTTGCACCCCCATCTTCAGATGCCGCTTTAAAACGTGGGTCCTGAATCGCCTTATTAAATATTGCAATTAATCTTTCCTGTATATCTGGTGGAGTCTTTGCAGGAGCAACTAGATATGCCATTTGCACCAATGGGCCATATGGGAACACGTTATAGCCCCTCTCCTTAAATGTCGGGATACTGGGCATTGATTTAATACGCTCATTTGCAAATACACCCACAGGCATCACCATATTAGAGTCAATCTGCGCCTTGCTCTCAGAAGGTTTAAGCACCGCTCCATCGAGCTGTTTACCAGCAAGATCGATGATGACCTTAGATCCGCCAGTATAGGGAACTGTAATGATTGAGGAATTAACGACATTTCCCGTCATCACTGCAAAAATATGATTCAAATTATTACTGCCTGGTGTTCCAATCGATATTTTTCCTGGATTCTTTTTAACTAATGCTTCAAAGCTATCTAAATCTTTTGCTGGGCCATCCTTAGGAACCAGCAGCAATAATTGATCCGTTGTAACCCTTGCTATTGGAGCAAATTGCTCATTTTTAAGAGGCGTTAATCCCTGAGCAATCATTGCTAAAGTGGAGCTAGTACCCATTCCAATGGTGTATCCATCGGGTTCTGCATTGGCTACCTTTGCCATGCCAATCGTTCCGGTTGCACCAGCGACGTTATCTACGACAACCGTAATTCCCTCATCAGCCAATATTTTGGAAATCAATCGAGCAGAAATATCATTTGATCCGCCCACGTTCCAAGGTACTACCAGCTTTATTTCTTTGGTAGGAAAATCAGCGGCCATTGCTGAGTCCAAAGGTATCAAAATTGCTAAAACAGAAGCTATAAAAGAACTCATTGATTTTTTAAATGTACTCATATCCACTCCTTTAGCTACGAAATATCCAATGTTATAACAAATAACATTCATTTAGGAAAGAGGGAATTAACCCACTATAGAAATATAGGATTAATCTAATAAATTACAAATATCTAATCGAGCACTATCAATATCAGCCCGAATGGCTCGCGCAACGGCTACGCCATCACCCTTTTTTAGGGCATTCAGTGCAGCTAAATGATGTTTATGCCTTTTTTGACCAGGTTTATATGCTGGGAGCGCAAGATTTAAAGTTGGTCCACACCGTAGCCAAGCGCCCTCGATTGCCTGAAGAAGAATGGATTGATTGGCCAGCTTGTAAATCCCAAAATGGAACTTGTAGTGGGCATCTAGATAAGAGGCTAAATTTCCGGTCTCAGCCAAATCTCTCATCTGGGTTAATAATTTGGAAATTTCAGCTATTTCTGTCTTGGTAGCATTTTTGGCAGCCGCCTCAGCAGCCAATGGCTCTAAGCTGCTACGAATTGACATCAATTGATCGAACTCATTAGCATTCAATAAAGGTACTGAAGCGCCGCCACCTTGCC
>CANCIL010000062.1 GCA_947378095.1 Betaproteobacteria bacterium
CGACTAAAAGCAAATGCTCTTGATGCCATCCAATCCCAGGACCACTCTATTGGCTGAATACCTACTAATTGACTGGGTAGTGATATTGCTTCGGAGTCCTCCGCCCATGCAACTCCAATTTGTTCAGCTTGATGCCACGTGTAAATGATTGAAGTATTATTTCTTTGAAACGCAAGGCAAGAGACTGGAGATTCTGCTTGATTAGTATGCGCATTTTGTAAGGGCAGAATGAGGCAATCGGGAATCATTCGAACCCGTGGACTCAGAAGGCTGTTTAGTTCCTTTGCGAGCCATCTAAACCATGATCGGTTCATGACAGCCAGCGCTCTTTCCGATCCTGATTTACCTGCTAAAGGAGGAAGAGCGTAGATGAGGGGGTTGTCGGTGCCACCTAATAATTCATCTTCAATTAAGCTAGGCAAGACCTGCTGTAATTTTTTTGCTTTTACTAGAGGAACCTTTTTTTGTATCAAGCGGACATCTAGTGTTTGCATTAATACCAATGCTTCATCCGCATAAGGCATTGACTCAATAGCCCCTGTACCAGTGGACTGGATAGTGGCATGCAATGTGCTGGTTTCGCATAAGCACCACTCAAAAGCTTCTTTCTGGGTATTGAAGTCGCCATCAGTGCCGACCTCTTCAAAAAGTGGTCTGACTGGGCAGTGGATTATTAGTAGGCTCATTCTGACAATATTCTGCTGGTTTTATTCCATACCACTTGAGTATAGTTGCCCAAAGCCATGGGGCTCAATGATCTTTGAATTAAGCTCGAGTTTCTGAAAATACCGCTTCCCAGCTTGACTTCTGAGGATGCAAGCCAATATTGGGAATTGACATTTACTAGACTTGGATCCACTGTCACATTTGTTCCTGCACCTGAGCGCATTAAAAGCGTATTGATTTCTTCTAAACTTTTGGCTGGTGCACTTGATCGATTTTGCACAATACTATTTGCAGATGAGCGGGATAAACCTGCAAATACAGCCATTAGCACTTCAGCAGAGGCGGTATTAATATTGATGGCGGTGGGTATAGGCAATACAGTCACATAAGAACGCAGTGTTTGAATCATGGGCGCGGTGTAGCCAGGCACTCCAATTAAGTCGTCAACATCGTTAAAAGCCATTTGATTTTCTTGAGCTATTTGAGCGGTTTGCTGGGCGAGATTTGGATTGAGACCTAGCGCAGTAAGGAGTCGTGAATATGCCAGAACCCCATTTGCATTAATTTGAAAGTTTCCATTCCAAAGATTGGTGAGGTTGAATAGGCTTTGGGCATCGGTTATTCCGCCATTGACTGTAACTGCCTGAAGTTCATCAGGAATATCCACATTCTTTAAAAAATCTGCCACTTTACTGTCGCTCAGGGGGAGGGACCAGGATTCTGCTAAATGATCAACTTGGCTAACACGTAAGTCTTGGGCCAATACAAGCCTGGCAAAATCAATCATGCCGTGTTGAAGCCATTGGGCTTGGGTTTTGTCTCGTACTGTTTCAATATTACGAATTTGTAATTGTTGGCGCCATATCAAGCTTGTAATCACCACTGCTGCGACTCCAACCACTATCAGCGCTGTGACTGTGGCTGAACCTCTCTCAGTTTGAAGTGGAATCGGTTTATTTGAATACACCATTTATAAACTCGTTCCAGCTAAACACGATCTCGTAATGGGGAAGGGGGTATTTTTGATTCCCCAGCGCATATTGAAGCCAGCCAACAAGGGGGTATCACTCCCTTTTCCGGGAGGTGGCGTATTAGTAATTACGTTTGCTTGTTGGCTAATAATGTCTGGAAGTTCGAGAGTGACTTTGATTTCGCTTGAAGCGAGATCGGGATCTCGCACCAATGGTTGCCATATTGCCAAAGCATCTGATTTATTAGCAAGCGGCCGACTGATCCATCTCTGTAGGCCGGTTGGTGTTATTCCATAACCAACTATCACCCAACTAGTTTGCTTGGTCTCTGAATAACGTCTAAGCCACCAAATATTCTTAATCCCAGCCGAATATGGCGGGACGGTCAACTGAGTGCCTGTAATCATTTCTTGGCAGTCGCGTTCAAATTGCCGCACTAACTGGAAATAAACTGCATCCTGTTTGGCTCGCCCCTCGATATTTTCTTTGCTTCTGAGCATGGTATCCATACCTCGCCATGCTAAAAGTCCAATGACTCCCATCACGATCATGGCTACCATCACCTCAATGAGAGTAAAGCCAGCATCTGACACTCTTTTTTGATTCATAAGGCGCCAGAGTTCAGGTTGGGAACGACTGTCACAAGCCATGCTAGACGGGGGCCATTCACTTGATTGCTATTCGCTTGATTCGCAAGAAATACAGTAACCTCTACTCGCCTGAAAGAAGGGTTAGGCATATCACTGACCTTGCGTTGACAAACTAGTACCAAGGTCGCTTGTGGGCAACTGAAGGTGCTGGTTCCTATTTCTGGCCAAATTCGATTCATTCGAATTTCATTGAGGGCATTGTCTGCACTCCAGATAGCCATGGTCCGTTGCGTTACTGAGAATTGTGTATCAGCACTCAAAGCGACTGCCCGTAATGCGGCTATGAGTGCAATGCTCAGAACCATGAGTCCTACTAAGACCTCAATAAGTGCAAAGCCATTCCTTTTTTGAAAAGCCTGCTGGATCATGGAGATGTCCAGTTGAAATGGCCATCACTAGAGCGTATCAGGGTAGCAGTGCGTTTTTCTTGTTCTATGGTCCTACGCAATCCTTCGGAGACGTATTCAGCACCTAAGTTCAATTGCAATGGATCCATCACCACTGGCTTTGACCAGGTCTGGGCTTTATAAGCATCTGGAATGAAAGTGGCAGGCTGATTAAGGCTATTAGTCTGCACCATAGGATCGGCCTTACTAAAGCGCCATCCCGATTCGCCAATCTCAGCTCGCATCGGAACGCCTGTCATTTGACTTTCATCCTGAGCAGCGTTGAGTGATGCAACTAATTGATCTAAATTATTTCGCCAATTTCGCTCATCATGATTTGGAATGGTTAGCACCGCAACAGTTAATAGAATGGCTACTATAGTTAGTACTAGCAACATCTCAATTAAGGTGAAGCCACCTTCTTTAGAAGGATTTAAAAGGGAATTGGCTTTCCCTTTATTAGATGCCAACATCCGCATCTGCACCGGTACCGCCTGGCTTATTGTCTGCCCCATAACTATAGATATCAATTTCGCCTTTGGTTCCTGGATTGGCGTATTGATAAGGATGTCCCCATGGATCATTTGGTAGAGAGTCCAAATAGCCGCCCATTTTCCAATTTTGAGGGACTGGTTCTGCACTGGGCCTAGTTACCAGAGCATTGAGTCCTTGTTCGGTGGTGGGGTAGCGACCGATATCTAAGCGATATAACTTAAGCGCTTGATTTAATGTGCCAATATCATGTTTTGCAGCAGTAACGCGAGCTTCATCTGGGCGTCCCATGATGCGCGGAACAATTAAAGTTGCCAAGATGCCGATGATGGCAATCACCACCATGATTTCAATCAGAGTAAAACCAGCTTCATTATTCTGAAAACGGGTTTTAGCCTTCATACGAAGGCGAGATAGGATATTAGTCATTGGAAAGAGGCCTCATTCATTCTAGTTTCTGGCTTTTTTAATTTCAGAGCTTCGGCTTGAGGGCGCGCTATCTTTTTTGCTCTTTTGAATAGAAAAGCTCATTTCTTTTCCCTGATATAGCAAGGTAGCCGTCTCTGTATCAATAGATTTTAGCGCCATACCTCTATCAATCGTCTCGCCAACAGCAATTGCACCAGTTGGCTTGCCGTCGATATCAAAGAGGGCAAAGCCCTGGTATGTCCCATTTGAGTTTTTTTCAGTAACCACTACTCCGCGCAAAATAATATTGTCTGTAGCGAGAGGTTTACTGCCAAAAAGAGGGTAGCTTGCGCTCAGATCATGGTTTATATAAAGGGATGTGCCCTTTGAGCTTTTTAATAGAGCATCTTCAGGCGCTGGGATCTGTATGACATGCATTAGCCAGAAGGTGGATGCAGCAGCAGTAAAGCAAATCAGCAAATAGCTTAAAGACTGACTAAACCAGATCGGCGTAAGATAGTTTGAGGCAAACTTATTTCTGCCAAGCGCACTTTTGGATTGACGAAAACGCAAATCAAGCTGGGCTCTAGTATCAACATACTTGCTGAGAATGAGCGCTTGCAACCGTTTCAAAATAATCCTTTTTGGGCAGTGGAACTTTTACTATCTTGAATTATGAGCTAAATCATAACTAAATAGGTATACTTTTTATCAAAATGTGAACGTTATTGAGAGGCTAATTCCTCTCGAGGCCCTAATGTAGCTGTATCCTATGGAAGCGGGAATTACAAAAGGGCAAAGAAATATCAGTTCGTCAATATATGAAGTTTCTCTCAAAATTACATCTAATAGATCTGACTAAGCGCGTCACTCGCTGGAGTGAGGCCAGCTCAACTGCTTGGTATCAGTCTATTAGCAAGCGTTTGATATCGCTTGAGGGGCATCGCCTTTATAAGAGGCCTCACCCTATCGTTGGAGTGATGGCAGGTGGATTCTTATTGTGGATCAGTCTAGATTTTTGGGTTTTGCCCTATATGCAACAGTTAGAGGGTGCTATGAGTTTGCGTCCAGCGCAATGGGCGCAAATGGAAAATTTGGTGAAATTATCTAAAACTGCCCCAGCACAACAGATCACAGTTGAACCATTAGATGAAGCTGAGTTACAAAAAATTCGCACGATCTTAATCGCAAAAAGAATCAAGCCAAGTGTATTGAGATTAAGCCTTGAAAATCCTCCGCGTATTGAGCTCCAGGCAAGTGACGTTTTATTTTCAAGTGTGGTTGATGCATTAGAAGAGTTGCGAACATCTTGGCATTTATATCCAGAGCGTGTTGAGGTAACTGCCACTCCCTCAATGGCAATGGTTAATATCAGTGCAACATTAATGCAAACTAGCAATCCGAATGTTGGAAGCAATTTTTCCGCATTGGATAAAGCGGCCTCAAGATGAAGATCTCTTTAAATACAAGAACTACAAAATCGCACAAAGCATTTTTGGTAATCCTTTGTATCTTATTGCTGGCTATCGTTATTAGGCAAATGCCAATTGGAGTAGTTGCTAGCCTATTGGGAAATCAATCTGCCTGTCGCGTCACACTTTATCAACCTACGGGAAGTATTTGGAATGGTAGTGCTGCCTTTGGTTTTTCGGAGCCAAACTTAACGGATGCATCCTGTCGTCCGCCGTCTGCGATTACTGAAAGATTTTCGTGGAAATCTCAATGCAGCTTGATGCAAGGTATTTGCCAAGTGGATGTGAATTTCGTAGGTCTAGATAAGCCTTTATTGATTTCAGTTTCCGCCAGTCAGATTAAGGTTGCTAGTGGCGAAATTGATTTACCGGCCACTATTCTTGAGGCATTTGGTAATCCTTGGAATACGCTGCGCCCCCGCGGTCAATTAACAGCACATTGGAGCGAGATTAAGAAGGGGGTAGATACCTCTGGATCAGTACGCATCAATATCAACAACCTTTCTAGCCCCATTAGTAATGTGAAACCCTTGGGTAGTTATGAAATAAAGGCTAATCTAGAGCAGAAGGGCACTTCATTTCAGATTGACACTGTTGCCGGACCGCTATTATTAAAGGGCAAAGGGTCAGCGGATTCTAAGGCAGGACCTGGCTTACACTTTGCAGGTGGGGCATGGGCTGCACCCGAGGCAGAAGAATCTTTAATTGGTTTACTGTCTTTATTAGGCAGAAAAGATGGCGATACATATCGCATGCAATATTAGAGGAAGAAATGATCAGCATGCAGCATTCTAAAAATACACATAGTAAATCGCATTACGTATTGCGATTTCTCCTCTGCTGTCTAGTGAATCAGTTTGTTCTCTTGCCAGGAGTCATGGCGCAAAATCTCACGAACGTCAATTCAGGACCTGCAACTGAGCAAGCTACCGTATCGCTATCTTTTAATAATGCTGATATTGAATCCGTTGCAAGCGTGGTTGCAAAAGCAACTGGTCAAACCATTCTGGTTGATCCGCAAGTTAAGGGCACGATTACTCTCATTACAAATAAACCGGTTACTAAGTCAAAGGCTTTAGATTCATTTTCAACTGCCTTGCGAACTGCAGGTTTTGCTTTAGTAGAAACCAATGGCATGTATCGAGTAGTTACTCAAGCCGATGCCAAACTAGTGAGCACCTCAGTTACAACTGGTAAGGGCAAGCAAGAGGGTGATCAAATCCTTACGCGTGTATTTAAGCTCAATTATGAGTCAGCAAATAATTTATTGCCGGTATTGCGCCCACTGGTATCACCAAATAATACGATTAATGCCTATCCTGGTAACAACACGATTGTTGTGACAGATTACGCTAGTAATATTCAAAGAATTGCCACCTTAATTGATTCGATTGATGCACCCACCTCAACTGATGTGCAAACTATCAAATTGCAATATGCCTTTTCAAGTGATGTTGCATCGATTCTGAATAAAGTATTGGATACAGGAACTGCTGGCACTGCAGATCCTGCATTGAAGACCATGATTCTGTCTGAACCGCGTACAAACTCTATTTTGATCCGGAGTTCAAGTGCAGAGCGAGTAAGACAAGTTCGTATTTTGGTGGCTAGATTAGATGCACCAGGCAATAAGAACGGGAATATTTGGGTGGTGCCATTAAAAAATGCTGAGGCAAGTAAATTGGCTGTTACTTTACGAGCTCTAGTTGCAGCAGATGCTGCTTTATCAGCTCAAGTTGCTAGTTCAAGCAATGCACCTCCTGCCTTAGCCAGCAATCCCCAGCAAAATCCAAGCGCTACAACTCAGCCTGCAGGACAGCAAGGCGCTGGCTCTAACTTAGCTACATCCGCTCTAACAAGTTCTAGCAATCCCAATATTGGCGGCTTTATTCAGGCTGAACCAGCAACCAATTCCATTCTGATTACTGGCAGCGAGCCTTTATATCGCAGCCTCAGACAAGTGATTGAGCAGTTAGACCTTCGACGTAATCAGGTCTATATTGAATCCTTGATCGTGGAAGTTAGCAATGAAACGGCTGCAGAGCTAGGCATTCAATGGAACTTCTTGGTGGGGTCGGGTAATCAAAACGTCGGCTTTGGTAGTACCAATTTCGGTACTCCCGGACAAAATCAAGGCCCTGGAGGCAATATTTTTGGCCTCAATCAAAACGTGAATGCCATTGCAAATGGTGCAGCAAATACTGGAGCCGTTCCCGTTGCCCCTGCGCCTGGTTTAAATCTCGGATTGATCAGTCGCTTCAATGGTGTTTATGCCATGTCGGCTTTAGTAAGGGCATTGCAAACTGCAGCTGGAACTAATATTTTATCGACGCCTAATTTGATTACTTTAGATAATGAAGAAGCGCGCATTATTGTTGGGCAAAACGTCCCGATTTTGACCGGTTCATATTCAACTACTGGTTCAACATCGACCGTGACACCATTTCAGACTTATGTTCGTCAAGACGTCGGTATTCTTTTGAGGGTGAAGCCACAGATTTCTGATAACGGCATTGTCAAAATGCAGATTTATCAAGAGGTGTCTTCAGTTGCAGCTCAAACCACTTCAGGCGTAGTTTTGAATAAGCGAAATATTGAATCCAATGTCTTAGTGGATGATGGTCAGATGGTCGTTTTGGGAGGATTGATTTCGGATGAGTATTCAGATGGGTCGAGTGGTATTCCATTCTTGAGTAGCATCCCATTGCTTGGTCAATTATTTCGTTATGACAATAAGAATCGCGTAAAGAGAAATCTTTTGGTTTTCATGCGCCCCTATGTATTGAGGGATAGAAATCAAACGGATGAAATTACCAATAATCGCTTGAGTGTTATGCAAGGTAAAGAAGATCAATTTAAGCAATTGCCAATGCTATTGCCTAAAGAGAAGGACTTGCCCAATATTAGTAATTCTGAGCCACCTTTGATCCCACCAAGATTACCAGCCAACACCATTGATGCCAATCCGGTATTGTCGCGTCCACCGGTGCCAGGATCCCCTAGTACTGGGCCAAGTGGTGTAACGATTCAGTAATGATGTTACGTATTCCGTTTGCTTACGCTAGAGATCATCAGGTCTTGCTGAAAAGGCAAACTAGCAACGATATTGCTGGACAGGAAAAGGATGTTTTTACTTTAATTCATAGTCCAGCAACGGATCTATCTGTACTCCATGAAATTTGTCGCCTAGTAGGCTCTGTGAAACGAGTCGAGAAACCAAGTGATGAGGTAATGGAGGCTATTAATGCTACTTATTCACAGGGTGATTTAGATGCATCCCAAGTAATCGATGAGGTAGAGGAGGCGGTAGATTTATCTCGCTTATTGCAAGAGATGCCAGTATCCATGGATTTACTTGAAGTAAATGATGATGCTCCAGTGATCCGAATGATTAATAGCATCTTGAAGCAAGCCATTCATGCCGAAGCATCTGATGTGCATCTTGAGGCTTTTGAACGTAAATCGGTTGTGCGCTTTAGGGTAGATGGCAATCTGCGCGATGTGGTCGATATGCGTAGGGATTTACATGCAGCCTTAGTGTCGCGCATCAAAATCATGGCTTCCCTGGATATTGCTGAAAAGCGGATGCCACAAGACGGGCGGATATCGCTACGTATTGGTGGTAAAGCGATTGATATTCGAGTGTCTACCTTACCTACTTCCCATGGCGAACGCGTAGTCATGCGTTTACTAGAAAAGAATTATGAGCGTTTGGATTTAAAAACGCTGGGTATGGCTGAGGATACGTTTACGAGTTTTGATCAACTCATTCATCGGCCGCACGGGATTGTTTTAGTTACTGGCCCAACTGGTAGTGGAAAAACGACCACTCTATATGGAGCCTTATTGCGGCTGCGCAATAAAACCAACAACATCATGACGGTGGAAGATCCTATTGAGTACAACTTAGATGGTATTGGTCAAACTCAGGTGAATTCTCGTATCGACATGAGTTTTGCCAGAGCATTAAGAGCTATCTTGCGTCAAGACCCTGACATTGTGATGATAGGGGAGATCCGAGATATTGAAACTGCTCAGATTGCTGTACAAGCTTCTTTGACTGGCCACTTAGTTCTAGCAACCCTGCATACTAATGATGCGCCTTCGGCTGTAACCCGTTTGATTGATATGGGGATCGAACCCTTTTTGTTGTCATCCACATTGTTAGGTGTTTTAGGCCAGAGATTAATTCGCTTAAAGTGCCAGGCCTGTCAAGGTGCCGGTTGTCCTATCTGTGGACAATCTGGATACAGCGGTAGGGCAGGTATTTATGAGCTGATGACTACGAATGAAAAGACTAAAGAGCTTATACATAATCGCGCTGCTGAAAGCGAGATTCGTAAGCAAGCGACTGCCAATGGTATGAGGAGTCTTGCTGAGGATTGTCAGAGATGGGTTGATTCAGGGCAATCAACAGTGGAAGAGATGCTTCGCGTCACTGGTAGTGTTGAATTAGATTAGATGAATTGATATGCCACGCTATCGATTTGAAGCCCTAACCTACGCCGGTAAAAGTGAGCGGGGAACCGCAGAAGGTGAAAGCGTACGCGCCATTCGCCAACAGTTGTTATTAAAGCAATTAGTTCCCGTCACTATTGAGCCAGAAACCCGCTGGGGGAAGACCTACTTTTGGCAGCAATTCTTCTCTGAGAATAAGCCGCTGACTCGCAATGAGCTCTCTTTAATAACTAAACAGTTTGCATTACTTGTGCGCTCTGGGGTGCAGATTGATGAAGCCTTAACAATCTTATCTGATGAAAGTTCAAAAAAGCACATCAAAAATGTGTTGCAATCCGTTGTCATAGAGTTGCGCTCTGGTTTATCTTTATCGCAAGCAATAGCCACTCAAGAACAAAGCTTTGACCCCCTTTATCAGGGAGTGGTTGCTGCTGCCGAGCAGTCTGGAATGATGGGCAAGGTACTGACTCAACTTTCAGAATTTTTAGAAAAGCGTCAAGCTTTAAAACAAAAGGCTTTGGCCGCCTTAGCTTATCCCGCCATGTTGACGGGGGTTTCCTTCATGGTCATATTGTTTCTGATGACCTATGTCGTTCCACAAATTGCAAGAGTCTTTCAGAGCACCAAACAGACACTACCTTTAACTACTCGATTTGTTTTGGGATTTTCTAATTTCTTGGTTGATTGGGGATGGTTGCTGCTGATTGCTATTGTGCTTAGTATTTATTTAT
Organism: Betaproteobacteria bacterium; assembly: GCA_947378095.1. Lineage (GTDB taxonomy): Bacteria > Pseudomonadota > Gammaproteobacteria > Burkholderiales > Burkholderiaceae > Polynucleobacter. Next base: position 10,235 of record CANCIL010000062.1, read on the forward strand.
CCAGAAGAGCTCTCCAGCGTGCAGATATTCGTTTGCGTTTTGATCGTTTTATTCTGAATCTCCCTGTATTGGGCCCTTTACTTTTAGGATTTGAAACAGCTAGATTTGCGAACACCATGGCAATGCTGGTAACGGCCAATGTGCCTATTTTGGCGGCACTCAAAAGTGGCCGCAATACATTGAGTAATCATGTCTTACGTGAAGCAATCGACTCTACTGAAGTACGCCTACGTGAGGGCGCAAGTTTATCTCGTGCTCTTGGCAGTCAGGGTGTGTTTTCACCTATTTTGATTCACCTCATTCGATCTGGGGAGGCATCAGGTCAGCTGGGTGAGATGCTGAAGTACAGTGCAGAAAATGCGGAGTTAGAAGCAGAGCAAAAGACCAAAATATTTACGAGTCTATTAGAGCCAATTCTCATTTTGCTCATGGGTCTTTTGGTATTGGGGATTGTGATGGCAGTAATGCAGCCGATTTTAGAAATGAATTCGTCGATCCGTTGATCGAGAAACGAGGTAATGATGCAAATACTATTAATGACTAGTTCAAGCGCTCCTGTGAGAGAGTTTCATTTCTCTAGGCGACAGATCATCATTGGCTTGATGGCTTTGCTGCTAACCCTAGCAGGAATGAATTGGATGATTTTCTCAGTGATCAATCAAGTGCGAGACACTATCCTTTCTATTCATCAATCCAATAACTTAGATGTAAGGGCAACCTACCTCAAAGATTCTGATTACGAGCGTAAGTTACATGAACTGCAGGCACGCTTGGAAGAGGCCCAAATTAATTTAGATCAACTAGCAGCATTAAAAGAAAAGCTAAAGCAATTTACAGGCCCGTCTAATCTTTCTGGTGGATTTGATCTGCCAGTAGCCCAAGGAGGCCCCCTCAGACTGAGTCGGCAATTGGATTCTGAGCAAGATTCTTATGGAGTGAGATTAGACCGTACCATTGAGCAGTCGATTGGCTTAAGTGCACAGGTGCAGGATTTACGAAAAGCCTTTGCGCAAACCCAAGTGGCCTTAAAGAGTTCACCCGCCGGATTGCCTTTGCCATTTGAGGTGGCGCCATCTAGTGGATTGGGTTATCGAATTGATCCCTTCACGAATCAACTTGCTTGGCATGATGGCACGGATTTCCCGGCGCCTGCTGGTACGCCGATATTAGCAACCGCCAATGGCATTGTGATTAAAGCCGGCTGGGGTGGTGATTATGGAAATATGGTGGAGGTACGACATCCGAATGGATTCATTACACGTTACGCCCATGCACAAGAAATATCAGTGCAAGTAGGGCAGACCGTTAAAAAATCTCAGGTGATTGGAAAATCAGGATCAACAGGTCGCTCGACAGGTCCACACTTGCACTACGAGATTGTCCGTCAGGGGACATCGGCTGGCTAAAGTTTTTTCTGATCATAGCTTGCCCTAGATTTATCGATCATCTCTAAATTGCTTGCTTAGCAAGTAGTCTCATGAGATTTTCAACTACTATTTCGCGATGCTGGCTGGTTCCTGCTATAGGATCATCATTTGCAAATGGTCGTTCCGCTAACATGAGTACGCATTTAAAAATCAATCTTGCCTCTTCTAATGAAAGTACTCTGAAAGTATTGGTTTCATTCTTTTGGCATAGCTCAAGATAGGGCTCAATTAATACATCGATATAGTCAAAGTAATCAGCGACTAGCCCATACTTTAGAGTTAATCTTTGATCATAAAATCGCATGACCTTTGGGGAGACTATGTTCATGTTGGCAAAAGCGATGTCAACAAACTTCTCTAAAAATACTTGTATGGGTAATTGAGTATCAAATTTCTCC
>CANCIL010000063.1 GCA_947378095.1 Betaproteobacteria bacterium
AGTGCTACTGCCTATCAACCTGGCTACTTGCCAGCACAAGGCTTCTTAATCCCAACTGCCAGTCTAGATACAGGTTTGGCATTTGAGAGAGATGCCTTGGAGATGGGTAGCTTCTTTGGCCAGAACATGTTGCTCAGTCTTGAGCCTCGTGCCGTGTATGTCTATACACCTTATGTGAATCAGGCCAACACCCCCTTGTTCGATACAGCAGATGCTGGCTTTGGTATTGGCCAGATCTTTAGTGAAAACACCTTTATTGGTAATGACCGTATATCAGACAGCAACAAAATGACTATTGGCTTAACCAGTCGCATTACAGAGTCCAACACAGGTGCTGAGCGTGCCGTTATTACTTTGGCACAACAACAACAGTTCACTGCGCAAAAAGTGGGATTGACAGGCAATATCAATAATCCAACCGCTTACTCTGATACTTTGGCTGCTGCGTCAGTTCGCTTGATGGGTAATTTCAATGCTGACGTATTTGGACAGTACAACACCCAACTGAATCGTTTTGTACAAACAACTGTTGGCGGTAGTTGGCGTCCAACCCCTGGCCGTAGTCTGAATTTTGGTTATCGCAATGTATGGCAGCCGCCTATTCAAGCTACCCCATTTAATCCTATTGGAACACCCGCTGGAACGACTACTGATCAATATAATATTTCTGGACAATGGCCCGTTACAAGAGAGGTTTCTTTGGTTGGTCGTTGGGGGTATGATTCGCTTACAACCAAAACCTTAAACACCTTAGTAGCAGTTGAGTACATACGTGACTGTATTGTTTTCCGCAGCGCTTATTCTCAACTCTTGCTGAATAACAACACTACAACCCAAATCTTGTTTCAAGTGGAATTCCGAGGTCTTGGTGTTGCAGGAGACAACCCTGTGGATTTGATGAAATTAAATGTTCCTGGTTATTTGCCTGTGCCTAAGCCTTTGCCTGCCTCAACCTATGAGAATTACCAATGATCTTTTGTAAGAAACATTTGAAACATTCTATTGCTGGTGTTTTGGTCCTGATCAGCTCAGTATGGTTCAGCTCATCTTATGCGCAGGACGCTAATAAAAAATCAGGCGCCACAAGTCCTATACCTGCAATAACAGACAACAAAGTACGCAATATTGATGGTGTTGCAGCCGTGGTCAATACGGGATTTATTACCCGTAAGGAAATTGATGATCGTATTGCCGCTTTGCAAAAGCAGGGCGCAAAAATAAATGACGGAGCTGAATTTAGAAAGGCGGTTTTAGAGCGCCTGATTGTTGAAAAGATTCAGCTGCAAAATGCCGATCAAGAAGGCATCAAAGTGACCAATAAAGAATTAGACAAAATTATTGGTGATATCGCTGCAAAAAATAAAGTGGGTCTTGCAGAGTTCAAGGCAAAAGTCATAGCCTCTGGTATTTCTTTCGAGCGTTATAAAGAAAACTTGCGTGAGGATATTGTCCTGACGCGTTTTCGTGAGCGTGAGGTAGATGCCCGAATTAAGATTTCTGATGCTGAAGTTGATAACTTTATTACAGAGCGTGCACGTGCTATTACTGGTAAGGGTGGTCAGCCACCACGATCAGCACCAGTGGTTAGTGGCGGTCCAGAAGAAATTGACGTTGCCCAGATTTTTATCCCTGTTGATGCAGGTGCTGGTATTGGTGCACAAGCAGACGCTAAGAAAAAAGCCGATGCGCTATTGCTTGCGGCTCGGGGTGATATTGACTTTATGCAGCTTGGCGAGATGGCAGCAAAAGAAAATCCAAAGATTAAGTTTCAAGAGCTTGGCTATCGCACACCAGATCGTTTACCCCAAATTTTCTATGACGCTGTTCGTAATGTGGGTGGTGGTCAGACCGCTAAAGTGGTTGTCAAAAGCCCGGCAGGATTCCATGTCCTTAAGGTATTAGATCGTCGAGTATTAGTGGCTAGTGCAGCTCCACAAGCAGAGGCTCCTCCTGAAGTTGCCTCGACCCCACTCCAGGCGATTCCGATTACACAAACTCTGTCACGTCATATCCTACTTCGCACCCGTGCTGGATTTGCCGATCAGGATGCTGAGAGACGTTTACAAGGCTATCGCGATCAGGTTCGTGCAAAGACAGCTGATTTTGCAGACTTAGCTAAGAAATTTTCAGAAGATGGTTCTGCTGCAGGCGGCGGTGAGCTTGGCTGGATGAGTCCAGGCGATTTGGTCCCAGAGTTTGAGCAAGCAATGAATCGATTGCAAGTTGGGGAGGTTAGTAATCCCGTTAAATCTGAATTTGGTTGGCACTTAATTCAAGTGATGGATCGTCGCGAGGGTCAACTAACGATTGAAAAGCAACGTCAATTTGCACGTGCAGCTATTCGTGAGCGAAAGTATGAGCAAGCGTATCAAGACTGGATTCGTGAATTGCGTGATGGTGCTACTGTGAAAGTTCTTAACGCAGACGATGTCGCAACTAGCCCCCGTTAATCTCGCTATCACCACTGGCGAGCCAGCCGGTATTGGACCCGAAGTTTCCTTAAATGCAGCTTTGGCTTTTTTGGCGGAGCAAGAAAATGCAAGCATTACTCTATTCGGGAATGAAAGTTTATTTACCATTCCTCAGCAAGTAAGCCCGAGCGTATTGGCACGCTTAAAGCTAGAATCTGTTCCCTTAAAGCGGCCCGTCCAAGCGGGCGTCTTAAATTCTGACAATGCTGGGTATGTAGTGAATTTATTAAACCTAGCCCTTGATGCTTGTATGCAAAAGCGTTTTGATGCGATGGTGACTGCTCCAGTTCAAAAAAGCATCATCAATGAAGCAGGTTTACCTTTTACTGGCCATACTGAGTATCTTGCCCAGCGCTGTGGTGTTCCGCATGTGGTGATGATGCTTTGTGCTCCTTTATCCAAGGGCTTCTTGGGTATGAAGCAAGCTAGAGATCTGCGCGTTGCTTTAGTCACTACCCATATCCCCTTGAAAATAGTTTCGGCTGCCCTGAGCCAAGACCTTATTTTGGAAACAATACAAATCGTTGCTAAAGATTTGCAATTGCGTTTTGGAATTACAAAGCCAGTTTTGCGTATGGCTGGACTCAATCCGCACGCAGGTGAATCCGGCTACTTGGGTCAAGAAGAAATTGAAATAATCTCACCAGCGATTAAAGCAGCCCAAAGTTTAGGAATTGACGTCACTGGACCTTATCCTGGGGATACTATGTTTGATCCAGCTGCTTTAGAAAAAGTAGATGCATTTATTGCGATGTATCACGATCAAGGACTTGCGCCATTTAAGTTTGTTTCCTTTGGTGGCGGAGTGAACGTTACTTTAGGTTTGCCGGTGATTCGTACGTCTGTAGATCATGGTACTGCTTTAGGCATTGCTGGCACTGGGACTGCTGATTCTGGCAGTATGCTCGAGGCTTTGCGCTTGGCCTATCAGCTGGCAAGTAACCAGAAAAGTCATTCCTAAGCATGCATCGCGCACGTAAACGTTTCGGCCAAAACTTTTTACAAGATGGCGGCATTATTCATTCCATAGTGGCTTTGATTAATCCAAGCCCTGATATGCATGTGATTGAAATCGGACCGGGTCTCGGTGCTCTAACAAGGCCTTTATTGAGCAATGTAGATCAATTGGATTTATTAGAGATTGATCGTGACTTGGTAGCTTACTGGAATGAGCAAAATTTAAAGGGGCTCACAGTAATTGAGGGCGATGCTCTGCAATTTGATTTCTTGTCATGGGCTCAAAATCGATCTGGCAGAACAGGTCTTTGCAAAGTCGTTGGTAATCTTCCTTACAACATTTCATCACCCCTGTTGTTTCATTTAGTGGGCGCAGCAAAAGTGATTGATGAGCAGGTATTCATGTTGCAGGCTGAAGTAGTCGAGCGTATGGTAGCTCCAGCGGGAAGCTCTGATTTCAGTAGATTATCTGTGATGTTGCAGGCGCGCTATGACATGGAGCAGGTCTTAGAGGTACCCCCTGAAGCTTTTGACCCACAACCCAAAGTAAACTCCGCAGTGGTTCGCATGATTCCTCGGCAAGATTTTGATCTAAGCGATTCGCAATGGAGCGCATTGGAAAAAGTAGTAGCCGCAGCATTCTCACAAAGAAGAAAAATGCTACGCACTAACTTACAGGTCTTTGCCGATCGATTGAAATTAAGTGAGTTAGAGCTTAAAGTACGAGCTCAGGATATATCGGTTGCTCGTTATATTGAGTGGGCAAAAATACTCGCTGCTTAATACAGCAGAGCGAGCTTTTTATTTATAGGCGCTTGGGTCAATTACCCGCATTTCAGTCTCAATCCAGCCCTCAACTTCTTGCTGTAATTGCTCGGCAGACTTTCCATCAGAGCGTATTGCTGGGCCAATTGAGAAAATCACTGTGCCAGGATTTTTGAGAAAGCTATTCTTAGGCCAGAAGCGTCCAGCATTGTGAGCAATCGGAATCACCAAAGCGCCGGTTGCACTAGCAAGTCGAGCGCCCCCTTTGCGGTAAGGCTTATTGGAGCCTATCGGTGTTCTAGTTCCTTCAGGAAAGAGCATGATCCATTTGCCTTCGCTCAGGCGCTTACGACCTTGGCTAGCTACTGAAAGAGCGGCTGTTTGCTTGCTAGCGCGGTTGATATGAATCATTTTCAATAAGGCTAAAGCCCAACCAAAAAAAGGTATCCAGAGCAGCTCGCGTTTAAAGACAAAACAGAGTTGTTTAGGTAGCAAGGCAATATAAGCAATTGTTTCGTAAGCAGACTGATGCTTGCTCAGAATCACTACTGGCTCGCTCAATACGGCTTTCATATGTTCCATACCGCGAATCTCATAATGAATTCCGCATAAATGCTGAAGAACAAAAATCACGACCTTATTCCAGATGCCAATAAAGCTATAGCGATTTTCTGGACTCAGAAACGGGAAGGTCAGTAAGCACAGCACCGACCAGATCGGTGTAAAGATGAGTAGAAATAAAGCAAAGAGAGTAGAGCGTATCAATGTCATTGCTTTAAGCCTTATCTTCTAGTATTGCATGGGCGAAAGCCATGAGGTCAGCATGTATTTGTGTTCCCTCTGGCAAAACGCCCTTATCTAAAGTCTTTTGACCCTTGCCAGTAAGTACCAGGTGGGGTGATGCACCCAAGGCAATGCCGGCCTGAAGATCGCGCAAAGAGTCTCCCACAATCGGTACACCTATCAAAGGCGTGTTGCTATCGGATCTTTTATAGCGCAGCGCGATTTCTTTCATTAGCCCAGGAAGCGGTTTGCGACAGTCACAGCCATGAGAATCTACATGAGGGCAAAAGAAAATACTATCGATATGACCACCCAAAGGTTTGAGTAGTTTATCCATCTTGCCATGCATTGCATGTAAATCATTGATCGTGAAATAGCCTCTTGACAGCCCGGATTGATTCGTTGCGATTGCAATCTGGTAGCCAGCTTGATTAAGGAGCGCTATCGCTTCTAGGCTTCCCGGTAGAGGAATCCATTCATCAACCGACTTTACATAATCGTCTCGATCTTCATTGACCACGCCATCGCGATCGAGGATGATGAGTTTAGAAGAGCTTAGGCTCATGCTAATTTGCCGAGATCGGCAACGAGATTCATTTTCTGGTGAAGTTGTTGCAAGAGCGCAAGACGGTTGTCACGTAACTCAGGATTAGGATCCATGACCATCACATCTGCAAAGAACTGGTCAATAGGTTCACTCAAAGCGACTAATGCTTTGAGGAGCTCTACAAATTGACATTTTTCGTATGCTGCATCTAGGGCTGGAGTAGCTACCTGTAGGGCTTGGTAAAGAGCAGACTCAGCCGGTATCTGTAATAACTTGCTAGAACAGGCCGCAGGAATAGCGGTAGCTGTCTTCTTGAGGATATTGCTAATACGCTTATTGGCTGCTGCGAGCTGAGGAGCTTGAGGCAAAGCATTAAATTCACGCAAGGCCGCCAAGCGCGCAATTAAATCATTAATTTGTGCTGGAGATTGACTGAGTACCGCATCAATTTCAGCGCTGGTAAAAGGAGTGCCAGCAACGGATTGATCACGCAAATAAGCGCGTAGGCGATCAATGATGAAAGCGTAAATATCAGTAACTTGTGCTTTTTCTTGAACTTCTTTTTGCGGGAACTGTGCGCGAGCAAGTTCAATTAACTCTGGCAAGCTCAAGGAGAGATTTTTTTCCAAGAGCAAGCGGCAAATACCTAAGGCATGACGACGGAGCGCATAGGGATCTTTGTCTCCAGTTGGCGCTAGTCCTACGCCCCAAATGCCTACCAAGGTTTCTAGCTTGTCAGCAATTGCCAAAATAGTACCGGTTTGGCTCAGTGGCAGAGTGTCCCCAGCAAAGCGAGGCATGTAGTGCTCGCTACAGGCAGCCGCTACTTCAGCATGTTCACCATCATGCTTGGCGTAGTAGTTGCCCATAATGCCCTGGAGCTCAGGGAACTCGCCCACCATATCAGTGAGTAAGTCTGTCTTGGCAATTTCTGCTGCGCGATGGGCAAGCTTCTCATCTGCACCTAAATATTTTGCGATACCAGTAGCAATGCCCTGAACTCGTTTGGTGCGATCGAGTTGATTACCCAATTGGTTGTGATAAACCACTTTGCCTAAATCAGTTACACGAGACGCTAATGGACGCTTTTGATCTTGTGTGAAGAAAAAGCGTGCATCAGAGAGGCGTGGACGAACGACGCGTTCATTACCAGAGATGATGGCATCTGGTTTCGAGGTTTCAATATTAGAAACAATCAAGAAACGATTGCGTAATTTGCCTTGCTTATCAGTGAGAGCAAAGTATTTTTGATTGGTTTGCATAGTCAAAATCAAGCATTCTTGTGGAACTTCTAAGAATTCTTGATCAAAGTGACAGGTATAAATTGCAGGCCACTCCACTAATGCAGTCACTTCATCCAGCAGGCTGTCTGGCATCAATACCAAATCATCCCCGGCAGCTTTTAATAAGGCTACTTCAATTTGGGCGCGACGCTTACTAAAGCTTGGGATCACTTTGGCTTTGGCTTGGAGGTCTGCTTCATATTGATCTGCACTAGCAATGCTTAATATGCCGGGCGCTAAGAAACGATGTCCCTCGGTTTGATTGCTTGCATCAATACCTAGGCTACTGAGATTAAGAGTATTGCTGCCATGTAGGGCAATAATGCGGTGAGCTGGTCGGGCAAACTGCACGTCAGCTAAGCAGCCATCTTTTTGTTGCACTTGGTAGTGCATCATTTTGGCAATCGGTAATTTATTTAAGGTTTGCTCTAGAACGGTTTGCGCAGTCTGTTCTAATGCGGCCCCTTTGGCGACCACATTAAGATAAAGCGCTTCATTCTTTCCTTCACCGGCTTTTTCTAGGCTAGATAAATCAATATCTGCATAACCGAGGGCACCCAATTTTTTCAACAATGGTGCTGTAGCTTTGCCATCGGCATCAAAGGCAATACTGGTGGGTAATAACTTTTCACGGACTGGGTAGTCAGGTGCTTGTGCTAATACATCCGTAATGAATACTGCAAGACGACGGGGCGTTGCAAATCCAGTTACTTGGGAAGAGACGCTAGTTAATCCTGCGGCCTTTAGGGCGGTGAAGATTCCCTCGCTAAATGCGTCACCAAGACGGCGAAGGGACTTCGGAGGCAATTCTTCTGTAAATACCTCAATCAATAAATTGGCTGATTGAGAAAGCGATTGGGATGTGCTCATATATTGCTCTTACTTATGCCTTCAATTGGCGTTGGCACATTGGGAAGCCCAGTTTTTCACGGGACTCAAAATACGCTTGGGCCACGGCGCGAGAAAGATTGCGGATGCGACCAATATAAGCAGCACGCTCAGTGACGGAGATCGCGCCACGGGCATCTAGAAGATTAAATGTGTGAGCTGCCTTTAAAACCATTTCGTATGCAGGCAATGCTAAGGGTACTTCCATCAGTCGCTTGGCTTCGCTTTCATAGTTTGCAAAGTTAGCGAAGAGTAAATCGGTATTTGAGTGTTCAAAGTTGTAGCAAGACTGCTCCACTTCATTTTGGTGATATACGTCCCCATAAGAAATACCATCTGCCCAAACGAGGTCATATACGTTAGAACAATTCTGGATATACATTGCCAGTCGTTCAATACCGTAAGTAATTTCGCCGAGTACCGGTTTGCAATCAAGACCACCCACCTGTTGGAAGTAGGTAAATTGCGTTACTTCCATGCCGTTGAGCCAAACTTCCCAGCCCAATCCCCATGCGCCTAGGGTAGGGTTTTCCCAGTCGTCCTCAACAAAACGCACATCGTTTTCTTTGAGATCAAGACCTAAAGCGGCGAGAGAACCAAGATAGAGCTCGAGAATATTTTCTGGAGCCGGCTTGAGAACGACTTGATATTGATAGTAGTGCTGCAAGCGATTAGGATTTTCACCATAGCGACCATCTTTTGGCCTGCGTGATGGTTGAACATAAGCTGCTTTCCATGGCTCGGGACCGATCGCTCTTAAGAAAGTAGCAGTGTGAGATGTGCCTGCACCGACCTCAAGGTCGATAGGCTGCAATAGGGCGCAACCTTGTTGGTCCCAATAATCTTGGAGTTTGAGAATGATTTGCTGAAAAGTAAGCATGATTAACCTGGCTAAGCCATTGATTTTACATGGCTAGAGAAGCTCAGGCGCTAAAACTGACTAAAAACGACGGAAGCGAATGAAGCCCCAGATCAACAGGATGCAGGAAAGGCTCAAAATCGGTAAATTTCCCCAACGTACATATGGTGTTTTGCCTGAGTAGGCTTGTACTTGGGTAATGAGGCTGGCTTGAGTAAATTCAGGAAGGGATGAAAGAACCCTGCCATCAGACCCTAAGACTGAGGTGATGCCAGTATTGGTTGCACGAATGGCAGGTAGACCTGTTTCCAGTGAGCGTAGTTGCGATAAACGCAATTGTTGTGATGAAGCCTGTGATTTACCAAACCAAGCTAGGTTCGTCATATTGATCAGTAAATTAACTGGCTTATCGCTGTGATTGAGGCGATAGGCTAATTCTCCACCAAAGACATCTTCATAGCAAATCGTAATTGCAGCATGGATATCAGCTTGACCTGTTCTGGTGATGGCAAATGGAGGCTGCTCTATCTTCCCTCTTGCAAAATCACTCATCGGCACACGGAATGCTTTTACAAACCAATGAAATCCAGGTGGAATAAATTCTCCAAAGGGTACCAAATGGACTTTGTCGTATTGATAGGGCTCGCTGTCCGGTGAAAGTCCAGTGGCACGATTGGTGTATTGGATTCCGTCGGCGCTGGGTACATCACCGATGAGGCCTAACAAAATATTGCTGCTACTTTCGTTAGAAAAACTTTGTAAGTAATTTAATAAACCCGTAGGTAAATTATTTTGAGGCCACGGAAATGCCGTCTCAGGAATAATAATGAGATTGATAGCTGCTTTTCTAATTTCGTTTGTATAAAAATCAATTTGTTGGCTAATCGCTTGCGGATTAAATTTGAGCGTTTGCTCAAAGTTGCCCTGAATGAGGCGAACAGTTACAGGTTCGCCAACAGGTTTTGTAAAGGTGACGAGTCCAGCTAATTGAGTAAGGCCAATAACGAATGCAATGCTGATGAAACTCATAACACCATGCTTCTTAAGTTGCAGAATTTCCCAGGAGGTCCAGATGACGAGGAAGGTGCAGGCAAGCCCGCCAAAGAAAGGCGCAATAGGTGCAAAGGGGCCGTTGAATTGACTCTCAGCTAAGCCCATCCAAGGAAAGCCCGTAAAGATATAGCCTCGCAAGAATTCCATCAGGACCCAGCTCGAGGCTAAACATAAGCCTAGGATGCGTGATGGCTTGAGTAAGGACAGGGTGAGTGTCGCTAGCGAGAAGTACAGCGCCATATAGGCAGAAAGTAAGAACACTGCCATACAGGAGAGGGCGACATTCATACCGCCTACATCATGCAGACTGATGTAAAGCCACCAGAGTCCTATTACAAAGTAGCCTAAGCCAAATGTCAGGCCTGATGCAAAGAGATGTTTCTTTGAAGTTGGATTATTTTTATAGATCCAATACCAAATCAAGCTGAGGATCGGAATTTGTATCCAGCCGCCATAGGGTAATTCAGCGACACCAGCCAAGATGGCGCCCAATATGAATAACACTAAAAAATGAACACTTTGATGGCGACCTCGAGCAAGCTGATCAATCAAGATAAATCTCAGTCAGCTTTTTTAGGAATTTGACGTGCAAGTAGGATATGAATTTGACGTGGATCAGCGCGTAAGATTTCAAACTCAATACCGTCGATATTGACTAATTCACCCACTTTAGGAACTCTGCCTAAATGTTGAATGACTAAACCAGCAACGGTTTCAATATCCTCTTCTGCAAACTGTGTCCCTAGAGTCTCATTGAATTGATCAAGCTCTGTGATGCCTTTGACCCGAATATCGCCATTGTCTAGAGCGATGAGGTTATCTGCCTCTTCATCAATGTCGTGCTCATCTTCAATATCGCCTACGATTTGCTCAAGCACATCTTCAATGGTGATGATGCCTGCGACGCCACTATATTCATCAACCACAATGGCGAGATGATTGCGATTGTCTTTGAAGTCTCGCAGTAAAACACTGAGACGTTTAGATTCTGGAATGAAGACGGCGGGTCTTAACCAATCTCGCACTTGAAAATCTTTTTCGGTGGCGTGGCGTAAAAGATCCTTCGCCAACAAAATACCAATCACATTATCTTTGCTGCCTTCGTAAACAGGGAAGCGTGAGTGAGCGGCCTCAATGACACTTTGAATAATTTCAGCAAGACTGCGATTGATGTCAATCCAATCAATTTGAGCGCGAGGCACGAGGATGTCGCGTGCACAAAGTTGCCCAACCTGAAATACACCTTCAATCATGGAGAGTGCATCTGCGTCAATCAAGCCCTCAGATTGCGCTTCTCTCAAGGTCTCAATCAGCTCTTGGCGACGCTCCGTTGGACTGGTTGGCTGTGGTGTTAAAAAATCGGCAAGACGATCTAATAGGGATTTATTGGGGTCGGGCATATGGCAAGAATAGCGTAGAAATATGTCAATTTTTCATTTGAACGCGTAAATGTGGCCTAGGGATCTACTGAGTCATCTAAATAGGGATTAGAAAAACCTAATCTTTCCAAAATTTTCACTTCAAGCGCTTCCATCTTTTGTGCATCCTTTTTGGTTTCGTGATCATAGGCTTGAGCATGTAGACAGCCATGGACTATCAGATGAGCCAAATGGGCTTTGAGAGTTTTACCTTGTTCTTTTGCTTCTTTCTGGAGTACTGGCAAGCAAAAAATAATATCGGCGTGTACTTGTGATTTACCAAACTCGTAAGGGAAGGTCAGCACATTGGTTGCCTTATCTTTCTTTCGAAAAGCAAAGTTCAATTTTTTTCCTTCGGCTGCATTCACAAACCGCAGTGTTAGTTGACCGTTTTGAGGGCTAGCTGCTTTAACCCATTTCTTGATGAGATTTGCTGAAGCTTGTGCAGCTAATGCCGCTTCAATTGCTGGACTTGCGTATTGCAGCTCAATGAGAAGTTTTGATTTAGAGGGGAGTGGCATGGACTTTAATGAGTTCACCTCTGAGGGTGTAATTGAGAACTTCTGTCACTTCAATGTCCACCATGCTGCCAATTAAAGTCTCTACATCTTGCTCTTCTGCTGTGAAATGAATCACGCGATTATTTGCACAACGGCCCTGAAGATTAATGCCGTCTTTTGCATAACCCTCTACAAGAACTTTCTCTCTATTGCCCAACATTTTTTGGCTAATTTGATTGGCTTGAGCTTCAACCAGCGCTAATAAAGTTTGCAAACGTTTAAGTTTGACTTCATAAGGCGTGTCATCACTTAGATTGGCTGCTGGCGTGCCTGGACGTGGGCTAAAAATAAAGCAGAAGCTATTATCAAACTCCAAATCGCGAACCATCTTGAGAAGTTTTTCAAAATCCGCTTCAGTTTCACCTGGAAAGCCCACGATGAAA
>CANCIL010000064.1 GCA_947378095.1 Betaproteobacteria bacterium
ACCGATTCGCGTCGCAGGCTCGAAGTTCCCACAATCGCGCCAGCAGGGAGCTCTTCTAGGCTAGCGTAATCATTAGAGACAAAGGCATCTCTAGCGTCTTCTCTAGCCATCACGCAAGCTAGATCAAAGCCCTCTGGCATCACCATGGGCACATCTTTTAAGGAGTGGACTGCCAGATCAGCTCGGCCATCTTCTAGGGCTGTCTCTAATTCTTTAACAAATAAGCCCTTGCCACCGACTTTCGATAAGGCTTTATCTAAAATCTGATCCCCTCTGGTAGTCATACCCAAAATCTGGACATCACAGTCTGGATAGCACTTTTTAAGGCAATCTTGGACATAGTGCGCCTGCCATAAGGCTAGGCGACTTTCTCGGGAGGCGATGACCAGGCGCTTTGGGGCTGCCAGGGGAGAGGTAGAAGAGGAGGAAGCTAGGGTTTGGGACATAAGGCTAATTAAATGCCACTCATTTTTTTCAAAAACTAGAGGATATTCCTAATAATCAAATGCAAGATTACCATTTAGTTAGACTAAACTAAATTTCATCTTCTATATTAATTTGTCTTGAGATAGCAATGGCGCTTAACTTTCCTTTTACAGCAATTGTTTCACAAACAGAGATGAAGCTGGCGATCACGCTTTGCACCATCGATCCTTTAATCGGTGGCGTTCTGATATTTGGTGATCGTGGAACTGGAAAGTCCACTACCATCCGGTCTCTAGCTGCCTTGCTGCCCTCCATGAAATCAGTGGTGGGATGCCAGTACCACTGTAATCCAGAGTCCAAAACGCTTTGCAATGAATGTGAGGCCAAAAAGGCCGCTGGCCAAAAGTTAAAAACAGAAAATATTCCGGTGCCAGTGGTGGACTTACCGCTGGGAGCTACTGAAGATCGGGTAGTGGGAGCCTTGGATATTGAAAAGGCCCTTACTCAGGGAATTAAGACTTTTGAACCAGGTCTGCTAGCAAAAGCAAATCGTGGCTACCTCTACATTGATGAAGTGAACCTACTCGAAGATCACTTAGTAGATTTATTGATTGACGTTGCCGCTTCGGGTGAAAATATTATTGAACGCGAGGGCTTGAGTATTCGTCATCCTGCGCGCTTTGTTTTGATCGGTAGCGGCAATCCTGAAGAGGGTGAATTACGCCCTCAGATGTTAGATCGCTTTGGCTTATCCACTGAGGTGAGAACTCCGAGTGATTTCAAAGAGCGCGTAGAGATTATCAAGCGACGTGATGAGTTTGAAAGAAACCCGGAACGCTTTATTGCCAAGTGGCAAAAAGCCGAAGACGAGTTCAAGCAAAAAATTATCAAATCCCAAAAGCTCTTAGATAAGGTAGAAGTGGAGGACGAGTTACTGGAAGTCGCCACTAAACTCTGCGCTCATTTAGGAACCGATGGCTTAAGAGGTGAGTTAACCCTGTTAAGAGGCGTTAGGGCCTTAGCTGCATTCGAGGGTAAGAAAAAAGCCAATCTGAATCATTTGAAGAAAATTGCACCCTTGGCTTTAGGGCATCGATTGCGTCGTAATCCACTTGACGATAGCTCCTCAGGCGCAAGGATTGATCGCGCGATGCAAGAGTTTTTTGCTACCCCCTCAAAGTGAAATCTGATCAAACGGCATGGTTTGATGCCAATTTAATTGCCATTCTATTGGCAATTAATCCCAGGGGTCTTAAAGGGGTAACAGTCAAAAGCCAATTTGGTCCGGTGAGAGATGCCTGGCTTAGTTACCTAAAGCAATCCATCACGTCATCCGGTGTGCAAATCTTAAAAGCACCTGCCAACATCTCTGCAGAACAGTTGCTCGGCTCATTAGATGTTGAAGCCAGTTTGCAAGCGGGCTCATTGATTATGAGTAAGGGGCTACTAGAGCGAGTTCATGGCAATCTATTGCTACTGCCAATGGTGGAGAGAATGGACTTGCATGCCATTGCATTAATTTCACAAGCTTTGGATGAGAAGAATGCGTTTGATGAATCTACTCATTTTGGGGTTATTGCATTTGATGAGTCAGATAGCGTTGATGAGTCTATCAGTCCGCGACTCCTTGATAGATTAGCCTTTGAGTTGTACTTAGACCAATTATCTTTGGCGGATATCAAAGAATCTCTTGAAGTAACTGTCGAAGATATGCAAGAAGCAAGCAAGCTATTGCCTTCAGTCAAATGTAGTGACGAATATTTGGAAGTCATGACAAAAGCAGGTTTTAGTTTGGGTGTGACTTCTTTCAGGGCAAATCACTTTGCGCTAGAGGTAGCAAAAACACTAGCTGCATTAAGGGGTCTAGTTGAGGTGAGTCAAGATGAGGTGATTGACGCTGCTCGCTTGGTATACACCCCATCTAAGCGGGCATATATACCTCCTGATATGGATCAATCTGAAGACCAGTCGAATGAGGATCAGAATGATCAAGATCCCAATAATCAGCAAGAAGATTCTCAAAGCGATCAAGAATCGCCAGATGAAATCAAGCAAGAGCAGCCGTCCGAGCAGGAGCTAGAGGACATCGTAGTTGAGGCAGTAAAGGCCTCTATTCCTCCTAAGCTCTTACGCCAATCCAAGGATCAGTTGCGGGCTGGCAAATCAGCGGCACATGTTTCCGGAAAATCAGGATCGATTCAGAAAAATTTCTTGAGTGGTAGACCTCTTGGGGCTCGTAAGGGTAGGCCTACTGATGGCAAGCGTCTTGATATTCTGAAAAGTATTAGAGCCGCCATTCCCTGGCAGCGACTTCGAAAAGGGCTGCTTGGCAAAGATCAGATGAGCCTATCTCAAAGCAGAATCGATTTTAGGGCTGAAGATCTTCACATCAAACAATATTTAAGAAGACGAGGTACGGTCACCATTTTTTTAGTGGATGCATCGGGTTCATCTGCAACACAGCGCTTAGCTGAAGCAAAAGGTGCTTTAGAGGAATTATTGGCGCAGTGCTATATCAGACGTGACGAAGTGGCCATGCTTTCCATGCGCGGTGCAAAGGCAGAAGTGGTTTTACCGCCGACTCGATCCCTTGCTAGGGCAAAAAGAAATTTAGCAGCTTTACCTGGTGGCGGCGGCACTCCACTGGCCTCAGGTTTTCGTGCTGCAAACGAGATGGCTATTTCTCTTCAGCGCAAGGGTTTAACACCAATCATTGTCATCATGAGTGATGGCAAAGCAAATGTAAATCTTCAAGGCGTTGGTGGCAGGGGAGGCGCTCATGCTGATGCATTAACGGCAGCAAAAGAGTTAAGGATTAAAAACCATCGCGTGTTATTTGTTGATACTTCGCCAAAACCTGAGATCTTAGCTCAGGAGTTATCCGGCACGATGGCAGCACAATATTTCCCATTACCTTTTACAGGCTCTGGCAAGCAAATATCTCAAGCAGCTATGCAATTAGCAAATTACTGATGCATTTTCTTCTGTGATAATTTTTTAAGAACTTGCTGACCTCTAAAGTACGCATTTAGAAATAGCCCCAAGCCAATAAGCACCCCTAAGAACAATGCGATATACATTATTGTGGACATGGTTCTCTCCTCTCCTCATTTAACGCTGCTTCAATCAATTCAATAGCATATGTTTCATTTGCTTCATGAAACATATGCCCACCTTTAATCTCAATGACCTTTGCTTGAGCAAAGTATTGCTTGATGACCTGTTGTAAAGCCGGCGCTGGAATCCAGCCGTCATCCTCGGTCAAGATGAATGTGAGTTGGGATTGAATTCTTTTGCATTGCTCAAGCAGGCCTGGTATGTCAGTCCCAGCCATAAAGCTCATAGAGCCGTTCAGATGATCTGCATTCTTAAATAATGTTTTATATCGATTTCGTTTTTCCGAATTGAGATTCGTATTGGTTGAATCTATGAGGCTATCAATCATTTTGGTATGCGGCAAAAGATCGGCAAGCACTGCAGTAAAAAATGATGATGTCACTATCGGATTTAAAAAAGGCGCAATAAATCGATGATAGAAATTAGGCAGACTAATTAGCGAGGGGTTCAGGCCCACAATCGTTTTAGCTTGTTTATTTTGAAGTGTGTAGCTCAGAGCTAAGGTAGCTCCTGCAGAGTGACCAATGATGTGATCAAAATATTCGATATTAAGTGCCTCTCTTAACTCAGAGAGTTTGGTGGCTAAGGCATCTAAGTTAAGATTTTTTGCCCCAAGGTTTCTGGTAAAGCCATGACCTGGTAGGTCAGGCGCAACAACGGTATATTTTTTTGCTAGCTCCGTAAAAAGCTCTCCCCATGTGTGGGCAGAAGATCCGGTTCCGTGAAGCAACAGTACATGAATAGGCCCATTACCCGCGATTTGCACGTGCCAAGATAAATCTCCAGTCTGAACCTTGCGGCTGAAAGATCTATTGGGCCAGTCTTCTGGAATTTCCTTAATCATTCTCTAAAGTCGCTATTAATACGGGTAAACCCTAGTAATTTGGTTTGACAGTAACTCAAATAGTGTCTATATTTTTTTACATAGTAAATTGTATTTTAAATTAGACAAAGAAAATCATTTCTTTTTAAGGGGCAAAGACCATGTCACCACTCAAGCATTTGGAACGCGCTTTAGACCACGCATTGAAATCTCATGAGTCTGAAAAAGGCCCTGCTCTCTTAAGTAAAGCGATCCGACACGCCGTGTTTCCGGGTGGCGCACGTATTAGACCGCAACTCACTTTAGCAGTAGCTCAAGCTTGTGGCAATGATGATCCGCAACTGTCGATGGCAAGTGCAATCGCTATTGAGATGATCCATTGCGCCTCTCTGGTACATGATGACTTGCCATGTTTTGATGATGCCGATATGCGACGTGGACAAACATCCGTGCATAAAGAATTTGGCGAGAGATTGGCAGTACTTACTGGAGATGCTCTTATTGTGATGGCGTATCAAACGGTTGCCGCTACATCAAGACGTTCAGCGCAAAGACTGGCACCTATCATCAAAACTATTTCGCAAGGAGTTGGCGCACCCTTTGGAATTATTGCTGGGCAAGCATGGGAGTGTGAGTCTCAAGCGGTTTTAAGTGAATACCAAAGAGCAAAAACAGGTGCGCTATTTGCGGCCGCAACTGCAGCTGGTGCTCAAGCGGCTGGATCTGATGCTGACACTTGGAAAGGTTTAGGAGAATGGCTTGGAGAGGCTTATCAAGTTGCTGATGATATTCGTGATGTATTAGGCGACTCACAATTTCTGGGTAAACCAAGCGGACAAGATCAGGAGCATCAACGTCCGAGTTCGGCTAAGGAGTTGGGATTAAACGGTGCCGTTGAACATTTTGATTATTTGGTTGGTCAAGCGATCACTTCAATTCCGAATTGCCAAGGTGATGGTTACCTTAAAAAGCTAGTTGCTTTTGAAGCAGAAAGATTACTGCCTTCCTCATGGTTTGAACGTGGCGAACGTCAACTAGCTATCGTGACACAAAGACAAGCCGCTTAAGTTGCTCGAGAAGCACAATGGCCCAGACCCAATCCATCTCCATAGACCATAGTCAAAAAGACTATGGTCTATGGGACAGAATTTGCATCCTGCGAGATAGGCTCATTGCGGATACACGGTTTCAAAATCGCGTAGCAAAAATTCCTTTTCTCAGAAATATTGCAAAGAAGAGGGCCAATCAATTATTTGATGTCATGGCCGGATTTGTATATACACAAATTTTGCTTTCATGTGTGCGATTAAATTTATTTAACATCTTAAAAGATGGCCCACTCAATTCATCTGATATTAAAAAATATTGTGGGCTTGATACAGTCCCACTTAAAAAATTATTAGATGCAGCAGTCTCAATTCATTTATTAGAAATTCGTTCTCATAATCGATATGGTTTGGGAACGCTTGGTGCACCAATGGTCGGCAATACTGCCCTATCAGCAATGATTGAGCACCACACTGTTCTATACGAAGACCTACGTGATCCTCTGTCGCTTTTATCAGGCGACATTGGTATTAAAAAAATGGAGAAATTTTGGCCTTATGTTTCTGCTGATCAAAAAGATCAAGAGTCAGTTAAGGATAAAGAGCATGTTAAAAATTATTCTGACTTAATGTCAGCATCTTTGCCATTGGTTGCTGATCAAGTGGTAGATGCATATGACTTTTCTCAACATGAATGTTTGTTAGATGTAGGTGGTGGGCAAGGAACATTTTTAAAAAGAGTTTTCTTAAATGCCCCACAACTCAAGAGAAAACTATTTGATCTTCCAGGTGTTGCAAATCTTGCGCAGGAAAGTTTTGTCCTCACTTCTGATCATCAAGATATTGATGTTTACGGAGGCGACTTTTTCAAAGACCCACTTCCACGAGGGGCGGATCTCATTACCTTGATTCGGGTGATTTTTGATCACGATGACGAACGGGTCAAAATTTTATTAAAGGCAATATTTGAGGCTTTGCCCGCTGGCGGCAAGCTATTAATTGCCGAGCCTATGGCCGATACCCCTGAACATCCAGCGATGGGACATGCTTACTTTGGTTTTTATCTGCTGGCCATGGGCAGGGGTAGACCAAGAACGATTGATGAAATTAGTCATTTAGCAATGGATGCTGGCTTTAAGAGTGTGCAAGTGCTGCCCTGCAGCATGCCAATTAATGCCCAAGTCTTGCTGCTTAGTCGATAAATCAGGGTTATTACTAATGCATTTAGTCTAAAATGTGTATAAATTAGTTTACATAAAGAGAGTAAAGAAAAATATACATATGTCTCAACAACTTCATTCAACCGCCGTTTTGCTTGAGTCGCCACGCGAACTCAGGCTCAAACGTCTATTGTTGGATGAGCCAACCGATACAGATGTTGTTGTCCAGATTGAATGGAGCGGCATTAGTACCGGTACTGAAAAGTTGCTGTGGAATGGCACTATGCCTGATTTTCCGGGAATGGGATACCCCTTAGTGCCTGGTTATGAATCGGTCGGCAGAGTTACTCGGGTTGGAAAAAAATCAAAGCTCGATCTGAATCAAAGAGTATTTGTGCCAGGAGCAAAATGTTTTGGGGACGTTAAGGGATTATTCGGCGGAGCTGCATCGCACGTTGTTGTGCCTAGCGATAGAGTTGTAGCTCTTCCAGAAAAAATGGGTGAAGAGGGTGTGCTTCTTGCCCTAGCAGCAACTGCATACCATGTCACTCAAGGCAAAAAATCATTACAGCCAGATTTAATCGTGGGTCATGGCGTTTTAGGAAGACTGATCGCCAGAATCGCAGTGATGTTAGGACATCAACCCGTAGTGTGGGAGATTGATGCCGATCGCATGAGTGGCGCAGAAGGATACACAGTTCTGCATCCCTGCGATGACGAAGAAAATAAATATAAAAATATTTGCGATGCTAGTGGACAGGTCGGCATTCTCAATAAGTTGGTCAGCCGCTTGCAGCATGGTGGCGAGATTGCCTTAGCGGGCTTTTACGACAAAGACATTCAATTTAATTTTCCAGCCGCTTTCATGAAAGAGGCCAGGTTACGAATTGCAGCTCAATGGACGCCTGAAGATTTAAAGAATGTAAAGCAAGCCATTGCAAATGGAAATTTAGATTTGCAAGGATTAATTACGCATCACCGTAGACCATCTTCAATCGATGAGGTTTATCGCACCGCATTTGAAGATCCTAGTTGTTTAAAAATGGTTGTTGATTGGAGAGAGCCATTATGAATGCGCCCGCCGTTCCGAAGGAAGTAACAATTCAGTTTGCTCAATTGAAAAAAGAGGCTGCAATTGAACCTGACAAGGTTCATACCGGCGAAATTAAAAAAGAAACTCAGATCATTGCTATTTATGGCAAAGGCGGAATTGGTAAAAGCTTTACGCTTGCCAATTTGTCCTACATGATGGCTCAACAGGGCAAGAAAGTGTTGCTCATTGGTTGTGATCCGAAAAGTGACACCACTTCATTATTGTTTGGTGGAAAAGCTTGCCCAACCATCATTGAGACCTCTTCGAAAAAGAAACTCGCTGGCGAAGAAGTCAAGATTGGTGACGTTTGCTTCAAGCGTGATGGTGTTTATGCCATGGAGCTTGGTGGTCCAGAGGTTGGCCGAGGATGCGGTGGCCGTGGAATCATTCATGGATTTGAAACCTTAGAAAAATTAGGCTTCCATGACTGGGGATTTGATTATGTCTTGCTTGACTTCTTGGGTGACGTAGTTTGTGGCGGCTTTGGACTGCCAATTGCAAGAGATATGTGTCAAAAAGTGATTGTGGTTGCAAGTAACGATTTGCAATCCTTGTATGTTGCTAATAACGTTTGCTCTGCAGTTGAATATTTCCGTAAATTAGGCGGCAATGTCGGTGTAGCAGGTATGGTCATCAATCGAGATGATGGCACTGGTGAAGCAACAGCCTTTGCCGAGAATGTAGGCATTCCGGTTCTCTCTGTGATTCCTGCGAATGATGATATTCGCAGAAAGAGTGCTAGCTACGAAATTATCGGTAAGCCAGATTCTCAGTGGGGCCCATTATTCGAAGGTCTAGCAAGTAATGTTGCTGCGGCTCCTCCTGTGAGGCCTAAACCAATGACGCCTGATGATTTACTAGGTTTATTTGCAGCCAATCAAGTTGGTAGAGATGTGGTTCTCGAGCCGGCAACGATTTTCGACATGGTTGGCAAAAATGAAGTCATTAAGCCCACTCTCGAAGTGATTTACGACAAAGCTTAAAGAGTAAATCATCTTGAAATCTACTAAAGTCATTCCGATACAAGACCAGACTAACAATACGTCTGGAATTTCCTGTCATTCGGGGGCAGAAGATTTATTGGCTGCTGCTAAATCAGCAAATAAGAGTGAGATTCTTGGTCAGTACGCCAAGGATTATCCAAAGGGTCCTCATGATCAGCCGCAAAGTATGTGTCCAGCATTTGGATCGTTACGCGTTGGCTTGAGAATGCGTCGGACTGCGACGATTTTGTCTGGATCGGCTTGTTGTGTATATGGCTTGACCTTTACCTCCCATTTTTATGGCGCGCGCCGCAGCGTTGGCTATGTACCATTTAATTCAGAATCATTGGTCACAGGAAAGTTGTTCGAAGACATTCGGGATGCAGTATACAAAGAGGCTAATCCAGAGCTTTATGACGCTATCGTGATCATCAATTTATGTGTTCCGACTGCTAGCGGTGTTCCATTACAACTTTTGCCAAAAGAAATTAATGGCGTACGCATCATCGGTATTGATGTTCCTGGCTTCGGTGTGCCAACCCACGCAGAAGCTAAAGATGTTTTAGCAAGCGCTATGTTGCGCTATGCCCGCACAGAAATTGAGAGTGGTCCAGTCTCAGCACCACGTAACGGAATTTCAGATAAACCCACTATTACTTTGTTGGGCGAGATGTTCCCAGTCGATCCAATCAGTATCGGCATGATGCTTGAACCTATGGATTTGGCAGTGGGCCCAGTAGTACCTACTAGAGAGTGGCGTGAGCTATATCAAGCGATGGATTCAAAAGTAGTAGCTGCAATCCATCCTTTCTATACCGCAAGCATTCGTGAATTTGAAAGTGCAGGACGCACCATCGTGGGATCGGCGCCAATTGGTTATGAAGGTACAGCACAGTGGTTGGAGAACATTGGGGCTGCTTCTGGTGTAAGCGCAGAAAAAGTTGGGAATGCAAAAGATAAGTTTTTGCCGATGATTCAGGCAGCACTCAAAGCCAAGCCGATCAAAGGCAGAATCACTCTCAGTGGTTATGAAGGTTCAGAGTTATTAGTAGCCCGTTTATTGGTCGAGAGTGGGGCTGATGTGCGGTATGTTGGTAGCGCATGCCCTAAAACTACTTGGAGTAGCAGTGATTTAGATTGGTTAGAGCAGCATGGCGTTCATGTAGAGTACCGCGCCTCTCTCGAGCAAGATCTTGCTGCGATGAAAGAGTTCAAGCCAGATCTAGTGATTGGTACAACTCCAGTAGTACAAAAAGCCAAAGAGTTAGCAATTCCTTCTTTGTATTTCACGAACTTGATTTCAGCAAGACCATTAATGGGTGCTGCAGGTGCTGGATCCCTTGCTCAAGTAATTAATGCTGCTTTAGCAAATCAAACTCGCTTTGATGCCATGAATTCCTTTTTTGAAGGTGTTGGTAAAGATCACGCAACAGGAGTTTGGGAGTCAGTACCTGTTGATCATCCTGACTTTAAAGCCGATGTAAGGCGTCGCATGGAAAAAGCGAAGGCCAAGCAAAAAGCAGAGGAGATGGGCTAATGCTAGTCCTAGATCACGATCGCGCTGGCGGCTACTGGGGTGCTGTCTATGTTTTCACAGCTGTGAAGGGCTTGCAGGTAGTGATTGATGGTCCTGTAGGTTGTGAGAATTTACCGGTGACCTCTGTTTTGCATTACACCGATGCCTTGCCTCCACATGAGCTACCTATTGTTGTAACTGGTTTAGCAGAAGAGCAGTTAGGTAGAGAAGGTACTGAAGAATCAATGAAGCGGGCCCATAAGGTATTGGACCCAGACTTGCCTGCAGTAGTAGTAACAGGATCCATCGCAGAAATGATTGGTGGTGGCGTTACTCCTGAAGGAACCGGTATTAAGCGTTTCTTGCCAAGAACCATTGATGAGGATCAATGGCAATGTGCTAACCGCGCTATGAATTGGTTATGGACAGAATACGGTCTGAAAAAAATTCCAGAGCGTAAGCGTGCTGCTGGAGAAAAGCCAAGGGTCAATATTATTGGGCCATCCTATGGCAGCTTTAATTTATATAGTGATTTAGCAGAAATTCGACGCTTGATTGAGGGTATCGGCGCTGAAGTCAATATGGTGTTTCCGCTGGGATCCCATTTAGAAGACATTCCTAAATTGGTCAATGCTGATGTCAATGTCTGTATGTATAGAGAATACGGACGTTTACTTTGCGAGACATTGGAGCGCCCTTATTTACAAGCACCTATCGGTATGCAGTCGACAACGGCTTTCTTAAGAAAATTGGGAGAGCTTTGTGAGATCGATGTGGAAGGTTTTATTGAAAAAGAAAAACACACCACACTCAAGCCAGTATGGGATTTATGGCGATCTGTAACCCAAGACTTTTTTGGTACCGCTAGTTTTGCCATTGTTGCTAATGAAACCTATACCAGAGGTGTTCGTAACTTCTTAGAAGAAGAGATGGGGCTCCCTTGTAATTTTGCGGTACCGAGATTGCCAGGAAACAAAACAAATAACGTAGAAATACGTGAATTGGTTCAGAAGAAAACCCCGTTAGTTATGTTTGGAAGCTATAACGAGCGAATGTATGGCAGTGAAATCGGTGCACGTTTCTCTTATATTCCTGCTTCATTCCCTGGGGCCATTATTCGCAGACATACGGGCACTCCATTTATGGGCTACTCGGGTGCGGTGTATTTGATACAAGAAGTTTGTAACTGCTTGTTTGATGCCTTATTTAATATCCTGCCGCTGGGTACAGAGATGGATAAGGTAGATCGCACTCCAGCCAAAGTTCAGAGTTCACTCAAGACAATGCCTTGGGAGCAAGAGGCACAAACCCTCCTGAATAAATTAATCAGCAATCAACCTGTACTCACTCAAATATCAGCTGCAAAGAGAATGCGAGATGAGGCAGAGCTTGAGGCACGCAAACAGAATATTGAAAGAGTCACAGTAGATTGTGTGCAAAAGTCATCCTTCTCCATAACAGCAGGAGAGGTTGTATGAAGCCAGCACAAAAAAATTGTCCTGAAAAAGGGCTAAACCAATATGACTTTTTAAGGTCATGTCCTCAAATCTACAGGGGTGATGTAGAAAAGACCGTAAGGTCAGTTTCAAGGAGTTGTCATCATGAGTGAAAACAGATCTATATCTGGGCTTACCGATGCAGAGGCTCAAGAATTCCATGCATTTTATGTGCAAGGTCTTTTAGGGTTTGTTGC
>CANCIL010000065.1 GCA_947378095.1 Betaproteobacteria bacterium
TAGCAAATTATCTGCCCAAAGGAGGTAATGGTTTTAATGCGAGCGCAATGTATTCATTGGCGCCAGAGATCGGTTATTACCCCCCAAATATTGCTCCTAACAAAGAAGCTGCTTACCTAGTCTTGTTCATGACGCATTTGCAAAATAATTTGTTGCTAGATCAGCAAAAATGGGTAGTGGGTCGCCGTTACGATTTGGCAGCACCACTTACGCTGAATGCTCAAGGCGCTTGCTTTAAAGAATGGCAACAAGATTCCATTAATAGAGAGCTATGCCCTAAGGCGGCTAGTGGAAAATAACTCTTAGAGTTTACCGAATTCTAACTTTTCTATTTACAGTGGTAAAAATTTAGCTAAAGATAATCCATTTATTTTTTCTATTTTTAGCATTAACTTCATCGCAGGTATTAGCTTTTCTTTTTCACAAAGAACATTAGAAACCATCTTTGGGCCCTCCTCTAATTCGATGATCGCCACGTTATAAGGGATAATTTTTTCAAAAGCTGGATGATGTGCTTTGTTATAAATGACCCAAGATATTAGCTTTCCTTTTCCAGATGCTTTCTTAAATTTAAAAATATTTGAAAGGCAATGCGGACAGAAGTCACTTGCCGGCATCCAACGATGCCCATTTGTACATTCTTGAAAGAGCAATTCGCCATTATTTAGACCATCCCAAAATGGTTTATTTATCTCAGTAATATCCGGCTGTGGAAATTCACTCATACCTTAATTGCCTAAAATAAGGGTGCCGTGGGTGTGCATCGTTCCACCCTGATTGCTAATCAAGCATTTTTTTGCTTTTGGCACCTGGAGATTGGCGGACCCGCGCATTTGCTTTACACCTTCTAAAATGAGTTGCAATCCCGGCATTCCTGTTTCGGATAGTAGACCACCGCTGGTATTTAATGGCAATTCTCCATCAATCTCCAAATAACCATTAGCTGCCCAAGATCCAAATTGCCCTTTTGGACAAAATCCATAGTCCTCTAAAGTCATCATGACGGCAATTGTGAAGCAATCATAAATTTGTACAACATCAATATTTTTTGTTTGTAACTTAGCCATTGCAAAAGCCGTTTTTGCTGAAACTACAGCCTCTGTTGAAGTAAGTGATGGGCGATTAGTTAGGTCAGCAGAGGTTTGTCCTTGTCCCAAACCAAGAATGGGAATCGCATGATCAATTCCAAGATCACGTGCTTTTGTAGCGCTCATTATGATAACTGCCGCACCTCCATCTGAAACTAGGCAGCAATCATCACGTCTCAATGGTTCTATAGACATTGGAGATTGCAAATAGCTTTCGATATCTATTTCTTTACGTAATTGAGCATTAGGGTTTGCAGCGCCATGACGTCGTGCCGCCTTAGCAATCATTCCAAAATCTTCTCCTTTCGTGCCAAATTCAATCATGTGGCGTTGCTGAATCATGGCATATCCAGCCGCTGTGGAGAACCAGCCATATACAGCATCATCGCCTCGGGGTCTTGAGAAGTGGTCGCGATTTCCTGTTTTAGGGTTATCTGCATAACAAACTAAGGCAATCTCACATTGACCAGCTTCAATAGCGTTCATTGCATTAGAGATAAGTGCGATGTTGGCGGCACCGCCTTGGTCCCAAGAACCCCCAATTTTTGGCCTCATACCCATGGCCGCCGCTAATTTTTGGCCGTACATAAATTCTCGTGCTGATGTGGGGGTTTTTACGAGTAGAGCATCCACTTGATCTTTTCCAATTCCTGCATCAATTAAAGCGTTCTTGCAGGCTTCGATATTTAGACTAATAGTGCTTCGACCAGGAAGTTTGCCAAATGCAGTTTGACCTATGCCTGCTATGACATATTTTCCGGACATTTGATTAAGATTGCTCATTACTGAATATTGGGTTAGTTTGAGGTGAATTTTGGTTCACGTTTTTCATTAAAGGCTGCCCTCCCTTCTTTTGCATCTTCCGTTCCTGAAAGCATGCGATTCATTAGTTGCTCCATTCTCAATCCCTCAGCCAATGAAAGCTCACGCGCACGTAGCGCTAGTTCTTTTGAGGCTTGTACTGCTAACGGAGCATTTTTGGCAATCTTTTTTGCCCACTCATAAGCAGTATTCATTAGTTCTTGCGGTGAAACTACTTGATTCACAAGGCCCCAATGCTCTGCTTTGCTGGCATTGATAGAGTCGCCTGTTAGTAGCATTTCCATAGCGATGGTTCTTGGGAGTTGTTCAATGATGCGCTGGGTACCTCCGTTGGCCGGAATAATGCCCCGCTTAACTTCAGAAAGACCAAAGGTAGCATGCTCAGCAGCAATTCGAATATCAGTTGCTAGCAGAAGGGTCATCCCACCAGCAAGGCAATATCCATTTACAGCAGCAATAACAGGCTTCCACATTTCAAGCCCGCGATTTAGTAGCATCCCCTTTTGGGTTTGCCAAAACTCAGAAATCTCAGAAGGATTTCCTATAAAACTCTTAAGGTCAGCGCCTGTGCTAAATGATTTTTCACCTGCACCTGTAATGATGACAACCCGCACTTCTTTGTCGTCTCGAGTTTCAGCCCAAGCATTGGCAAGTTGAGAATAATGATCGGCATCAAAAGCGTTGAGCTTTTCTGGGCGATTCATTGTGATGATTGCTACCCCATCAGAGTGTTTGATCAGATCAATTGACATTTTTAGCTTAATTTATGTTGGTGAAACGATCTAGCGCTTCGCATTTCTACTAGTAATGCCACCATCAATATTGATGACAGTACCACTGGTATAAGAGCTTAGATCTGAAGCAAGAAAGACCACGGTAGGTGCTACTTCTGTTGTTTTGGCAGCCCTTGAAAGCGGCATCTCTTTTTGAAATTCAGCCCAACGATTTTCATCACCAAACTGCACTACTGCTTTTTTGCGAGCCAAAAATTCTAATCTTTCGGTGCTAACAGGCCCGGGATTCACTCCAAGTATTCTGATGCCTGAGTCAATGCTGACTGAGCCTAGTGCTTTCGTCATAGCAATAAGAGCGGCATTTCCAACTGAACCTGCTATATATCCAGCATCAAGTCGCTCGCCGCCGATGCCAATGATATTAATGATGACTCCATGACCCCGAGCTTTCATTAGTTTATAAAATTCTCTGGTGTTATTGATATAACCAAAGATCTTGAGGTCCCAAGCTTGACGCCATGTCTCATCATCTATTTCTTCTATGGTGCCTGCAGGAATAGCGCCCGCATTATTAATAAGCACGTCAGCCTGTGGGAAATTTTTAGCTAGAGTTTTGGCTGCATCTTTCTGGGTTAGATCAATCGCCAGAACCTCCACCTGCACCTTGTATTGTTCTTCTAAGACTGCTTTGGCATTATTTAACTCGTCAATCGATCGAGCAACTAAGGAGATATTGCAACCCTCTGCGGCGAATTCCTTGGCAATTGCCAATCCAATACCCTTGGAACCACCAGTAATTAATACTCTTTTGCCGCGAAGTCGTAAATCCATAGAGCTTCCAATAAGTCGATTGTTTCGTTATTAATGAGTAGATCTATTTTGTATTAAACCATAATATGTTATCTTAT
The DNA here is from genome assembly GCA_947378095.1 of Betaproteobacteria bacterium. Taxonomy (GTDB): domain Bacteria; phylum Pseudomonadota; class Gammaproteobacteria; order Burkholderiales; family Burkholderiaceae; genus Polynucleobacter. The sequence goes on from CANCIL010000065.1 coordinate 3,553, forward strand.
TGATACAGTGTGCTGATATTTGGCACGTTTTATATTGGCTTTTTGCTTGAGAAAAGAGGTTCACATGAATGGGGCATGGGAGTTACCAAATGAATTGGTGATGATTCAAGACACAGTTAGGCGATTCATGCGTCAGGAGGTGAAACCTTTGGAAGATCAGCTTGAGCATGATGCATATGAGTTACCTGTGGAAGTGTTATTGCCCTTGCAAGAAAAAGCAAGAGCATTGGGGTTATGGTGTTTTCGAACTGCTGAAGAATTTGGTGGAGCTGGACTATCTCTATTGGGACAAGCGGTTGTTGCCGAAGAATCTGCTAAATGCAGGATGGGCGCTTATGTTCCAGGATGTGGAGCATTTGGGGCGGATCCACCCAATTCGGTATTTTTGGGAAGCCCATTCCAGATTGAAAAATACGCTATGCCTGCAGTTACCAAAGGCAAAAAAATATTTGTAGCCATTTCTGAGGCGGGCGGTGGCTCCGATCCAGCTCGCTCCATTCAAACTCGGGCAGAGTTAGTTGGGGATCATTACATATTAAATGGTTCAAAAATGTGGATTACAGGCGCCGATGGCGCTGACTGGGGATTGGTGTTTGCTCGGACTGGTAAAGCTGGGGACCGCGGAGGAATATCTTGCTTTATTGTGGATGGGAATTCCCCTGGTATGACCATGAAGCCAATTAAGGTGATTCGCTCCTATGCGCCATATGAAATTCACTTCAAAGATGTAAAGGTGCCATTAGAGAATCGCTTAGGCGAAGAGGGTCAGGGTTTTATGTTGTGCGAAAAATGGTTAGTTGAGGGGCGCATTCCTTATGCGGCCGGCACTATTGGGATTGCTCAAGCTGCGCTAGAAATTGCTATTGATTGGGCTAAGCAACGAAAGACGTTTAATTCCTTTTTGGCAGATAAGCAGGCTATCCAGTGGATGATTGCAGATTCAGAAATTGAATTACGTGCTGCAAGATTGCTCGTATACCAAGCCGCCTGGAATGGAGATCTTGGTAAAAATTTGAAGATAGAATCTTCGATTGCTAAATTAGTAGCCACTGAAACTGCCGGCCGAGTCGTAGATAGATGCATACAAATATTAGGTGGGTTAGGGGTTGCTGCAGAGCTGCCATTAGAGCGCTGGTATAGAGAGTTGCGTATCAAGCGCGTTGGAGAAGGCCCGTCAGAGGTTCAGAGAATGGTCGTTGCACGTCATCTCTTAGGCGGTTCCGGAAAAACTTAAATATGGATCTCATTAGTCGATGAATGAAACACGTGATTTGCCTCTAAAGGGCATTGTCGTTGCGGATTTAACTCAGATCTATAACGGACCTTATGCGACCTATTTAATGGCTATGGCTGGGGCACGCGTAATTAAAATTGAGCCACCTGGTGGTGAGCATTTGCGTAAACGAGGTGCAAATAGTGGAGCAGCAATGCCATTTGCCATGTTAAATGGCAATAAAGAATCTGTCAGGATCGATTTAAAAACGCCGGAAGGTATAGCTCTTTTTCTAAAGCTGATAGAGCGCGTTGATGTGGTTGTGGAAAATTTTGCACCAGGAGTTTTAGAGAGATTGGGAATAGGAAAACAGATATTACTTAAACAAAACCCAAGATTAATCTATGCCTCGGGATCGGGCTACGGAAATGAAGGTCTATACAGTAAGTTTCCTGCGATGGATTTAACCGTGCAAGCAATGTCGGGTGTAATGAGTGTTACTGGTGAAGCAAATGGTTCTCCAATGAAGGTGGGTCCAGCAATTTGTGATTTTTTTGGGGGCACACACTTATATGGCGCAATTGTTACTGCTTTATTTGAGCGTGAGCGTTCTGGTAAAGGACGATCAGTTGAGGTTTCGATGATGGAGTCAGTTTACGCATCATTAAGCTCAAATTTGGGGCTTTATTTTTCCTCTAATGGCGAGGCCCCCATGCGAACGGGTAATCGTCATGGCGGATTATCTTTATGTCCATATAACGTTTATCCAACAAAAGATGGATATATAGCCATTATCTGTAATCACCAGGAGCATTGGGAGGGATTGATTACGGCGATGAGCCGTGAAGACTTGAAGAGCGATGAACGGATGATTAGCATGAAAGCCAGGGTAGCAAATATCGATTTGGTAGATGACTTGATTGCTAAATGGACAGAGCAATTTCCTAAACAACTATTATTTGAAAAGTTAATTAGTTATCGAGTCCCATGTGCACCGGTGCGGGACCTAAAGGAAGTAGTTAATGATCCACATATGCATGCCAGAGGGATGCTGGAGGAAATACATCATCCTGAATTTGGCGACATGACTGTGGCTCGTAGCCCCCTACGCTTTGACGATTCACCCAATATCAAGCTTGAGCCAAGTCAGCGCTTAGGTGAAAGTAATGAGATTATTTTTGGTGATTGGCTTGGATTGCCTGCTGCAGAAATTGAATTACTTGCAGATAAGGGCGTCATTTGATTAAAACTAATTCGCATGTTGGTTTTAAAAAGAAATAATCATGGATTCCACAACCGTTAAAGCACTGCGCATCATGGAAGCGCTTTCAGCAAGCGATGATGAAAGAGGAGTATCGGAGCTTAGTCGCCAGGTGGGTCTCACCAAAAGTAATACATTTCGAATTCTTTCCACTTTAGTCGATCAGGGTTATGTTCAATCTAATCCAGAGACTAGTCGCTATTTTCTCACTTTGAAAATTTGGGAGCAGGGCACTAGGGTGATTGATCGAAATCCAATTCGCAGGGTCGCACGCCCTCACTTACAGGCATTGTTTGCTAAGATTAATGAAACTATTTTGGTTTCTGTAATAGATTTGCCTGAAGTTTTATATATTGAAAAGATTGAATCCGATAATCCGGTAAGAGCTTCAGCTCGCGTGGGTCAGCGCGCACCAGCCCTAAGGGCTGCCTCGGGTAAATCAATATTGGCCTTCTATCCAGATGATGATATCGAGCGCTATGCAAAGCAGGGTATTGGTAATAAGAGTGACCTAGCTTTGTTTAGGAATGAATTGAGTCAGGTACGAGAGCAAGGCTATGCGATTTCTATCAGCGGCTCTCGGCCAGGGGTAAATAGTATTGCTGCGCCTATTTGGGGTGGTCAAATGGTACCCGGGGGCGCTCTTTCTGTTTCTGGGCCGGCCGAGAGATGTACTATAAATTTTCTAGAAAGCATTGCCTCAGACATCATCAATACATCTACTCTCATTTCCGAAAGCTTGGGTGTTTCTTCCCCTACTATAGGAAATTTCGCTTTTGTAAGTTAAAGCTTTTTAAGTTTCTGAAGAGCGGTAGTTGATGTTACTGCTATCAAGAGGGGGTAATTGGCTCAAGTCAATATTCTCTTCTTTTAATACTCTACGGGCAATTTTCCAAATCTCTCCACCCGTTGGGATACCGCAATAAAGAGAAATGTGAAGCATTGTTTCTCGTAATTGAACCAGCGGCACCTTAGTCCGAATCAGGGCATTCCTAAAATGATGTTCAAATTCTCCCCAATGCCCCTCTGCTGCAAGCATCGCCATGGTCATCATGCTTAGGGTTTCACGAGGCAAAATCCCTCTCGACCAAGTAGTGCCCCAGCTAGTATTAGTGGCATGTATTTGCCAATACTTATCCCACTCGGTCATGTTGTCCATATTTAATTTAAACCATTCATCACCAGCCACTTCTGCGCGTGTTTTCATTCCGACTGGCGAAAAATCCTTTAACTTCTCACTTTGATTGCTCATGGCATCCTCATAGATTAATTTTTGGTTTTACTTAGGTTGGCTTTGCGTGGCTTGGGCACTAGGTGATCAGCAAAGTGATCAGCATTCGGATGGGATTCTTGCATATCCCAAACAAATAAATCACTACGATATAGAATTAAACACGCGTAAATAATGACCCCATTTTTGTCTTCGCGCCATCGACGTATTCTTACTAAGGGCGCCGCGATTGAACACTTTAATAAATTAGATGAATACTGAGTTGCGTGGGTGACCGTAAGTTCTTGACGGGAGGCTTCAATATCTACTTTCCCATATTCACGTAATAGATAAGATAGCTTGGCATCTTTATCTGCATTTTTAGGAAAACGTTCATAGATTTCCTTTTCAACATATATATCCATCAGGGCAAACGGGGTGCCTCGAAAGTTATGCAATTTGTGAACATGCATATATTTATTGGCAGCTTGATAGCTCTGTTCTAGTTCTAATGGTAATTTTGAAACAGTTTTTTTCCAAAGAATATCAATTGAGTGATCAGGGGCAAGAACCCGTGGGTCATTGATAGCTGCTCTTAAGTCTGGGTGTTGGGTTCTAGCCTCGGGATTTTTTAAAACATGCGTGCCCCTTCCTCTAGCGCTAGAAAGCAGTCCTTCAGCAACTAATGCCTGAATAGCCTTACTAGCAGTGATTTGCGCAACACCATAAGATTGTGCAATAGAGTCAATTTTTGGGAGCTGCTCCCCGGGATTCCATTCTCCTTCCAGGATCCGAGATCGAATAGAGGCAGCCACGCGAACATACAGTGAAATTCCTGACGTAGCTGTATTTCCATGAATTTCTTGATGACTATTGCTTAGATGATTATTCATCAGGTTTTGCTCCGGATATTTTCACTACTTCAGCCCATCGGTTGATTTCATCTTTTACAAAAGCGCTAAATTCAGCCCTAGAATTCCCAACGGGAGTCACCCCTAGATCATTTAATTTATTAACTACTTCTGGCATTTTCATGACAGCTTGAACTTCGTTTGATAGTTGATCCAAAATAGGCGCAGGAGTTTTCACTGGCGCAAATAGGCCTTGCCATGCTGTTACTGTCATGCCTGGAACATACTCATTTAGAGTGGGGATATTGGGCGCAAACTTTGAACGTTCTGCGCTTGTAATGGCCAAGGCCTTCAATTTACCATTTTTGACTTGAGCTAATGCAGTTGGTAAATTGTCAAACGCTACTTGAATTTGTCCGCCGATAAGATCAATGATCATCGGGCCACTACCTTTATAGGGCACATGAATCATCGATGTGCCCGTCTTCATCATAAAAAGCTCAGTAGTCATATGCCCTGATGTACCTGATCCACCGGGTGATCCAAAGGCGTATTTACCAGGATTTGCCTTTAAGAGCGCAATAAGTTCTGGAACTGTATTTGCGGGCACGCTGGGATGAACGACTAGCATTAGGGGTTGTGAGGTAGCTAGCGATATTGGTGCGAAATCTTTGCTAATACTGTAGCGTAGGTTTTTATATAAGGATGCATTGATCGCAAATGCGCTGATTGTGCCCATGATTATGGTGTAACCATCAGGAGATGCATTGGCAACAAACTCAGATCCAATCGATTGAGCAGCTCCAGGTTTATTTTCCACGATCACTGGTTGGTTTAAGCGTTCACTGAGCTTAGCGCCGACTATTCTGGCTGCAACATCTGTTACTCCACCAGGAGCGAGGGGTACGACTATCCGGATGGGTTTGTTTGGGTAGGGATCTGCGGCAAGTGTATATAGAGGGCTGCACGTAGTTAGGAGTAAAAAAAATAATTTGATAACTTTTGACATAGGTGAAAACCCCTTATCTATCAATTGGCAAAATCACTACTCAAAGTTGTTATGGATAGTGTAATCTATAAAAACCGTATATATCTATATTTAGTGTTATTATAAATTTGCCATAGGAAATTCAGTATTACCGTAAATGTGCCTAGTTCTTTTTAAAAGAGGGTGGATCGCAAATGCTATACGAATTACGTGAATATGAGTCAATGCCAGGCATGTTGCCAGTATTGCTAAAACGATTTCAGGAAAACGTTATTCCCCTTTGGGAAAAACACGGAATTGTTCCATTAGGTTTTTGGACTACCCTAATCGGCTCCTCTGCGAATGTCAGTGTGCGATATATGATCGTCTGGGAGTCCTTGGCTGAGCGTGAAAAAAAATGGACTGCGTTTGTTGTGGATCCTGAGTGGATCGCAATACGGGATAAGACGGAGGAGAATGGCCCTTATGTGGCTAGCTTTACTAACTCAATCCTTACCCCAACCGCTTTTTCCAAATTGAAATAATCGAGAATTTGATCTATTTATGAAATCAGAGTCTCAATTTCCCCGTTTATTTGAGCCAATTTTGATTGGCAATATGTTGGTTAAAAACCGTATCGTTATGCCCGCTATGGGAACTGGTTTTGCAACGCCGGAAGGATTGATTACTCAGCAATCGCTCGATTATTATGAGGCCCGTGCCAAAGGCGGCTACGGCATGGTCATTGTTGAGACAGCTAGTGTAGATTTCCCTCGTGGTATTTATGCATCCAATAGACTGGTAGTTGATAACGATGCCGCTCTTCCAGGCTTAAGCTCTTTAGCTAATATTATTAAGGCTAATGGAGCCTCTGCAGTAATGCAGCTCAATCATGCCGGCCGTCTAGGAAAATCTAGGGTAACTGGTATACAGCCCGTAGCACCGTCTGCTATTCCTGCTCCCGGTGGAGAGATGCCTAGAGCCCTTGAAACGCATGAGATTCCCAGAATTGTTGAGCTCTTTGCGTTGGCGGCATTAAGAGCTAAGCGTGCTGGTTTTGATGGCGTGGAATTACATGCTGCTCATGGTTACCTGCTAGCTACATTTAGTTCGCCACATTCCAATAAGCGTACTGATCAGTATGGTGGAAGTGTTGAGAACCGTGGCCGTTTATTGGTGGAAGTTTTAACTGCCATTCGTAAGTTAGTAGGCAATGAATTTCCAGTTTGGTGTCGTATTAATGGTCAGGAGTTTGGTGCTGATAATGTTCTTTCGCTAGAGGATGGGCAGGCTATTGCAAAAATGGTTGATGGTTTGGCCAGCGCCATTAGCGTCTCTGCAAGAGGTTATGGTCTAAGTTCATTAGTAAATTATCCCGATGAGCCAGGCGCTTTATTCCCAATAGCTGCGGCAATTAAAAGTGTTGTTTCAGTTCCCATTATTGCGGTAGGGAGAATGAATGCTGAGGTAGGCGAAAAGCTCATTTCAGAAGGCAAGATCGATATGATTGCCTTGGGGCGTCAGTCTATTGCTGACCCGGAAACCCCCAATAAAATTAAAGCCGGAAAATTAATCGATATACGCCCATGCATTGCGTGCTTTTATTGCTCTGATGCTGGATTGAAAATGGACAAAGCTATTGGTTGTCAAGTAAATGCAGCCATTGGCAAAGAAAAAGAATATGCCATACGTCAAGCAGCAAAGCCCAGAAGAGTTGCAGTAGTTGGTTCTGGCCCCGCCGGATTAGAGGCATCCAGAGTTTTAGCCTCAAGAGGACATGAAGTTACTCTATTTGAAAGAGATCATTATTTAGGAGGGCAGCTTTATTTAGCTACATTACCCCCCGACAAAGAGAGATTAAGTCCCTTGGTGAAATATTTTGAAAATCAATTAGAGGCACTAAAAGTAGATGTCAAATTGGGTGCGGAAGTGGATTTGGAAACCATTCAAAATCTTAAGCCCGATGTTGTAGTTATTGCTACTGGATCAAATGCATCAATACCCCCTATTCCTGGCGTTAATTTACCTAATGTCTTCACCCCAAAGGAGATATTGAATGGCGATATGAATCTGCAAGGCAAGCGGGTGGTGGTCGTAGGTGCTGGATCTACGGGGTGTGAAACTGCAGACTATATTTATGAGCATGGGGCTGATACAACAGTAATAGAAATGTCCGCTGGGATAGCCCTGGAGGCTGGAGCAAGCGATCGTACTCGGATGATGAATCGTTTAAATACTTTACCAATTCAATTTTTAACTTCTACGCGGTGCCTAGAGATAAAAGAGACTGGAGTAAGGATTGCAGATTCAGGGAATGTAGAATCGTTTTTACCGGCAGATATTGTCGTTTTAGCTGCCGGTGTCAGGCCTAATAATCAATTATTTCAGGCAA
>CANCIL010000066.1 GCA_947378095.1 Betaproteobacteria bacterium
TCACCCTCTTCCATGAAAGCGGCCATGGCCTACATCACCTCTTAACCCAAGTGAGCGCTCTGGGCGTTTCTGGGATTAATGGGGTTGAATGGGATGCCGTAGAGCTGCCCAGTCAATTTATGGAAAACTTTTGCTGGGAGTGGGAAGTACTGGAGAATATGACTGCTCATGCAGAAACAGGTAAACCATTACCCCGTGAATTATTTGAAAAGATGTTGGCTGCTAAAAACTTCCAAAACGGATTAGCCACCTTACGTCAAATTGTGATGTCATTAACAGACTGGCGCTTGCATTCTAGCTTTGATGCTAGCAATGCGAAGGGGCATGCTGTACTAGATGTCTCCAGACAGATTGCAGACGAATACAACATCATCCCTCAACCGGAGATCTCACGCTGGATTAATACCTTCAGCCATATCTTTGCTGGAGGCTATGCTGCTGGTTATTACAGCTATAAATGGGCTGAAGTCTTATCTGCTGACGCCTATTCCGCTTTTGAGGAAGCTGCAAAACTGACTGGTAGTGTGCTTGATGTCAAAACCGGCACACGTTACCGCCAAGAGATTTTAGAAGTTGGCGGCAGTCGCCCAGCGGCAGAATCTTTCAAAGCCTTCCGTGGTCGTGAGCCTAGTATTGATGCTCTGCTACGCCACGGTGGCCTTGCTTAAGAGTAATCTGATGCCTTAGTTTGGCTTGGCGCAGGGAACAGGTTTAATTTGGTCGGGCGTTTTTTCGCCTAAGTAAACACCAATCACCTTAACAGGCGCCTTACCAGATACCTTACCGATATGGCACCAGTCAATTGCCTCCACATAGGAGGTACCAGGTTTATAGATTTTTTTACCCTTGCTACCGTAATCGACTTCCAGGTCGCCAGATACGATATAGATGTACAGGGGCACTAAATGCTTGTGAAGATCAGTTTGTTTACCTACGGGAATTTCAATATTAAAAGCCTCAATCAGAGGTTGTCCTGACGGGTATTTAAAATCTTGTCCTAGCGTCGTCTTAGGTGCCCCAACAATAGTAATTGGAGATGCTTCGATATCTTCATAAGCCACTTTGCCATCTAGATGCGTCAGTGCTAAAGCATTGGCGGATATCAGTACGAGAGTAGTTGCAATTACTTTCTTAAATAATGTCATGATGATTTCGCTTTCAATTGAATTGTGGGTTACTTCAGAATAGTAGCAATCACGGGGGCATGATCAGATGGCTGCTCCCAGGTTCGAGGCTCTTTATCAACAATACTTGCAGTGCACTTTTCTTGCAATGTTTTACTTAGCAGAATGTGGTCAATCCGCATGCCGGCATTTCTTCTAAAGCCCATCATGCGATAGTCCCACCAACTAAATGTTTTGGGGGCTTGCTCAAACATCCTAAAGGAATCATTTAGCCCAAGATCTATTAATTCTTGAAATGCATTTCTTTCTGGGGGCGAAACTAGGTTCTGACCCTCCCAAGCTTTGGGATCATGGACGTCTGCATCCGCGGGAGCAATATTGAAATCCCCGAGCAATGCTAACTGGGGGTGTTGCTCTAATTCCGTAGCTAACCAGGAATGCAAAGCTTTTAGCCAGCCTAGCTTATAAATAAACTTGTCGCTATCCGGTGACTGACCATTTGGAAAATAGGCTGATACTAAACGCATCGGCTGCATGCCGCTAAAACACACCGTCGTCGCCAAGATACGCTGCTGCTCGTCTTCGTTACCAGGAATATTTCTAATAGGCTTTAGAAAAGTAGTTTCTATATCACTCGCGATTGGAGCTAAGGCAGCCTTGCGCACAATGATGGCAACGCCGTTGTAGGTTTTTTGGCCAGCGGCCAAGCTGAGATAACCAGCCTCCTCTAGCTCCTTATGGGGATACTTATCATCTGTTAGCTTAAGTTCTTGCAAACAGAGTGCATCAATGGGCGCCTTGGCCCGTTCTTGATCTTGTAACCAACGAAGTACGTGTGGAAGGCGAACCTTTAAAGAATTCACATTCCACGCCGCAATTCGAACCAAATCAGTCATCTATTCCCAATTCCTGTAACTTGCGTGTAATGGTATTCCGTCCAATACCCAAGCGTTGTGCTGCCTCAACACGACGCCCTCGAGTAACCTCCAATGCGGCTTGCAATACTGCCTTTTCAAAGCGGGCACACAATGCATCGTAGACCTCTTTGTCACCATCTTGTAGCATCTTCACAGCCAAACGACCTAAGCCACCCTCCCAATCTCCAGGTGTTGATTTGGCAGTAATAGGATTTACTGGGGCAGACTCACCATGCAATATGACTGGAGCCGCGGTGGCTTCAGCAACAATATCAGCTGGCAAATCATTGACACCAATCACATTGGCAGGCGTCATCACAGTAAGCCAATGACACAAGTTCTCTAACTGACGTACATTACCTGGGAAAGGCATTGCACTCATCTCCTTCAGAACCTCATCAGACAACTTCTTAGGTTCAACACTCAAAGACTTCGCACAACTGAGCATGAAGTGTCTAGCTAAAACAGGAATATCTTCACTACGCTCGCGCAATGAAGGCATCCGCAAACGGATCACATTCAAACGATGCAGTAGATCCTCGCGGAATAAGCCTGATGCTACACGCGCCTCGAGGTTTTGGTGTGTTGAGGCAATAATGCGCACATTAGCCTTAATCGGATCTTGGCCACCAATGCGATAAAAGTGTCCGTCTGATAAAACACGCAACAGTCTTGTTTGTAAATCAAACGGTAAATCGCCAATCTCACCAAGAAATAAAGTACCGCCATCTGCCTGTTCAAAACGACCGCGACGCAACGTGAGCGCTCCTGGGAAAGCACCACGTTCATGGCCAAAGAGTTCAGACTCCAATAAATCTTTTGGCACAGCTGAAGTGCTCAAAGAAACAAAAGGTCCTTTTGCACGGGGGCTGTGTTTATGCAAGGCATGCGCCACCAACTCTTTGCCCGTTCCAGACTCACCGGTAATCAGAACTGTTGCATGGGATTGCGCCAGACGACCAATCGCCCGGAAGATCTCCTGCATCGCTGGTGCTTGACCAATAATCTCGCTAGCATCTTGTCGCCAACCTGCTGACTCCTTAGATCCAGAATCATTGCGAATACCCTGCTCGACCGCTCGATGGATCAATTCAATTGCCTTATCGACGTCAAACGGTTTTGTCAGATACTCGAAAGCGCCACCTTGAAAAGAGGACACTGCAGAATCTAAATCAGAGTAAGCCGTCATGATGATGACTGGCAAATTCGGATGACTTGCCTTCACGTGCTGTAAAAGATCTAAGCCGTTACCTCTAGGCATTCGAATATCCGAGATCAATACTTGAGGAGTGTCCTTCTCCAAGGCATTGAGAACATCATTCGGATTAGAGAAGCTCTTATGCGGAATATTTTCTCGCGCTAAGGCCTTTTCTAAAACCCAACGAATAGATTGGTCATCGTCGACGATCCAAATTGGTTTCATGATATTTTCTCCTGCCTACGGTATGGAATTTGAATATGAAAATCGGTGCGTCCAGGGTGGCTATCGCATGCAATAAAGCCCTGGTGCTGCTGTACAAAGGTTTGAGCGAGAGTGAGGCCTAAACCACTGCCACCCTCCCGACCAGAAACTAAAGGAAAGAAAATGCGCTCGCTTATCTCCTCCGGAATTCCGGGGCCGTTATCGATCACATGCAAATCCATCGCTAATTTATAGCGCTGACGTGCAATCGTGACTGACCGGGCGATGCGTGTTTTAAGTTCAATCTGCGCAACCCCTAAGCGAATCTCTTCGGAGAGTGCTTGCGCAGCGTTATGCACAATATTCAATACGGCTTGGATGAGTTGCTCTCGATCACCAAGAACATCAGGCAAGCTGGTGTCATAGTTACGAATAATTTTGAGGCCTTTGGGGAATTCTGCCAAGACCAAGCTGCGCACGCGCTCTAAGGCCTCGTGCACATTAAAAGATTCCATCACATGAGCTTTGCGGTGTGGCGCTAGTAAGCGATCCACCAAGGTTTGCAAACGATCGGACTCTTTAATAATGACTTGCGTGTACTCACGCAAACCCTTTTCAGGAAGCTCATATTCCAAGAGTTGCGCTGCTCCACGTATCCCGCCTAAGGGATTCTTAATTTCATGCGCTAAATTACGCATCAACTGCTTATTGGCTTCCACTTGTTGCGTTACGCGTTCGTCGCGTTCGCTACGCAACTGCTGATCAATTGGAAACCACTCCATCATGATTAAGTCAGGATCCTCTAAGGGAGCCACCACCACATGGGCAGGAATAGAGTCTTGATGAATACTGCCCGGCAAGGAATGCAAAATCATTTCTTGCCGTTGAGCAGCCACATGCCCGAGCTTAACTTCCTCAATCATGCTATTTAAGGCTTCGTTGTCACCGAATAAATCATGCACAGACTGGCCCTCAAGTGATTTACGTGAGAGATCCAAAGCTGACTCGGCAGCCGGGTTCACATACACCAATTGTTGGTTATCAGCCCCAAATACCACAATGGCATTGGGCATCTGATCAAGCAATGTCGGAAAAAAAGGAGCAGCCGAAGCTGCTCCCTTGAACGAATTGCGCAACAGACCTGCGCTCAAGTTCTCTCCTTCGCTTACAGGGAGTAGTACATATCAAATTCGATTGGATGGGTTGTCATACGGAAACGTGTGACATCTTCCATCTTCAAATTGATATACGCATCAATCATAGACTCGGTAAATACACCGCCGCGAGTCAAGAACTCATGATCCTTCTTCAATGCATCCAATGCTTCTTCCAAACTCGCGCAAACGGTTGGGATCTTTGCATCTTCTTCTGGTGGCAAGTCATACAAATTCTTGTCAGCAGCTTCGCCTGGATGAATCTTGTTCTGCACGCCGTCCAAACCAGCCATCAACAAGGCAGAGAATGCCAAGTATGGGTTAGCCAATGGATCTGGGAAACGGGTTTCAATACGACGACCCTTAGGACTTGGAACGTGTGGAATACGGATTGAAGCAGAACGGTTGCGTGCTGAGTAAGCCAATTTCACTGGTGCCTCAAAACCTGGAACCAAACGCTTGTATGAGTTTGTACCTGGGTTAGTAATCGCATTCAATGCTTTAGCGTGCTTGATGATGCCGCCGATGTAGAACAGAGCGAACTCTGACAAACCAGCGTAACCATTACCAGCAAACAAGTTCTCACCGTTCTTCCAAACAGATTGGTGAACGTGCATACCAGAACCGTTATCACCTACCACTGGCTTAGGCATGAAGGTTGCTGTCTTGCCATAAGCATGAGCAACGTTTTGAATGACATACTTCTGCCAAATAGTCCAGTCAGCGCGCTGTACTAATGTGCTGAACTTGGTACCCAATTCGTTTTGGCCTTGACCAGCAACTTCATGGTGATGCACTTCAACTGGAATGCCCAATGATTCGAGAATCAAACACATTTCAGAACGCATGTCTTGGAATGTATCTACAGGAGCAACTGGGAAATAGCCGCCTTTTTTACCTGGACGGTGACCAGTGTTGCCGCCTTCGATTTCTTTTCCAGAAGACCATGGAGCCTCTTCGGAATCAATCTTCACGAAGCAACCCTGCATGTCGGCACCCCAACGAACGCCGTCAAAAATAAAGAATTCTGGCTCTGGACCAAAGTAAGCTGTGTCGCCCAAGCCTGTGCTCTTCAAATACGCTTCTGCGCGTTTTGCAATAGAACGTGGATCGCGGTCATAACCTTTGCCATCAGCTGGCTCAATAACGTCACATGTAAGAACCAAAGTTGGCTCTTCATAGAATGGATCAATGTAAGCAGCCGTTGGGTCTGGTTTGAGCAACATGTCAGAGGCTTCAATACCCTTCCAACCAGCAATAGAAGAACCGTCAAATGCATGACCGCTCTCAAATTTGTCTTCGTCAAAAGCAGAAATAGGTACTGTTGTGTGTTGCTCTTTACCCTTTGTATCTACAAAGCGGAAATCAACGAAAGTACATTCTTTCTCTTTTACTAACTTCATCACATCAGCGACGGTCTTCGTCATGCAAATCTCCTCTATTAACTAAATTCGGAATTTAAACTTAAGGCATACACCCTTGTTCATTCCAGGCACCAAACATGCCTAATGGATGTATGTAATTTACTGAAGCAAACAAGTGGGATCAGCCATTATTGCACTGTTTAAGTGCTCAAATACCCCTTTTATAGCCAGCAAATGCCTTATTTGCACCAATATAGTGCAAATAAGATTAGCTAATATCGTGGATTTCGTAACCCAGCGCTCGGGTGCCAGTGCGTAATGCGGTCCATGCACTATCTAGGAGATTGGCATTGCCTTTAATACCCAATTCAATATGACGCTCTGCGTATACACCGCCCCTAGAGGCATCCCCTACCGAAGGCAGACTAAAGACCTTCACCCCAGGAAAGCTCGCCTCTATACGCTCCATGAGTGGCGTAAGGGTGGATTCAATACCCTTGGGAACAATGAAGCTTTGCTCAGCCCAATTTTCTTGATGAAAAAGATCTTTATAGTGGGTATCTAAACTCCAAGCCATCATCGGAGCCGCCATGACTGGAAAGCCGGGCACGAAGTGATGCTCTCGAATTCGAAAGCCCGGTATCTGGTTGTAAGGATTAGGAATGATTTCACTTCCAATCGGAAATTCACCCATCTTGAAGCGATGTTGATTTTCTGGTGTATTGAGATCAGCCTTAACCGGATCACCCTCAGCGGTCGACTGAATGCGCCCAGCAATGAGTTCTCTCGCAGTAGGATGCAATTCAGTTTTCGTTCCTAATGCCAGCGCCGCACACTGGCGTGTATGGTCATCTGGTGTGGCTCCAATTCCTCCAGTACTAAAAACCACATCGCCACTCGCAAAACTTTCTTTGAGGGTGGCGGTGATTTGCTCAGGATCATCTGCAACATACTTTGCCCATGACAAACTGAGACCGCGTTCATTCAACAGCTCGATGAGCTTACTCATATGCTTATCTTGACGGCGTCCTGACAGAATCTCATCACCAATCACTATCAAACCAAAGCGACGAGTAGCTTTTACTGGCTCATCAACTGCCACTTTTTTTAATGCATCAACCATCTTATTGACCATGATAGGGAAGCTCCATATCTACTACACGCGTTTCTACTGTGAGTGATTTATCTAATTCTTCTTGCCTCAATTCTTTCAGGGCATCTAATAAGAAATGACTAAACCAGAGAGCAGCAAAAACAAAAATCAAGGAATAAATCCATAGTGCTACAAAACTCACTATAGGAAACAAAATTAAAGCCAATGCTGAGGTCGCCCAAAAGAAAGTGGGAACTGCACCCAACATCCCTGACACGATACCCATCGTGAGCAAAGGCCAACGGTATTTTGTAATTAAAAGATCCCGCTCTTCTGGGCTCGCATGTTTAGCCAGTACGTCGTATGACATTAGGCGCATCGTCAACCAACCCCACAATAAGGGCGGCAAAACTGCCACTAGTGGTGGCACCCACCATACCGGCAACGTCAACATCACTAGCGCTAAACAAATTAAAGCTGACCACAAGGTGTAAAACAGACTGCCAAAAAAGCCACCACCTTTTTTGCAATCTAAATCTTGATAAGCAGACTGCTTAGCAACCATATTCACAATCGAGGGTACTGTAGAAAATGCAATGAACACCAGCAAGCTAATGGTGATAAGTGGAATGATGAGCATGACAAAAAATAAGGGGGCGATCCATGCACGCGCATTTTCAAAACCAGCCCATATCAAACCATCTTGTATCCAACTAGTGAAAACAGAGGTGGTTAAGAAAATACTCAAGGCTTCTAGCGCAGGAGTCCAAGTGAGCCATATGAGGCAACCCCATAATACAGATACGATTAAGAAGGGACGCAAGCTCAGCCACAACATACGAGGATGCATGGTGCCCACTAGGGCTAAACCAAAGGACTTAAATACTTGCTGTAATCCAATCATATGACTCCTCATGCATGCATCACTGCATACTTACTTTGGCAATAATTCTCTCACTGCATGAACCAGCCCCTGCCATTGCTGAGTCAGGATATTGGGCGATACGGTTAAGTTTCGCACGCCTGTGGGATACACCTTATCTGGGAATACCGCTGTTTTGAACAACATATCCCACCATGGGAACAAAATACCAAAATTGCAACCACCTAAAACACCGGGCTTTCCTTGTGCTTCATGACCATACCCTACCGCATGATGCATGCGATGGTACATCGGTGAAATCAAGAAATAGCGCGCAGTGCCTAGGTCAATTTTGAGATTAGCGTGCTGCCAACTCTGAATAAATTGACTGATAGCCACCAAGAGAACAAATTGACCTGGGGGAACACCAATAAATAAAGCTACCAATGATAAGAAAGATGCTCGCATGATGTCATCTAGGATGTGATTGCGATTATCAGACCAAGCAGTCATCACGGTTTGGCTGTGATGCAAGGAGTGCAATTGCCACCACCAATTAAAAGTATGGGACGCACGGTGGTAGCAATAATCAACTGCATCCAAGACCACGAGGTAAATCAAAAAACTGATCAAAGGAATGGAGCTAACGCCTGGCCACCAGGACTCTACATTCAGGCGATCAAACCGAAAATCATGCAAAACAGAATCAATCTCAAAGAAAATTCCCGATAGCGCAATGAATAGCACACCGTGAAAAATTCCCAAACGATGAAGCATGGTGTAGAAGACATCTACCCTGCTGTACTTGGAAAAACGTTCTTGCGCCTCAGCTGGCGTAAATCGCTCCCAAACTCTAAGGACAAATGCAATTAAAAAGATTTGAATACAACCAAACAGAAACCAATCAATGCCGTCATAGGCATCTTCTGCCAGAGACATTAAATCAAATTGGTAAAGCACAGGACCTACCAGATGACTAAAAATCCATTCCTGAATGCTCCCATAGGCATTGGAAATTGCATCAGTTATTGCGTTGGTCCTTAGACTAAAGTTCATATCTTATTTTGACTGATTTGCGGGGGATTTGGGTAGCAGGCCAAAACAAAAGCCTCGATTCTTCAAGTTCACAATTAACTGCTCCAAAACAGATGGCGCCCAAGGGTCTTTTCTAGACCAAATACCTAGATGTGCCATGGTGATATCGCCATCGGCAATGCTTTTGGTGGCCTTAGTGAGTAGCTTCTCATTGGGATGTTTATCGGAATCCAATTCATCACCCAGAAAGCCAGCTCCTGCCCAAGCCATATGTTCGTAACCACACATATTGCCCATCCGAATTAAAGTAGGCGACGTTTTCCCGCCAGGGGCACGCCATATTTTTTCTATGGGCTGGCCAGTAAGCTCTAAAAAGCGTTGATCTACACGCCGAATCTCCTTGCACATGGCCGCCTCGTTATAAAGCAAAGTCATTCCTGCTTTGGGACCAAACTGTGGCTTCTCAAATACCTCACCCTTAGGACCATCTTTAACAAAGTAGACATGATCGTAGGTATGACTTCCGAAGTGGTGGCCTTCCTTTACCCTTTCTTGCCAATAAGACTTCCAAGAATCCTCTAAAGCAAAATCACCGCGAAAAGTTTTCTCATTCGAGAGAAAGAAGGTGGCCTTTACATTCTGGCGCTTTAATATCTCCGCTACTTTTTCTGCCACGGACATATTGCCGGTATCAAATGAGAGATAGACCGTCTTATTGCAATTGGGAGCCTGTGAACTAGCACTCAATGAAAAACAGCCGATGAATAATGCGGCTGTCGTTTTAAGCAATAAGTGATTCAAGCCTGAGTCTAGTAGCATCAAACTTTATTCCCAAGAGGCTCTTGGATAGAAGAAGACCCCGTGCGGAGACTTTCCAACTGGAATCACCGTCATCAATTTCATAGATGGGATATCAATCACCCCAGCCTTTTTTGAAAATCGAAATGTGACCCATAAGGTTTTGCCATCTGGCGTGATTTCCATATCATCTGGCCCTGCTGGTAAGCCCGTAATATCACCCACCTTTTCTAGGGTTTGCATATTGATTAAGCTAATAGTTGAAGCGATACGGTTGGTGACAAACACGTGCTTTTTATCACCGAGAGGACGGAAATTATGGGCGCCCTTACCAGTCACAATGCGCTTTACCTCTTTACGATTTTTCCAATCGATTACCTGCACATGATCTTCACCAGTAATGCCCACCAATAAATATTGATCGCCCGGCGTCATCCATAGGCCAGCAGGAACCTTAGCAGTCGGCATTTTCCAGAGCACCGTTTGAGTGTCCAAATCAATTGCCGCTAGTTCATTTGAATCTTGCAATGTGATAAAAGCAATTTTGCTATCAGCAGTAAATGCAATATGACTTGGGGTCTTCGCAAGCTTGACGGTTTTGGCAAGCTTTAGATTTGCACCATCAGCGGCATAGATATCAACACGGTCTAAACGGTTACCGTTAGCGACGAACCATTTATGGTTAGGTGAATATCCAATCTGATAAGGGTCAATGATGTTAGGAATCTTTCCAGTCAACTCTCCACTGACCGGGTTCATTAAGACCACATCATTACCTGCTGCATTGGCAATTAATAAAGTCTTTTGATCTGGTGTCATCATTAGGTGATGAGGCTCTTTTCCAACTGCTACTGTCTTAATGACCTTACGTGTTGGCATATCAATCAAACTGACTGAAGCATCGCCTGAATTCAGAATCACTGCTAATTTAGGCTCTACTGGAGCTACTGGAGCAGGAGTCTGTGCCGATGTGACCGATGCCAATACAAGACATGAAAGTCCAGATAAGGCAAGAATGCTAAATCTTCTAATGGTGATAAATGTGTGCATCTCTACATTGTAAGCATTCATGGGGCCAAAAAGACCTTGAAGACTGCGAGGATTTGACTTAGCGCAAGCTAGCCAAAACCTTTTCTAGACGCTTTAAGGACATAGGGGTTGGCGTCTTGAGTTCTTGGGCATAAAGGGCTACCCGCAACTCTTCCAATTGCCAACGAAAATCCTGTAAGCCCTGATCCTCCGAGAGAGCGTAAGAAGCCGAACCCCGCTGTCCTTGTAGCATTTTTTGCCAAGGTCTGGCTACCGACTCCCAGTCTTTTTGACATTGCGCATCTCGACTGGGGTTGGATCGTAATTTATCTATCCTCAGTGCGACCGCCTTGAGATACCTTGGCAGATGAACTAACTGAGCATAAGGAATCTCTGAGATTAATTTTGGGAAGATCAAGCCTTGCAACTGTGTTTGAATATCAGCATAAGCACTCGGAGAAGCTGCTTTTGCCTGCGCTAATTTTTTCTGTAAATCCGCATTTGCCTGAAGCGCATTTAAAGCGTGCTTAGCAATCTCTTGGGCTATGAGTGCGAGCCTTGGTTTACCTGCTTGCATACGTTGGTTAAATTGCTCTGCATTGATCGGTAACTCTTCAGACATAAAAGCCCGCTCAATCGCTAAGTTCAAAATCTGCT
>CANCIL010000067.1 GCA_947378095.1 Betaproteobacteria bacterium
GCAAGTAAAGATGAAACCCGCTTCACGGCAGATATGGGTGCATTCTATTTGCGTCAGATTGCCGAGCTAAGTGCCGCAGCTTTGGATCGCATCCAGGCTTATGAAGCTACAGCTGACTGATTTACATCCTCTCATGCAGGAGTATTTGCATGAGTTGCACGTTCTGCGTCAACTTTCGGTGCATACCTTGACAGCGTATCGACTTGATTTAAGCGAATTGCAGCAATTTGCACAGGAAGATTCAATTGATTTATTAAGAGTGACTAATGGCCATGTTCGTCGTTGGGCGGGCCGCTTACATTCGCAAGGAAAGTCGTCTCGTAGTATTGCAAGAGCGCTCTCTGCATGGCGCGGTTGGTACGCATGGCTTACTGAGAAGGATGCGAGGCGGGATGCTCACAGCGGAAAGGTGGCTAGCCATTTAATTGCGAATCCAGTAGATGATGTCAAGGCTCCTAAGCGCCTCAAATCATTGCCTAAGGCCTTATCGGTTGAGCAAGCATTAGCTTTAGTCAATCAGGCCGTGAAAGAGGCTAATGAGAAAAAGGACCTAGAGTCTGTTCGGGACGCTGCCATTGTGGATTTGTTGTATTCCTCGGGTTTACGTCTTTCGGAGTTGCTTGGAATCGATGTGATGCAAAGCAAAGATCGCCAATATGAATCTGCAGGTTGGTTAGATTGGGACGCTGCTGAAGTCAATGTCTTGGGTAAGGGGGGTAAACGACGTTCAGTACCAGTCGGTGCTCCTGCGATGCACTCCTTGTTGGCATGGCGAGAAATTCGTGATGCGGGAGCTTATGCAGAGCAGTCAAATGGGCTATTTCTGTCTGCCACGGGTAAACGGCTCTCACCAAGAACGGTTCAGGCTAGGTTGCGTACCCTCGCTATCCGTGCTGGTTTACCAACCCACGTGCATCCACATATGATGCGGCATAGCTTTGCCAGTCATGTATTGCAGTCCTCACAGGATTTGCGCGCAGTTCAAGAAATGCTAGGCCATGCCAGCATCGCTAGCACACAGATTTATACCGCGCTCGATTTCCAGCACCTCGCTCAGGCATACGATAAAGCCCATCCTCGCGCAAAGGCTGGTAAAGGCTGAGGAACTCGGTAAGATATTAGGTTTCCCACTTTGGGAATGCATTACTACTAGATTTTGATTGGATCACTGATGGCGTTAATTCCGGTAACTATTTTGACTGGCTTTTTAGGAAGCGGCAAAACTACTTTGTTAAAACATATCCTCACTGAAGAGCATGGCAAAAAAATTGCCGTCATTGAAAATGAGTTCGGTGAAGAAAATATTGATAACGATATTTTGGTTCAAGACAATCAAGAAAATATTGTGCAGATGAGTAACGGATGTATCTGCTGCACGATTCGTGGCGACCTAGTGGAGGCTCTTAATGCCTTGTGGGAGCAACGTAAAGACAAGAAAATTAGTTTTGATCGAGTAGTGATTGAGACTACTGGTGTCGCTAATCCAGGCCCAGTAGCACAAACTTTCTTTATGGATGATGATGTTGCCGATCATTACGTCTTAGATGCTGTTGTCACACTCGTCGATGCAAAGCATGGGCCTCAGCAACTCACTGAGCACGAAGAAGCTCAGCGCCAAGTTGGCTTCGCAGACCAGATTTTTATTACGAAGACGGACTTAGTTACGCCGGCAGAGGTTGAGGCCTTGCGCAATCGCCTAATGCATATGAACCCAAGAGCGCCGATTGCTGGTATTTCCAAGGGTGTGGTGCCACTCAATGCCGTTTTGGATCTCAAGGGTTTTAACTTGAATGCCAAGTTAGACATTGATCCCCATTTCTTGGAACAAGAGGACCATGATCATGAAAATTGTGGGCATGACCATGCGCATGACCACGATCACAGTAGCTGCGGCCATGATCACAGCCATGACCACCATCATGGGCATGCTGGGCATACAGACCGCATTCAATCCTTTGTTTTTCGTAGTGATAAACCCTTTGATCATCAAAAGCTGGAAGACTTCTTGGGAGGCATTTTGGAGGTCTTTGGAGAGAAGATGCTGCGCTACAAAGGCGTCCTCTATGTAAAGGGAACGAACCGAAAAGTGGTCTTCCAGGGGGTTCATCAGATGATGGGCAGCGATATGGCGGGTCCATGGGGTACTGAGCCCAAGCAAACCAGGATGGTTTTCATAGGCATTGATTTACCCAAAGACACCCTGTTGGCAGGGCTTGAGGGATGTTTGGTGCAGTGAGATTCGGGTACAATCCGCCGCCACGGTCATTATTGATGAATATTGAACAATATTGATTGAATGGCTGTAAAACTTTGGCAGAATGAGGCAATAATGCTTCAAATCCAGGAAAGAATGAAATGACGGTAAAAACAGCAACAAAACCAGCAGCCGCTGCAAAAGCGAGCACTAAGTCTACGAGCGCTAAGACTCCAAAAGGAGCGCCTTTAACTGAGGCCGAATTGCTCAAGATGTCCGACAAGGACTATATGAATGCTGCGCAACTGGATTTTTTCCGTCAAAAATTGCTCACCCTAAAAGAAGATATTCTGAAAAATGCTTCAGAGACAACAGAGCATCTTCGCGAAAATATTTTGGTACCTGATCCAGCTGATCGTGCAACGATTGAAGAAGAGCACGCTTTGGAATTACGCACACGCGATCGCGAGCGTAAGTTATTGAAAAAAGTTGAACAAGCATTGGCTCGCATCGAGTCGGGCGATTATGGTTGGTGTGAAGAAACAGGTGAGCCAATTGGCTTAAACCGCCTAATCGCAAGACCTACGGCCAATTTATCTCTTGAGGCTCAAGAGCGTCGTGAACTCCGTCAAAAATTATTTGGCGAATAAATTTTTAAGCTGCAATGACTAAGCAATTACCTACCATTAGTGATATCTCGCCTTTATTAAAGGCGGAGATTCTTGCTGAGGCTTTGCCTTACATCCGCTCTTATCACGGCAAAACGATTGTGATTAAGTATGGCGGAAACGCCATGGTGGAAGATCGCCTCAAAGAAAGTTTTGCGCGCGATGTCATTTTGCTCAAGCTGGTAGGCATGAATCCAGTAGTGGTTCATGGCGGCGGCCCACAAATTGATGAAGCATTAAAAAAGATTGGTAAGACTGGAACCTTTATTCAAGGTATGCGTGTCACTGACGAAGAAACCATGGAAGTAGTGGAGTGGGTTCTTGGTGGTGAAGTACAGCAAGATATCGTCATGCTCATTAATCACTTTGGCGGGCAAGCTGTTGGTTTGACTGGTAAGGATGGCGGTCTTATTCGTGCAAAAAAAATGTTGGTGGCCGATGAAAGCAAGCCTGGAGGCATGATTGATTTAGGTTTTGTTGGTGAGATTGATGCAATTAATCCAGCAGTGGTTAAAGCCTTACAAGACGACGCCTTCATTCCAGTTATTTCTCCTATTGGATTTAGTGAAGAGGGCCAGGCCTACAACATTAATGCTGACCTCGTAGCTGGCAAGATGGCTGAAATTCTGCATGCGGAAAAATTGGTCATGATGACTAATATCCCTGGTGTGATGGACAAGAACGGTACGCTTTTAACAGACTTAACTGCGCGAGAGATTGATGGACTCTTTGCTGACGGTACGATTTCTGGAGGCATGCTGCCGAAGATTTCATCAGCCTTAGATGCTGCCAAGAGTGGCGTTAACTCTGTGCACATCATTGATGGCCGGATTGAGCATTCTTTGTTATTAGAAATTTTGACCGAGCAAGCGTTCGGTACGATGATCCGCTCCAGATAAGTAGACAACATGCGTGAATCTTTAGAGCCGACAGAAATCAACGACAGCAGTGCTGACGCTGGTAAAGCGCGTAAGCGTCCTAAGCCAGGTGAGCGCCGTCTACAGATTTTGCAAGTCCTTGCAGAGATGTTGCAAAACCCGAAGGCTGAGCGCGTTACCACTGCTGCATTAGCGGCAAAAATTCAGGTTTCAGAAGCGGCCCTATATCGTCATTTCGCCAGTAAGGCGCAAATGTTTGAAGGCCTAATTTCTTTTATTGAGCAAACCGTTTTTGGTCTGATCAATCAAATTAATCAAAAAGAAGAGTCGGGTCTTGCGCAGGCACGCGGTATTTTGCAGATGCTTTTATTTTTTGCTGAAAAGAATCCAGGAATGACGCGAGTGCTGCTGGGCGATGCATTGCTACAGGAAGATGATCGTCTTCAAGAGCGTATCACCCAGGTTTTAGATCGGGTCGAAGCCTCACTTAAACAAGCATTACGCATTGCTCAAACTCAAGGTGGCACATGGGCTCAAGTGGGTCAAGAAGAGGTCAGTATTCGGGCCGCTATGTTGATGAGCTTTGTATTAGGGCGCTGGCACCGCTTTGCACGCAGCGGTTTTAAGAAGTTGCCAACAGAAGCCTCAGACATTAGTTTGCGCATCCTTCTCTCAGAATGAGCGAGCTACATCTCTCAAGAAACACTATCCACTTTGCCGAGCCACTGCCTTTGCAAAGTGGCGCCATGTTGTCTGGATACGATTTAGTTATTGAAACTTACGGCAGACTCAATGCTGACAAAAGCAATGCGGTCTTAGTTTGTCACGCATTAAATGCATCCCATCACGTTGCTGGTCCTAATCCTGATAATCCAGCAGATATAGGTTGGTGGGACAACATGATCGGCCCTGGTAAGCCAGTCGACACCAATCATTTTTTTGTCATCGGGGTAAACAACTTAGGCTCATGTTTTGGATCCACTGGACCCATGAGCATCAATCCTGCCTCAGGCAAGCCTTATGGAGCAGATTTTCCTGTTATTACTGTTGAGGACTGGGTCAATACGCAAGCGCGCTTGGCAGATAAATTAGGTATCCGTAAATTTGCCGCTGTGATGGGTGGAAGTTTAGGTGGCATGCAGGCGATGGCTTGGGCCATTCAGTTTCCGAAGCGCTTAGAGCATTGCATCGTGGTGGCTTCTACACCTAGATTGAGCGCACAGAATATTGCCTTTAATGAAGTAGCTCGCAATGCCATTTTGTCCGACCCAGATTTTCATGGCGGTAATTACTACGAGCATGGTGTAGTGCCTAAGCGTGGTTTGCGCTTAGCTCGTATGGTTGGCCATATCACCTATTTATCTGATGATGATATGGCCGAAAAATTCGGGCGCGAATTACAGCGACCTAACGGTGAGTCGAATGATTACCGTTTCAGCTTTGACGTGGAATTCGAAGTAGAAAGCTATTTACGCCACCAAGGCGATAAGTTTTCCACTTACTTTGATGCTAATACCTATCTCTTAATCACACGAGCTTTGGATTACTTTGATCCAGCACGTCGCTATGAAGGAAGTCTTGATCGAGCCTTGGCAGAAGTCCAGGCTAAATTCTTAGTGGTGAGTTTCTCGACGGACTGGCGTTTCCCGCCTGATCGTAGTCGTGAAATTGTGCAGTCCTTGCTAAGCAATAAGAGTGAAGTGAGCTATGCGGAGATTGATGCACCACATGGTCATGATGCTTTCTTGTTAGATGATGAGCGTTATCACAACTTAGTAAGAGCGTACTTTATGCAAATGCGCGAGGCCCAATCATGAATCAGCGCGCAGACTTCGCCGCCATCTCGAACTGGATCGCCCCCAATAGTCAGGTGCTTGATTTAGGTTGTGGTGACGGTAGCTTTTTGGAGTTTTTACAAAAACAAAAACCAGTGCATGCGTATGGCGTAGAGATAGATGATGCTCGTGTTCTCTCTTGTGTTCAAAAAGGCCTGAATGTAATTCAGCAAAATTTAGAAGGCGGTTTAGCTCTTTTTGAGAACAATAGTTTTGATACTGTGGTCTTGTCTCAGACTCTGCAGACTATTCATCAAACTGAAAAGATCTTGCGTGAAGTAGTGCGCGTTGGAAAAGAGTCAATTGTGTCTTTCCCAAACTTCGGTCACTGGTCTCATCGTTTGGCGGTTGGACTCGGGCGTATGCCTGTCTCTAAGAGCTTGCCTTATCAGTGGTACAACACACCTAACGTGCGCGTCTTAACGGTTGATGATTTTGAAAAGCTTGCCTCTAGCATCGGATTAAAAGTGCTTGATCAGTGCATCTTGCATGAGGGTCGACAAGTGACCTTATTGCCTAATTTCTTTGGTAGCTTGGCCCTATTCCGCGTACGCCGTGCCTAAAGCCGTTCGGTCTTGGTTAAAGGATTTTCGGGTTTATCTCGAATGGCCTTGCTTGCGAATGTTGTTTCTGGGATTTTCAGCAGGCTTACCCCTATTACTCATTCTTGGCACCCTAAGCTTTTGGTTGCGAGAGGCTGGCATTGATCGCAGTACGATTGGTTACCTCACTTGGGTTGGATTGATTTATGCCTTTAAGTGGATGTGGGCGCCCTTGGTTGATCGCTTGCCAATTCCTTTGCTTACCAAATTATTTGGGCGCAGACGTAGTTGGTTGCTGTTTGCCCAGGCACTTATCATTTTGGGATTGGTGGGGATGTCGAGCGTTGATCCTAAGCAAGCCCTCAATGCGGTTGTATGGTGCGCGCTCTTAGTGGCATTTGGTTCGGCCACGCAAGACATTGCCTTAGATGCATTCCGGATTGAGTCTGCCAATAGCGATCATCAGGCGGCCTTAGCAGCGACCTATCAAACAGGTTATCGACTGGCTTTAATTTGGGCTGGCGCAGGCGTTCTGTGGCTAGCTGCACGGGCAGAAACGGGTTCTGGGTCCTACGATGCTAATGCGTGGCAATTTGCTTATTTGTGTATGGCTGCGTCGATTGGTGTTGGTGTGATTACAACATTGTTGAGTAAAGAGCCAGCTCGAGTAGAGCTACCCAAAGCTCGTAATGCTAAAGCTTGGTTGCATCAAACTTTAATTGAGCCCTTTGCAGAATTTATTCAGCGCTATCGCTGGCACGCCATTTTGATTTTGTCCTTAATTGCGGTCTATCGTATTAGTGATGTCGTGATGGGCATTATGGCGAATCCTTTTTATGTCGATATGGGTTACACCAAAGACGAAGTTGCTGCGGTGAGCAAGGTATTTGGTGTTGTCATGACTTTGGTTGGCGCATTTATTGGCGGTGTCTTAACACTGCGTTTTGGTGTCCTGCGCATTTTGTTTCTGGGGGCCATTCTGTCGGCCGTCAGTAACGTATTGTTTGCTTGGCTGGCAACCCAAGGCCATGATCTGCGTGGCTTAGTTTGGGTAATCTCCGCTGATAACCTGAGCTCAGGTATTGCCAGCGCGGCATTTATTGCATTCTTATCTGCCCTGACCAATATTCGTTATTCAGCAACTCAGTACGCTTTGTTTAGTTCGATGATGCTGTTATTGCCTAAGTGGCTTGCTGGCTTTTCAGGAGTCTTTGTTGACTCATTTGGCTATCCAGCATTTTTCTATGGCACCGCAATTATTGGCGCCCCAGTGCTGCTATTAATTTGGCTCACAATTCATTTCAACATAGTCCAAATCAAAAAAGACCCCGACTAATTTTTCAAATTAGATTTTCCAGTCGTAATCGACTGTTAGTGGCGCATGGTCTGAGAATCGTTCCTCTTTGTAAACAGCCGTTTTTTTGGCGGTATTAGCGATGCCAGGTGTACTGATGTGATAGTCAATGCGCCATCCGACATTTTTAGCATAGGCTTGCCCACGATTGCTCCACCAGGTGTAGCAAGATTCTGCTGCCTCTGGTTCTAGTTTGCGATAGACGTCTACATAACCCACTTGATCGAATAGATTGGTGAGCCATGCACGCTCTTCAGGTAAAAAGCCTGAATTTTTCAAATTGCCTTTCCAATTCTTGAGATCGATTTCTTGATGGGCGATGTTGACATCACCACAGAGAACAATCTCACGACCGGATTTCTTGAGTTTGATGAGGTGCGGCAAAAAGCTATCGAGATAACGATATTTGGCCTCTTGTCTCTCGGGCGAGCTGGAGCCTGATGGCATGTATACAGAAATAACGGAGAGTGCTTTAAAGCGGGCTTCCACGTAGCGTCCTTCCGCATCGAATTCTTCATTGCCGTAGCCATACAGAACCTCATCTGGCTTATGGGGGGTATAAATTCCACAGCCGCTATACCCCTTTTTTTCAGCGTGATGGAAGTAGCCATGTAGCCCATCCGGATTGAGAATGGCATCTTCCAAATCATCGCGCTGAGCTTTGAGCTCTTGCATGCAGATGAAGTCTGCCTTTTGCTTCACAGCCCATGGCAGAAAGCCTTTTTTGACTGCGGAACGGATACCGTTGAGGTTCGCTGAAATGATGCGTAACATGTAGGCCTATGAGCTCAAAAAATTCTAATCAAGATAACTTTATTCGTTTTGCCCTAGAGGCAAAGGTTTTGTCGTTTGGGGAGTTTAAAACCAAAGCGGGAAGGCTTTCACCTTATTTCTTTAATGCTGGTGGTTTTAATGATGGCGCACGCTTAAGCGCTCTCGGTCGCTATTACGCAAAGGCCTTACAAGAGTCCCACATGCAATATGACATGCTTTATGGCCCCGCATATAAAGGAATTACCTTGGCAGCCGCTACTGCCATTGCTCTGGCAGACGATGGCATCAATGTGCCCTATGCCTATAACCGCAAAGAGGTAAAGGATCATGGAGAGGGCGGCTCATTAGTCGGCGCGCCAGTGAAAGGCAGAGTGGTCATTATTGATGATGTGATTTCAGCGGGCACATCAGTTCGGGAGTCTGTTGAACTCATACGTGGAGCAGGAGCTGAGCCTGCAGCAGTATTAATCGCGTTAGATCGGATGGAGAGATCAGGAACGGCTACTGAAGTAGGTGAAAAGTCTGCAGTGCAGGCAGTTGAGCAAGAGTTTGGATTGCCGGTAATAGCCATCGCCAATTTGGCAGACTTAATGTCTTTCTTAACTGCATCAATTGATGTTGAGCTGACAGCTTATTTGCCAGCAGTCAAGGCGTATCGTGAAAAGTACGGAATCTAGACGGTAAGACGGTTTAGATTTCTACTTCGCCTTCGAATACCGTGGTTGCTGGACCCGTCATCATTACGGGCTGAGCGACATCATCAATGATCCCGCCCCATGCAATTTGTAAATCGCCTCCGCGGGTGTGTACTGTCACGGGAGAGTCAAGCAAGGCCCTGCGAATACCAGAAACCACTGCAGCGCAAGCACCCGTTCCACACGCCAGTGTTTCTCCTGCACCTCGCTCAAAAACACGTAATTTAATTTCATTACGATTGATGATTTGCATATAGCCGGCATTCACCCTATTTGGAAATGCGGGGTGACTTTCAATGGCGGGTCCTTCTTCTAATACCGGGGCGCTATCGACATCGACAACGACTTGTACGGCATGAGGATTGCCCATCGACAGAACACCCACCCAGTCATCATGTTGTGCAGGTGCATTCAATACGAGTGCGTAAAGCATTTCATGAAATTCTTGAAGACTTGCTAGTCCCTCTGGATTAAATGGGACGAGCGCAGGTTCAAAAATAGGGGCACCCATATTCACCTCGACTTGGCCATCTGCTTTCGCATTGAGTGTCAGTACAGCATGAGCCACTTCAACTCTGAGAGGGTTTTTATTAGAAAGCCCATGATCTAAAACAAAGCGCACAAAGCAGCGTGAGCCATTGCCGCACTGCTCTACTTCACCACCATCTGCATTAAAGATGCGATAGCGAAAGTCAGCATCTGGGCGGGTTGCCTTTTCAACTAAAAGAATTTGATCTGCACCAATTCCAAATTGACGGTGTGCCAAGTTTGACCATTGATCACGTGAGATATCGCTCAAGTCTTGGTCAATACCATTGAGCACAATGAAATCATTACCCGCACCATGCATTTTGGTGAAGCGAAGTTTGCGTGTGGGACTTGTGCTCAAAAGAAATTCCGTTTACTTGTAAAGACTGGGTTCACCAGGTGGCCGATGTTTAAAACGCTTATGTACCCAATAGTACTCCGCTGGTCTTTGACGAACAAGTTCTTCGATATATCCATTTAAGCGAGCGGTATCTTTTTCGACATCATCACTTGGAAAATTTGGCAAAGGCTCGCTGATGTTGCAGGTATAAGCTTTACGATCCGCATTGAGGGTGGTGGTCATCAAACACACCTCTGCCCCACTCAGCCTTGCTAGACGTGACACCGAGGTAATGGTGTTGGTTTGAATTCCGAAAAAAGGTACAAATATAGAATCTCTTGGTCCAAGATCAATATCGGGCGCAATAAAAATAAAATTCCCAGTTTGAATTTCCCGAATCAAATCACGCAGGCGACTTTGTCTTTCAATCGATTTGCCACCAAAGCGATTGCGCCACTCAATCATCTTTTGATTGAAAAAAGGATTCTTCATGTTTTGATAAAGGCCAGCTCCTCTGGGCCAATCGTGCTGGCTAGCTAAGACAGAGAGCGCCATAAAGCCGCCCTCTAGGCCAACGAAGTGTGGATTGATGAGTAGACGAGGTTTGCGATCACCCAAAGTGATAGCTGAGTTAATCGTCACGATGTCTGTAATTTGCTTGCCGCTACCAAGCCAGATCCGACTTCTTTCAATCACACTGCGTCCAAATAATTTCCAGTGCTCTAGGGCAAGGGCATCAATTTCTTGCTCGCTTAAGCTAGGAAAGCACAGATGCAAATTGGTCTTCACTACTTTCGCGCGATCGCTTGGAATGTGTGCAGCAAGCCAGCCAAGTCCATAACCCACGTGGATGGTAAAGCTATAAGGTAAGAAGGCAAAAAGGCGCAGAAGGCTGAGCGCTAAAAAATTGAAAAGGTTGTGTAACCAGGTCATTTGAAAAATGATAACGAGTTGCTTAGGCCTTGGGCGGCAATTCTGCACCAGTCGGATGCTTGTAGCGGTTATAAGACCAAATAAATTGTTCGGGTGCGACCAGCACTGCATTTTCAATAGCTGTATTGAGTTCAGCTGCACCAACAGTGGCATCTTCCGATAGCGGTGATAAGCGTGTTGCTTGCATTAGCCAGCCCTGTCCTAGGCCTTTGCGCTTGGCAGTAAACATCACAACAGGCGTGTGGTTGCGATTAGCTAGGCGCGCGGGTAAGGGAGTTGTGTAGGCGGGCCTGCCAAAAAATGGTACCCATACGCCCTCACCACCACTGGGTACTTGATCAGGAAGAATGCCAATGGCTTCACCACGCGTTAATGCGCGTGTCATTTGTCGAACACCATGAAGATTGGTGGGGACAAAGTGCATATTAGGATAGGCACGACCCTCTTCAACCACTTCATTGAGCCAAGCTTGGCGTGAAGGACGGTAAAGAATGGTTGCTGGAAAGTGCTGAGCCAAAACGCGTGGAATGATTTCAAAGCCACCTAGATGGGGTGTCAGCATGACCAAGCCATGACCTTCGCTGAT
>CANCIL010000068.1 GCA_947378095.1 Betaproteobacteria bacterium
ATTTTGGTTGGTACCTTCAGTTAAGGGAGTCCTCCATCAAGGCGCATTTAAGGCCCGCGGAATTTTTGGTCAATACCTCTATATCAATCCAAATCAAAACCTGGTAGTTGCAGCATTTAGCGCTAGGCCTAAACCTAATACTGTAGATAGCCCCATTGATGATGACGATTTCTTAACAGGATTGATTCAATATCTTAATTAATTACTTCGGTAATTTAGGATCGCGTTGTTTTCGGTATGTATCTTTTAAGCATATTTTTCCATCCTTAAAAAAGAATAAGTCGACGCCGTCAACTTCAAAATAAGCTCCATCTGATTTGCGCGTGGCAACAAAGGTCCATTCTGAGAAGCCGCGCTCTCCAAAGACTTCATTATTATTTCTAGGGACCCACTTTGCATCAGGAAACATGGCAAAGGTATTCTCAAATGCTTCTTTAATGGCTTGCTTGCCCTTAATTGATGCGCCAAAGCTGTGATCACCCATCGCCGGTCTGAATTCGCAATCATCTGTAATCATCGATACAATAGTTTCTGGGTCGTGTTGATTAAAGGCCTCGCAAAAGGCGCCTAATAGAGAGACTAATGCTTGATTCTCATGGGTGTTTGACATATCTAATCCTATTCATTCGGTGGTCACAATAAATTATGACGCATAACTCAATTAACTACATTGATAAACCATTTGAAGTGCAAATTACTTCTAATGAGGTTTATGCGAGTGCAGCAATTCATTTTTCAGATAAGCCAATTAAGCGCGATTTATTACTTGATATTTACCAGCCCCAAGGTTTGCCTCCGGGAGTTCGTTCACCCGCTCTGATCATGGCGTTTGGGGGAGCATTTCATCGTGGGAGTAAAGATAATGATGCCTTCGAAGTTGATGGAGCAACTAATACAGCCATTGCCGAGTATTGTCTTGAATTTGCTAAACGGGGATATGTTTGTTTCTCTATTGACTATCGACTAATACAAGAGGACCCCGATCCCGGCAATACCATCTCTATTTCAGATCCAGATTTTGTCCCTCGGTCTAGGGTGGATGAGGTCCGCAAAATCATGAATTTGCCTCCTGCTAATAACTTAATGCTGTGGCGAGGCATCGAAGGTGCTATTGATGATGGGGTCGCTGCCATTCAGTGGGTTAAAAAGAATAGCGAACGCCTTGGGGTAGATCCAAACAAGATTGCTATTGGCGGATGGTCAGCAGGAGGCCGGATTGCGTTGCATGCTGCATTTCCTGAGCAGGAACCGGTAGCGGCAGTATTTTCGATCTCGGGATATATGCATCCTGTAGATATGAAGACTTATATGCATGGGGGGCTAGGCACTCCCCCTGTATTTGTTTCCTGGGGATCCAAAGATCTGGACTATGTTTTAAGCCAAGGCCCTGTTTTTGAGGATCATTTCAAACAAGTGGGCATCAATCACGTTGCTTGTGAAATTCAGAATGCGTCTCACTTTTACCCTAGAACTGTTCCAGTGACGGACTCTACTGGATTGAATGGAACCTTTGAAGATTCTTTGGCTAGCTTTTTGAAGAAGGCTTTACTCGGGTAAGTTATTCTTCTTCAATTGGAGTAATTAAGAAGATCCCCTAATGCCGAACCCCATGCATTTGAATTCACCGACCAGCCTTTTGCCTCCAATAGACTTGAGCGTCAAGAGTGGAGATTTAAAAAAAGGGTCCTTAGCTTCCATCATGATTGCTGCAACTGGCGTTGTGTTTGGGGATATTGGTACAAGTCCCTTGTATGCTTTACAGGAGTGTTTTAGTTCCAATCACGGCATACCATTTAGCCCAAATGCGATGTTTGGTGTTCTGTCGATGATCCTATGGTCATTCATTATTGTTGTGTCCTTAAAGTACGTTGTTATTGTCATGCGCGCTGACAATAATGGAGAGGGTGGAATTTTGGCGCTAATGGCACTCGCATTAAAAACGGTGCCCAAGGGCTCAAAGCATGCCACTTTCATTGTGGTCATTGGCATTTTTGGGGCAAGTATGTTTTATGGAGATGCGATTATTACGCCTGCTATCTCTGTTCTGTCTGCTGTTGCAGGTCTAGAGGTGTTATCAGCCGGGTTGGCTGATTATGTTGTTCCAATTTCTCTTATCATTCTTTTTTTACTTTTTCTAATTCAAAAAAAAGGTACCGGGACCGTAGGCAATTTATTTGGGCCCATCATGATTTTATGGTTTTTGGTTATCGGCTTGATGGGCCTTTACCAGTTAGTCCAAAATCCCGCCATTCTCGCTGCAGTCAATCCATTTCATGCTATTAATTTCATGCGGGAATATGCTGCACAAGGATTTATAGTACTTGGCGCCGTCTTTTTGGTGTTGACAGGGGCTGAAGCACTTTATGCTGACATGGGCCAGTTTGGAGGCCGATCTATCCGATTTGCTTGGTTTATGTTGGTAATGCCATGCTTACTATTAAATTACTTTGGGCAGGGCGCGATGCTTTTGTTAAATCCTGCTGCCGTTAGCAACCCCTTCTTCTTAATGGTTCCAAAGATCTTTGTTTTTCCTTTGGTTATCTTAGCTACCGTAGCAACAGTGATTGCATCGCAGGCAGTGATTTCAGGGGCGTTTTCAATGACAAGCCAGGCCATTCAACTTGGCTTTATTCCTCGGATGAATATTCGACACACCTCAGATAATCAGATAGGTCAAATTTATATCCCACTCATTAATTGGATGTTATTTATTGCGGTAGTGGGCTTAGTTTTGGTTTTTAAATCTGCAGATAATTTAGCAGCCGCCTATGGAATCGCAGTCACGACAACCATGATTGCTACAACCATTTTAGTGTGGCTCGTAATGCAATATTTTTGGAAGTGGAATCGAGTATTGGTAGCCCTGACTATTGGTATTTTCTTAAGCATTGACTTAACCTTTTTTATTGCTAATGCTGCAAAAATTATCGATGGTGGATGGTTCCCTTTATTGGTGGGTGGCGTTTGCTTTTTCTTTTTTATCACCTGGTATCAGGGCAAGCAAATCGTAGATAGCATTGTTAGAAAAGATGGGGTCAAACTAGATGTATTTATCTCCTCTTTGTTGCAGAATCCTCCTACACAAGTTCCAGGTACAGCAGTCTATTTAAATTCTCATATCGAATATGTACCCATTGCATTTGCAGACAACATTAAACATAACCATGTTATTCATGAGCGGATATTCTTTTTGAATATTGTGACGTGGGATGTTCCTTATGTTAAGGATGATGAGCGCATTAATGCTAAAGAGCTAGGTAAAAATATTTACTTAGTAAGAGCAGTATTTGGGTTTAATGAATCCCCCGATATACAAGAGATTCTGAAATTGATTGCCGCAAAACTTGAATTGCAGTTTAATATTTCCGACACCTCCTTCTTTGTCTCTCGGGATGCAATCTCCCCAGAAGAGCTTTCAGGTATGTCCCGTTGGCGGGAGAATATCTTTAGTTGGATGTTAAAGAACTCAGCCCGTCAATCAGATTTTTTCAAAATTCCATTGAGTGGATTGATGGAATTTGTCACCAAAATCAGGGTTTAGTTATTTCTTAATAATCGATATCGATTCCAGTGTTTTTTGGAATGGGGTCGGTTCTATTGCGCTCGGGCCCCAAAATGGATTGTCGTAGATGACCAAAAGGAAGAACATCACACCGAGTGATCCGCCAACCAAGGCAATCATGACTGCATGAATACGAATATTTTTAGTTTTAAAAAGGGCTGAGAAAAGAATTAATAGAATCGCAGAGATGATCAGCGCAGCCCACATGGGTTTCGCAAGAAATGATTTTGCACTCTCAATACGATTACGACGCAAGTCTGTGTAGTCTGATAGCAAACTCAGGCCTTCATTGTGTATTGCGATACCTTCAAAATTAGAAGGTTTGTGATTGACAAAAATTTGCTTGATGCGATCAAGGCTTTTAAATGCACTTAAATCAAACTTTTGTTGGTTTAAAACTGGCCACTCTTGCTCAATAACGGTATTTGCGTATTGAATTAATTCAGCTTGCCCAGCCTTTTTTGTCTCGCTGGGATAGGCATCCATAATTTGGTACAGATTAAATAATGTATGCGCTTCCTTTGAAACTGTATCACTTACATTATTGTAGTTTTGCCATGCGGCTACGGTAACAAAGGCAAAAACAAACCCAACCAAGGTTGGCATGGTATTCGCAAAAATCGTGCCGAAAATGCCATCATCCTCTAGTCTTAACCAGGTGCAATATTTTTGAATCAAGAAGAAGCATATAAGGCTTAAGGCTATAGAGACTAGCAGTAGGATTATCAGTAGACTTGCTTCGGATAGGTTAGATATTAGAGTGCTCATAATTTTTTTTGGCTATTGATTTCGTTGACTGCGTAGCGATGAAGAATATCAATGATCGCAAGCATATCTTTTCGATCTTCTTCGCTTAAAAGGTTCTTGGGATTTTGCCTTTGAATTGCCAAATTTCCCTCTTCAAGTTGACGCACGTAATTGCCTATTGTCATGTCTTTTAGGCCGGTCAATTGGTATATTTTAAAATAAAGAACAGCAATATTGGCATTGTCATATTCGGCGCTGACAGCACCTAGACTTTTAGTTACTGGGGTTAATGCATATTGAGCTTCCCCGATAGTTTTTGCTCGTGCCAATAAAAACTTCATGGCGTTTAATCGATTGGCGATTTCAAATTCGCAGGTTGCCAGTTGCCTTTGCGTTTCAAGCTTGGCTTCATAGTGGTGTTGGGTGATTTGATATACAGCAGCGCCACCTGAAATAAATACCGAAGATAAAAACCATATACCAAAATTACTATTGAGTACATCGCTCACTTTGGCCCAGAGGTCTTTGCCTAGATTTTTAGCATCCTTTGCGGTTGCCGCCAAGTCAGAATCTAGCTTTTTTGCAACATCTCGACGGTATCGCTCCTCAGCCTCGATTAGGCGCTTCTTATCGTCATCTAGCATGGGGGTGATCCTCGGGGCAAATAAGGCATATTAGCAAATATATGCCTGTAGTGCTAACCGCATTCCTATGGGGATCCTGATAAAGCTGATGGGGCTATACTCGTTTTGAAAGCCCATCAATCAGGCTGTTGTAACTGAAAATAATTTAGGATCTTGATAGTATTTAGTGCATTAAATAATAAATACATCATGTAGGAGACGAGAAATGCTAAGAATGAAGAAATGGCTTGCATGGCTTGCTATAGTGGGATTGTTTGCATCTACAAATTCTGCTTTTGCTCAGCCAGCAAAGTTAAGTCAAGAGCAAGTAGTGAAGTTTGCACAACAAAGCTTTCCTGAGTACTTGCAATTACTCAATATTCCTAGTGATGCTGCAGTTCCAGCAGATATTCAAAAAACTGCGGAGTTTATTGCTGCTGGATTTCAAAAGAGAGGGTTCTCAACTAAGCTGCTCGAAAACCAAGGTAAGCCAATGGTTTATGCAGAGTTTAAGAAAACAGTACCTGGTGCTAAAACTATTCTTTTCTACATGCATATGGATAGCCAGCCTGTCGTCCCGTCAGAATGGGCCCAAGCAGACCCTTGGAAGCCAGTAATTAAAAGTAAGAATGCAGCAGGCAAGTGGGAAGAGGTTCCTCAAGATCGGATCTTTGCTCAGAACTTAGATCCTGAGCTACGTTTTTTTGGTCGCTCTACATCCGATGACAAAGGTCCCATCATGATGTTTATGGCGGCGTTTGATGCAATGAATTCGCTTGGTATTCAGCCGGGTATTAATGTAAAAGTCATTATTGATAGCGAAGAGGAGAAGGGCTCACCTTCAATTCGTGCGGTCGTCAATGCGAATAAAGAGTTGTTAAAGAGTGATGGTATCGTCATCTTTGATGGTCCAACTCATGCAAGTAATCGCCCAACCTTAATTTTTGGAAATCGCGGAAATACACGTACTACCCTAACGGTATATGGTCCAAAGGCACCATTACATAGTGGCCACTACGGTAACTACGTTCCTAATCCAGCAATGCGCTTAGCCCAATTATTGAGCTCTATGAAAGATGAGAACGGTAAAGTCTTGGTCGCGGATTATTACGCCAATATTGCGCTGACTCCGGAAGAGAAAGCAATTCTTTTGGAGACCGGTGATGATGAGGCAGCAATTAAGGCCCGCGTTGGTATTGCTAAAGCAGAAACGGTAGGGGCTAATTATCAAGAGGCTCTCCAATACCCGTCTCTGAATATACGAGGCATGGCTTCTGCATCTATTGGTGCAAAGGCTTCAAATGTGGTTCCTCACAATGCCACGGCTGAACTGGATTTGCGCACAACGCCAGAAACTCCACCAACTTATCTCTTTGGAAAAGTGACTGAGCATATTAAAAAGCAGGGCTATCACTTAACTCCGGGTGAGCCTACTGATGAAGAACGTGCCAAATACGACAAGTTAGCTACCTATAAGATGGGTACGGGAGGTAAAGCTGTGCGCACCCCAATGAATGACCCGCTGGGTATCTGGGCGTATACGGCGATGAAGAATTCTCCGCAAAATATGGGCAAGACGCCTGTGCGCATTCGTATGATGGGCGGAAGTGTGCCGACAGATAGCTTGGTTGAGGGCTTGGCCGTACCCTTTGTGATCATGCCTTTAGTCAATGGCGACAATAACCAACATAGTTTTGATGAAAACCTACGCATGGGTCACTATCTTGATGGTATCCAGACGGTAGTAGAGTTAGTTAAAGCCCCTTAATAATATTGAAGATAACTGAGTGAGTAAGTATGGAATCAACAAATAAACCCCTTCGTGTGGCTATTGCTGGATTGGGTGCTATTGGAAAATCTTTGGCAACCCGTTTGACGGAGGGTGTTGTCCCTGGCGTTGTATTGACTGCAGTGTCAGCTAAAAATCAGGACAAGGCAAAAGAGTTTGTCAGCACTTTGGCTTATCCAGTAAAAGTATTATCGATATCAGAATTAGAGCCTGAGGCCGATGTTGTGGTTGAGTGCGCCCCAGCAGAATTACTCAGCGATATCATTGCTCCCTTTTTGCGTGCCAAGAAAAAAGCCATCGTCTTATCAGTTGGTGCCATTCTATTTAAGCCTGAATTAATTGAGCTTGCAAAAACGACAGGTGGAACCATCATGGTCCCAACCGGCGCTCTCATTGGTTTGGACGCTATGGTCGCTGCTGCTGAAGGGGAAATATTCTCAGTCAAAATGGTAACGAACAAGCCGCCTTTGGGATTAAAGGGTGCCCCCCATTTAATTGAGAATAATATTTCAGTAGATGGGCTCACTGCGCCGCTAAAAGTATTCTCAGGAAATGCAAGGGAGGCCGCTAAAGGATTCCCTGCAAACCTCAATGTTGTAGTAGCACTTGCGTTAGCGGGTGTTGGTCCCGAGAAAACGCATTTAGAAATTTGGGCTGATCCTACGGTAGTGAGAAATACCCACACCATTACAGTTGAATCCGATTCTGCCAAGTTCTCAATGAAGATGGAAAACATCCCATCAGAAAATCCAAAAACTGGCCGTATCGTCGCACAAAGTGTCGTTGCGATGTTACGCAAGATGTTAGCCACATTCCAAGTTGGAACCTAAAAATAAAATCAAGGAAGATGCATGACTTTTACAGCCGCTAAAAAAGAAGAGATACGCCTTCGCTACTTAGAAGTGGATACTTCAAATGTTGCCGATGTTCTCGATAATATGAATCTCCTGCAACAAGGACTCTCATCTCAGTTTGCGCCATATCCTGATACGACCAAAAGAATGGCGGGTTGGGCTTATACAATCCGCGGGCAAATGACACCCTACCCACAAGGCGGTGATGCAGACAAGATGGCGGCTTGCCAAGGCATCTCTTCAGGAGAGATCAGCGTGTGGAGTGGTGATGGTAATGGGATTTGTTATTTTGGAGAATTGATTGCGCTGGGTATGAAAGAGCGTGGTTCAGTTGGGGCATTGCTTGATGGTGGCATTCGGGATGTGAGATGGATTGGTGAGCATCAGTTCCCCGTTTTTGCTTGCTACCGCACTCCAGTGCAATCTATCGGCCGCTGGAAGGTAACGGCAAGTCAGGTACCGGTTTATATGCG
Source organism: Betaproteobacteria bacterium (assembly GCA_947378095.1). Classification (GTDB taxonomy): domain Bacteria; phylum Pseudomonadota; class Gammaproteobacteria; order Burkholderiales; family Burkholderiaceae; genus Polynucleobacter. The sequence goes on from CANCIL010000068.1 coordinate 8,049, forward strand.
TGGTCATGATGGCGGTAATGTGATTGTGAGGCCGGGGGACTTTATCTTATGTGATGACGATGGCGCCATTGTGATCCCAGTGGAGCATGTTGAGTCTGTCTTAATTGAATCAGAGCGCTTGACTGCGATTGAAAAGAATATTCGGATCGATATTGCCAATGGTTTAAGTCTTGCAGATGCTTTGAAAAAGTACGGACACGTTTAAAGATTTAGGGAAGTTATTCAATAGGACTACTTATGCCAACGATTGAGCGAGCTATTCTAATTCGTAGTATTGCAGTTTTATTTTGGGCAATTTCTTTTGGGGCATCGGCGCAAACAGCTTGGCCTAATGGTCAAACTGTGCGAGTCATTGTGCCCTTTCCTGGTGGTGCTAGCACATTAGATTCTGTGGTTCGCACGGTTACGCCAGATATCTCCAAGTTTTTAGGTTCTCCAGTGATTGTGGATAACAAGCCAGGTGCAGGTACGGTCATTGGCGTTGATGCTACGGCTAAAGCAAATGACAATCTGACTGTTGGAGGCGTTGCTAATAGCTTTACCGTGAATCAGTCTCTGATTAAAACCCTGCCTTACAACACTACAAAAGATCTGCAGCCTGTAGTTTTAATGGCGCGTACTGCCAATGTCTTAGCAGTGAAATCTAGCTTGCCTGTAAATAACTTGAAAGAGCTGATTAATTACGCCAAGAAAAATCCAGGAAAGCTGTCTTATGCTTCATTTGGTAATGGCACAACAGCGCACTTTGCAGGTGAGATGCTTAAATCCATGGCTGGAATTTATGTAGTGCATATTCCTTACCGTGGACAAGGCCCTGCATTGACTGATTTGATTGCAGGTAATGTGGATCTGATGTTTGGAAATTTACCTGATTTCTTACCCTATATTAAGTCAGGAAAAATTAAGGCAATCGGCACAACCTATCTCACTCGCGCACCGCTTGCCCCAGAAATTCCGACTATTGCTGAGCAAGGATTTCCTAGCTTTGAAACAGACTCTTGGTATGGCATTGTTGCTCCAAGTAGCATGACCAAAGATGCTGTGGATCGAATGAATCAAGCGTTCAATAAGGCTTTGCAAGATCCGGCTGTGAAGAAGAACTTCGGGGACCGAGGGATTGAAATTATTGGTGGTACGCCTGCTAAGTTTCAGGAGCATATTCAGTCTGAAATTCAGAAGTATGAGCGTATTGTGAAGTCTGTAAATATGCAGCCAGATTAAGAAGGTAATGTATGTATCCCATGCTTGTATTTAAAGAGGGTGGATATCGCTACCTTCCAGCCGTATTTCAATACTCTGCCGGCGTAGCTGCTGAGCCCGGTTTTCAATTAGTCCAGGCAAGGTTTAGTAAGGTACTCCCGATTCAAGAAGCATTTATGGCTATCGAGCAGCATATGAAGCAAATTGGTCGTCCATTGACTGCATTTGCCCATTGCGAGTTGAGATCACCAATGCAGTTCGATGATCAAGGTTTTATTGCCTTTAATAGACAGTATGTAGGCACTCTTGAGCGGTGGGGAGTTTATCAAGCAGACTCCCAAGGTAGTTCATTTATGAATCCAGTAGCGCGAACCAATGTTTGCCCTGAATACTTTGGGCCTGCAGAAGTTGGCATGTATTCATTTGCCTATACCATTCCCACAAAATCAGAATCTTCTGGCAGTTTTATCTTATCTGGCGGAGGGGATGCGAGATCGGGTCCTGAGCCATACCGTGAGCGGATTGTTGCCTATGGTGATAGCACTGAGGTGGGGCTAAGGATCAAAATGGAATTCGTTGCCAATGAAATGAATAAACGTCTGGAAAGTCTTGGTTTTCAATGGAGTGATGTTACAAGCGCTCAAGCCTATTCAGTTCACAATATTGGCGCTTTGGTAGAAGAAGTCTTTGCTAAAACAGGGCGCATGCGTTGTGGCATTAATTGGTACTTTGCTAGGCCACCAGTTGCCGGTCTCGATTTTGAGATGGACCTTCGTGGCTCGGTCAATCAAATTTTTGTATAGCTTTTTAAGTCACCCCTTAAACCAGCAGTCCCATTGAAGGATTACATGGCTACATCACCTACCCCAGGTAATGAATCAAATATTGAGATTCGAAAAATCACCCCGCCAAACATTGGTGATGCATATTTAGGTGAAAGGATTTTATGTTATCGCCCGATGAAGCATGGAGCCCCTAATTTAAGTCTGGCCAAAGAAGGGGATAAGATCGTTGCTCATAATTATGGCCATGGTGGAAGTGGCTGGACATTGGGCCCCGGATCAGCGAAGTATGTCAATTCGCTACTAATCAATTCTGATTTTGGAGCAGGGCTATCAGATAAATCTACTCCTATTGCTATTATTGGGGCAGGATTGATCGGTCTTTTTACGGCTTATGATTTGATACAACGGGGCTTTAGCAATATCACTATTTATGCTGAGCAACTGATCACCTTGCCATCACATTATGCTGGCGGATTATTGGCTCCAGTCTCGATGGATAACGATCATGCTATGCAAGCCATTATTGATGAAATTGGTATAGAGGCTTACCGATTTTATAAAGGGATTGCCAATAACGAAAATAGCGATTTCAAAAAGGGTGCTCGTAAGGTGCCTAGCTACTTTAGTAGCCGAGATGACTCAGGGCTAGAGCCCTATGTTGGAAAAGTGATGGGCCCTGCTAAAGATGTCATTCTTGATTTTGGTAATGGCACAACGCGCACAATGGTTGTCTATGATGACGGCGTCTTTATGAATACCGCTCTTCTCATGGAGGAGTTACACGAATTTATGAAGCGACATCATATTGAAATCATTCAACAGAAAATTCAATCTTTTGATGAGCTAAATCAACAATTTATCTTTAACTGCAGTGGTTTAGGCTCTAGAGAGTTGGCAAATGATTCTGCGCTGGTTCCCGTGCAAGGCCACTTGATCATGTTAAAGAATCAGGTTCCAGAGAATATGAATTACATGATCCTAGTTTATTTTGGCGAAGGGAAAACCGAAATGAACCAAAAGGTAAAGCGCTCCTTCTACCTCTTTCCAAAACACTTACCGGATTCAGCTCCGCAAGATATAGGCGTAATGGGCGGCACCTTTATTGAAGGGGGTAGTCCAGATAAGCCGAACTTAAAAGAATTTGACACCATTGTTCGAGGTGCTAAAGAGTATTTTGGATTAAGCTAGAGTTATCCATTTGAGGGTGA
>CANCIL010000069.1 GCA_947378095.1 Betaproteobacteria bacterium
ACTGGTGAAGGTCGAAAGCCGGCCTCCAGCAGTGAAGATAGTGCAGAACTATTAAACAGCCTTGTGTCCTACGCAGGCACTTACCGCATTGAAGGCAATGAGTGGATCACGAGCGTTCAGGTCGCCTGGAAGCCTGATTGGGTTGGTACAGAACAAAGGCGTCAATTCGAAATTCAAGATAACCGCCTGCGCGTTTTAACTACTTGGCGCATCATGCCCAATTGGGCAGATAAAGGTTTACAGCGCAGTATTTTGACCTTTATTAAAACCGATTAACTTTCGGATAAATATTTACTAATCAGTTGTTTTGAATGAAGTGGGTCTCTAACGCCCCAGTGCGCGCGTTTATTCAGACGTTTCAAAAATCAAATCGATAGCATTGCCTAAACTGAGGTAATGCACCGAATAAGTGCTAAAAAAATATCTAGGCCTTCAAATAGTGCAATTCGTCTTTTGAGTCTCAGGGTTAGTAGTCAAACTTGTATACAAGCAAGTACACCAATTGTTTTGTTAACCCAAAGGAGTCATTAGCATGATTAAAAGCAAATTTAGCATTGGACGTCGTGAGGCATTAATAGCCGGCGCCGTTACAGCAGCCTCTGCCCTTATCCCATCATTTGCCAAAGCGGCTGATGACAAAATTCAGATAGGTTACTGGCCTATCGCTAGCGGCCTCCCTTTTTATGTAGCCCTAGAAAAAGGTTACTTTAAAGAAGTTGGTCTTAATGTTGAGGGCGTAAAGTTTGCAAGCCCCAATCAAATTGCTGAAGCAATGATTGCTGGCCGCATCCATGGATCTGCCAACGGCACCGCTTCTGCAGCCTTAGCTCTTGCAGAGATCTCCTCACCAAACCTATTTAAGATTATTTGCTCAAACCCATCAAATGCTAAATATGTTTTAGACGAAGTGCTAGTTCCAATTGATAGCAAAGTGAAGGCTATTAAAGACCTTCCTAAGGATGTTAAGTTTGGATGTGGCCCCGGTATTCAAAACGTAACGCTTGCTAAGATCATTCTTGAAAAAAATGGCCTTCCCAATGTTCAACCAATCGAATTACCCGTAGGCCAGCACATACCAGCATTAGCGGCAGGTCAAATTGATGCGGTCTATACCCTGGAACCCTCTGGAACCATTGGCAAAGTAAAAGGTGTCTCACGCGTATTAGAAGCAGGCGTGATCTCTAAATACATGCTGGGTGATGCAATGGCACCATGGTTTGGAGGTTCAGCATCCCTGACGACCACTCTCATTAAAGAGCGACCAAATGATGTCAAGAAATTCATTCTTGCCTATGCCAAAGGAGTGGATTTTGTTCGCAAGAATCCAGAGGAATCTAGAAAATCACTCGATGGCTTTACCGCTATCGAAGAGGCTGTGGTGAAAGAAGTGCCATTGGCAAATTTTGTGATGTTTAACGAATTCAAGCCTGCAGATATTACCTACTTCCAAAAGTATTTCGACGTATTTACCGAGCGCAAGATCTTCTCCAAGGTCGTTGATGTGAAACCTCTAATCTATGGCGGCTAATCTTTCATGAGTAAAAAATTACACCTAGATAAACTCCTTCCATTAATTGGTCCCATTGCACTTTTATTGCTTTGGAGCCTCATTCTGGAAGCAAAGTGGGTCAAACCAATTTTGCTACCGCCTCCCGGTGCAACCTTGGCTTACATGAGCGACTCTTTCATTAGTGGTGCTATTTATGGAGATTTATTTGCCACTATTAAAAGAACCTTTTATGCATTTGCCATTGCCACAGCCATCGGAGTGCCTCTAGGGGTAATTTTAGGAAGCAACGAAAAGATCTACCGCAGCGTTGAATTCCTGATTGATTTCTTTAGATCGACTCCCTCATCTGCATTAATCCCATTATTCATGCTGATCTTTGGTATTACAGATATTAATAAGATCGCAATTGCCGCTTTTGCCGCAGTGTTGGTCATTCTGTTTAACAGTGCTTATGGGGTTATGAATGCGAAGAAAACTCGGGTTAATGCTGCCAAAACGATGGGCATACCAAAGCGTTATATTTTTAAAGATGTATTGCTGATGGAAAGTTTGCCCCAAACATTTGTAGGATTACGCATGGGGATCTCAATGGCCTTAGTCATTGTGATCGTAGCGGAAATGTTTATTGGCTCTGAGAATGGTTTAGGTCATCGCATTATTGATGCTCAGCAAGTCTTTAATGTCAAAGAAATGTACAGCTCCATCCTAATCACTGGGGCTCTAGGGTACGGTCTAAATCTTTTATTTCTGATCTCAGAAAAACGCATTGTTCATTGGGGTGGAAAAGCATGAGTACTGTTCTTGATTTGCCAGCAGCAATTGGGACTCACGTCACGATTCGTGGTTTAGATAAATCTTTTAATGGCGCTGTCTTATATGACAACTTCAACCTAGACATCCCCAAGGGGAAGATAGTCTCTATCTTTGGCCCAAATGGATGCGGTAAATCAACTCTGATCAATATGATCTCTGGATTAATGCCTACTGATGCTGGTGAAGTGCTGTTTGATGGGAAAACCTTAGACAAAACTACCATTGGTTACGTCTTTCAAAACTATCGAGACGCCCTATTTCCTTGGATGAGCTCATGGGATAACATTGCATACCCACTCAAGCGCAGCGGTATGTCCAAGGCAGATGTCAAAGCACGAGTGGATGAATTAGTAGCTTTATTTGAGATTAAATTTAATCTCAATCTTTACCCCTATGAGCTTTCGGGCGGCCAGATGCAAACCGTCTCGATCATGAGGGCTTTAGCCCCAAAACCAGAAATTCTATTTTTAGATGAGCCCTTCTCTGCTCTTGATTTTGAAATGACTCTGTTTATTAGGGCTAAGCTGCAAGAGGCCAATCTCACTACTGGTGTAACGATGATGATCGTTTCTCACGATCTAGAAGATGCGGTCTTTTTAGCAGACAAGATCCTATTGCTAACCAGAAGACCCACTCGCATTGCCGAATACCTAACATTTGATATGGCTAAGCCTAGGGCACCAGAGAGTGTTAGTGAAGCTGATTTCATTAAAACAAAAGCATTGGCCCTAGAAATATTCCAGCGGGAGATGAGAGCGTGATTACGATTAAAGAACTTCTGCTCCGCTATCAATCTGGTGAGATCACTCCTCAGAAATATATTCTTGACGCAATTAATACCATTCGCACTATTTCTTTAGAAGCAAAAGACCCCGCTTGGATTAGCGTAGCTACAGATGCTCAAATTAGTCAGCAATTAAAAAATCTGGAATTGCTATCCAAAGAAAAGTCTATTGCTCAATTACCGCTCTATGGCATTCCATTTGCCATCAAAGATAATATTGACGCATATGAATGGGAAACAACTGCAGCCTGCCCGGATTTTGCCTTTAAGCCAGAAAAGAATGCAACCGTAGTTCAAAAACTCATGGATGCTGGTGCAATTTTGCTTGGGAAAACCAATCTTGATCAATTTGCTACCGGCCTTGTGGGAACTCGCTCCCCCTACGGTGCAGTTCCCAACACCTTTGACCCCAAGTATGTCAGCGGCGGCTCCAGCTCAGGCTCTGCCTCAGTAGTCGCAAGAGGCTTAGTTTGCTTTAGCCTAGGCACAGATACTGCTGGATCAGGCCGAATTCCTGCGGCATTTAATAATATCGTGGGCACAAAACCCACTCCCGGCCTAGTAAGTACTGAGGGCGTATTTCCAGCATGCAAGTCGCTTGATTGTGTATCCATCATGACGCTTACTGCAGCTGATGCAAATATTGTTCTTGATGTGATGAAATCCAATGCCCAAGATAGAGCTACAGAAGCTCAATTTCATCCCATTCCAAAAACAATTTCTAGCTTTGTACGGCCTATTCAAATTGGCATACCTTCAAGCTGTCAATTCCTAGATGATGGGAGCTACCAAAAATCATTTCATAAAGCGATTGAGAACGCCAAAGGTCTAGACGTAGAGTTTGTTCAGGTGGATATTGATCCCTTTGTTAAAGCTGGCAAGCTCTTATACGATGGACCCTGGGTAGCAGAGCGTTTTGCAGTTACAGAAGATTTTCTTAATTCCCATCCAGATTCATTTGATCCAAGCGTTAAGAAAATCGTTCAAAGTGGTTCGCTTTTCACAGCTGCGCAGGGCTTTAGAGCAATTTATCAATTAAAAGAGTTAGAGATTGAGGCTAAAAAAGCTTGGGCAAAATGCGATGTCATCCTAGTACCGAGCGCACCAAATCACCCCACTCTAGAAGACCTAAAGAATAATCCTATTTTAAAAAATAGTGAATTAGGGATGTATACCAATTTCGTTAATCTCATGCGCCTTTGCGCTGTGGCTGTTCCCGCAGGATTTACGGAAGCGGGTATGCCATTTGGTATTACCCTTATAGCGCAGGAAGGTTCAGATAATGCGCTATTGGAATTGGCCGCCCAGTGGCAATTGCTGTTTGGCCTTACTCTCGGAAAATCTACCACTAAGGCAAGTCCAGCAGAGCTTACTATTAACAACAATAATCATGACAGCATAGAAATTGCAGTAGTTGGAGCGCATCTAAAGGGTATGCCTCTACATTCCCAGTTAACGGAACGAAATGCTCGATTTTTAAAATCATGTAAATCAGCCAAGTCCTATCGTTTATTTGCGCTTCCTAACACTACGCCGCCTAAACCAGGCTTAGTTAAAGCCTCATCAAATGGGTCTGCCATTGATCTAGAGGTATATAGGATGCCAGCTGCTGAAGTGGGTTCATTCCTAGGACTTATCCCAGCACCACTGGGGCTCGGAAGTATCGAATTAGACGACGGCTCATGGGTGAAAGGGTTTATTTGCGAGCCTTACGCAATTGAGGGAGCAAAAGATATCAGCGATCTTGGTGGGTGGAGACCATACATCAAGCAATTGGAAAATTAGCAAATGCCGTCAATCATTTCAATCAACTCTGAGTTCTCTAGTCTGGCAGAACATGCATATGCGCAGATCAAACACAAGATCTTCAATTTTGAAATGATGCCGGGTGACCTAATCTCGGAAGGAAATCTTGCAAAACTGGTTAATGTCAGTAGAACTCCATTGCGGCAGGCCCTTCAACAACTGCAACATGGTGGTTTTATTAAGGCGATCCCCAAAATTGGATGGCAGGTAGCGCCGCTTAATTTTGATAAGCTCGATGAGTTGTACGACTTTCGAATCTTGATTGAATCTAATGCTGTTAAATCGCTTTGCAACTCAAATAGAGATAACCAAATCTTCAAGGATCTTCAAAAGATATGGCTAGTACCTAAATCAAAGCGTAGCTTTAATACTCTAGAGGTAGGAATACTTGATGAGCAATTTCATACTTCACTAGTTAAGGCATCCGGAAATGAAGAGATGCTTAAAACACATGTCGAAATAACGGAACGTATTAAGATTGTTAGAAGATTAGATTTCACAAAGAGTGACCGCATCAACAGTACTTACGATGAACATGGTCAAATTATTAAAGCAATTATGGCAGGTAGAGCTCCTGAGGCACAAAGACTTCTCAAGGCTCACATTGAACAAAGCAAGATTGAAGTGAGAAAGATTACCCTTGGAATGCTTCAAGATGCAAGGAAACAGATAGCAATTTGATGCTCTATTTGTAGCATTAAAAACATACTTTCCACTGAATATTCCACGTTAAATTAAGTCCGTCAGCGTCTAACTAGCCCCTTTAATCCGTTGGACGCGAGTTCGAAAACGAAATTTCGACGAAGTCAATCTCAGGTGATCTACCAATACATTTACCCTTAAATCAGTCGATTAAATGTCCAGTCTTTACAAAGATCGTGCAGCCTTCCTTACTGAAGGGTTGGTGCAGACTCATATGTGGACTTCTAATCCATGATCCAGCAGGATATTTACCATGCTCATCCTCAAAAACGCCATCAACAACGAAGATTTCTTCACCACCATAATGCTTGTGAGGATTGAAATAAGTTTGAGGCGCCCAACGCACTAAGGTTGACCCGCTACCTTGCTGCATGAGGGGCATCACATGAAGACCGGGAACCATGCCCTGATACCATTGCGCAGTTTTTGTATTGATAACTTCACGCACTACCTGATCTGGGCCCAGGTGTCTCAACTTCACAAAGAGTGTGCAGCCGGTTTTGCTAGAAGGAGTATGTGATGAACCTGGTGGATTCATCAGGTATGTACCAGCCGGATAATCGCCGGTTTCATCACTGAACACTCCCTCTAAAACTAATATCTCTTCGCCCAAGTCATGGGTATGTTTCTTAAATTGAGTTTCAGGCGCATAGCGAACAATGGATGTTGCCTTTGCCACCTCTTCGCCCTGGCGATCAAGCAATCGCCTATCCACACCAAATTCTGGACTTGGAATCCATGGCAGGTCCTGATGGTTAATTACAACTCGTTGGCTATAGTCAGCATTAATATTCATATAACTTAATTAAAAAATTGATTGCTTCTTTGTAAGACGGTAGTCTTTATCCTCTAATTTATTGGCAAGATTTCAAGAGTGAAGCAACAACAATGCTGGCTACTCACAATAACCCGATAGGAGCAAGCTGCCTGAAAAGAATCCAAAAGGCTTCTTTGTGCCCTTTACAAATTCATCAACATTTAAGTAGTCGAGAAAGACTCCGTTTTTACCGGTAGCTTTCTGATTCCAAATGACTTTATAAGAATTTCTCTCTCCACCCATTGAAAGTACCTTAGGGTTTTTAAGTGGGTCCATGACATCCCCAATCACTTCACCCGTTTTCTTAATTACCGTAAATGCCTGTCCAATTCTGGGGCTATCTTTAGAGATATCTAAAGTTCCATCATTTTTAATATAGGCATCGCTCAGAACTTGGCATTGATACAGATTAGGAGCAGCATAAGCTCCTAATGAAGTCAGTGTCGCAACCATAGCGAGTGTTAGTGAGAAGTATTTCATTAAGGTGATCACCCCTCTAGTGCAAATCGTCATTCTTCTGCACTTTGAAGAAGGCCAAGCAGGTCACAAAGAGCATAGTGAAAAGAGATACGAGTCCTAGGGTTTCATAAAGCGCCTTCAAAGGCCAGACTTGGGAACTAGCGTCCGTTACAGTGCCGGTGGGCGGCCAGATTGCGGCTCCAATGAACTGCAGAAATATGGCTCCATAGACTGCAATGGGAAGATACCAGCCTGATTTATAGTCATCCGCAGAACAATGCTCCGATTGCTTAGCGCGCATTAAATATATGGCCCAAAGCTGAAAGATAGTATAGACACAGAGATACCATCCAATGAAATTAGAGAAGGGAACTCCAAAGTAACCACCGCCATCCCGCCAGATCCACTGATGCTTGACCGTGGCTGATGATGGATCGGTACTCATATCCCACATCACCATAATAAAACTGGCAATGATCGGAATAGCATACAGCGAGCGTGAATCTATTTGTCGATCAAACTGATCTAAAAGTACATGCGCTATGACCCAAGAGAGATAACATACGCCAAAGTAAGCAGGCATGATTAGGAGCGGAACGTTACCTAGTTTTGGCCCTAATTCATCTGTATAGACATAATGACCAAAAGGGAATCCAGTAGCGATACTGAGCGATTCATAACACCAACTCACAACGCAGGCGATGGCAAAGATGGTGGTGAACTTACGTAAACCCATTCGCTGCGTGCCATGAATGAAAGCAAAAATAAAGCGGGCCAAAGTACCCACAATAGCCAACTTGCCACCTAGGCTAACAGAAAACGGCATAGCACCAACAACAGAAATAGCTACAGAAAGGGCAACTATCAGCCAAAGCGTCATTTCACGATTTTTATCAGTCATAGCAGCTCCAATGGAATAGCGCTAATTTAGCATCTTTTAAGCTCCTCACTATTGAGGCCAAACAAAAGCCACCCGGAGGTGGCTTTGACTTTTAACCTAAAACAGTGGGATCTATGGAGCAACCCATTGTTTCTTTAACAACTGCCTGACCATCGGATCAAATGTTGAAAGAGGCTCGCTTTTGTAATCTGGATCAAACGAGATCTCATCATACTTCGCGCAAAACTCGACGGTTTGCTCATATGCAGGATCCGATTTGTACTGATCGCGTGCATTTGGATCCAAGCCTATCTTATCGCCATAGAAATAGGTTTGAAATAAACCATGCTGAACTAACATCCAGTAATTATTTCTGGATATGAAGGGATGCAAGATCGATGCAATGACCTCACCATGATTAAAGGGGCCTAAAGGCTCTGCAATATCATGCAATAAAGCAACAACTACATACTCATCATCTTTACCATCACGTAATGCTCTGGTAGCGGTTTGCAAACAATGCTCTTTGCGAGTGATGTTATAGGCCGTATCTTTTTTAAGATTATTCAGAAGCGTATAGAGTTGATCTGGTAAAGCTGCCAAAGTATGCTCATGTACCTTTTTCAATACTTCATAGTCAGCAACGGTCCCTTGATCCATTCTGGTGAAATGCATTTTATCCATAAGATACCTTTGAAAATAAGCAGGAATTTATTACATTGCTTACTATAAAGAAAATGCCAACCCTTAGGCTGGCACTTCGATTAACGGTGCACTATTGCCTGGTAACGTCATGGCAATCAGCAACTGGACCAGCCGACTGATCATAGCGATCGGTAGTTGTAGAGGCAAAACAGACTGACATCACATTTGGGCTAGTCATCGAAAAGGTATATGTACCATCCTTGTCCGCCATTGTGCCGCTGACTAGATCACTACTAAATGAGCCAACGATTTGAACGGTATGTCCCTCAATCGTAAATATCCCTGAGAATGCACGATTTGATTGCTTGTCGAATTTATACGTTACCGTTAAACCAAGAAAGCGAACTTCACCTGGCTGGCCATCGGGATAGTGGCTTCCACCACCAATCACTGCATCATTTGTCTTACCTACCCATGTGCCGATGACATTAGGAGCTTGCTTACTTGAATCTGACATACTCATTACCCTTTCAAATTAAAAAATACACTCTGGCATTTGCTTTCGCTACATGACTGCCCCACTCTGCCAACTCTTTAGAGCAATCATCACGTAAAAGTAGATATTTAATTACATCAAATTGGATTTAGGTTGGCATGCGCAATAATCTGCCAGCCAGTAGGTGCTTTCGTCCAAACATCTAATCTATAGTGCAATTTTGGTGACATTTTTTTGCCCAGATAGTTCTCAGGGACCTTAATCTGATACGTCACCACTAAATTATCTTGAGATTGCGTCACCTTAATATTGGCGAGCTCGTAATTACCTAGTTTCTCAGCTTTAATAATGGCCATATTAAAGGCTAGGTCTTGAGCCCCTTTGGTATTGATGGACTGGAAGGCGGGAGACATTAACATGGTTAAACCTGCAATATCTTGATTTTTTTGTTGATCCCACCAGAGTCTTTCAAGACGCTCACCTTCGACCTGTGGATTAAATGGTGTCTGTGCGAAGATAGAAAAAGAAAAGAAAAGAAAGCCTATGAATGCTAAAAGAGTTTTCACTGTAAACCTTTGAAATGGATTGAGGGGAATGATTAATCTAGGGGTCTTAAATTAGCAAGGGCAACCATCTGCCACTTGTCTTGATTTTGAACCCAGACAGTAAGACGAGGACTAGATACGGCAGGAAGTCTTTGACCATCAATCGTCTCCTCAACAGATTGCATGTGAGTAACGATTAAGCAGTTGCCAGATTGAGTCACTTTAAATTCAGTCAAATTGCATTTGGCAATCTTTTCCCCAATGATTGTCTTTATCTCTGTAGCCCGATCTCGAGCTCCATCGGAGTGTGCAGATTGAAATCCGGGAGCAAACATCGCCTCTACTGCAGGCCAGTTAGATGCAGAAATTGCATTAATCAGTGATCTATAAAGTTGCTCACCTAATGCAGCAATATTGACATCCATCGTTTTATTACCCCAATTAATGACTCAAATCATGATGCCATAAGTCCATTATGTCTTCTAGGAATGGTAATTAATGATTGGGATGCACCAAATTGAGTCACTATTAGAAGACAGCTTTGTCTTTGGCGACGCATTCTTGAGTGAATTAATCTACCCAGACAGGGTATTTTTCCATCACCGACTTAAAGAGTTCAGACTCCAGCAATTGATTGAGCCATTGCCGTGTTTTCGGAAATGGCAATTGAGTGAACATTTGCAAATCCACCATAGAAAACTGCCTGATAAATGGGAAGATAGCCACATCTACCCAAGAGAGATTGCTACCCATCAGATAGGGGTTAGACTGCAAAGCTGCTTCAATAGGTTCGAGCATCAGCTTACAAGCAGAGCCGAGAACCTCTTCCTGCTGCAGATCTGGAAATCGATTGGGATATTTATATTGATCTAAGAGCAACTTAAATGGCCCATCATTTTTCTCAATCCACTGTTGAGCAAGCATGGCATCAACATTTAACCATTCATCGGGGTCTGATTGCTCCAGCGCCCAACGCATAATGTCAATACTTTGGTCGAGCACTAGTCCATTCACACACAAAACAGGAACAGTTCCTTTAGGTGAGGCAAGCAACATCGATTGGGGCTTATTGCGCAAGTCGATTTCTCGATGCTCAAGCTCAATACCCGAATACTTCAATGCCATCCGCGCACGCATGGCATAAGGACATCTTCTGTAGGAATACAAAATAGGGGTCATAAATGCATTATCGCTAGATTAGCAACCATTCCAGATGATGGCTAACTCAACCCAAATGGGCTCGCACTGAAGAGATCAGGGGAAGCTGCTGTTCTTGTCTTAAAAACTGACCGAGCTCAACACGTTGATCAGACTGGCTAATGAAAAATACTTTTTGACCTTCACTCGGTGGCTCAATCTTGGCCCACTGCGTATTG
>CANCIL010000070.1 GCA_947378095.1 Betaproteobacteria bacterium
ACCCCAGTCTTCCATACGATGAATTTTGCCGCCCGCAGCTGCTAATGTAGCTTTGTAGCGATCGATCATCGCAGGCACTTGCTCGCTTTGGTCCGGATGGACGATAAAGACGATTTCATAATGACGCATCAAACACTCCTTAAGGATTAAGTCACCTGGGCGTCTTGCTAAGTTCTGATGGTTGTGAACTCAGCGCCAGTGTGACAAGGTAGTAACAAATTGTAGGTAATACTTACAACACTTTTACAGCCACTTTTCAGTGCTTACCCAACAGCAGGCAAGACCGCTATTCTAGCAAAAAAATCCTGCCAAGTCAGGGATTTACCTGCTAATTTGGCCTGCTTTTCAGCATTTAAAGCCAATTGAAGGGCAATTCTGGCCCTGGGAGCAGATAAGCCCCCAGACGCCAAGCAGCCTAGGGGTTCTTTTTCTGGAATATTTGGCAAAGTGAATCCTGATCCAGTTCGGCTCGTTCTAACCAGCGCAATGCCTTTTGAGGCAGCTTGTTTTAAAGGCTCCAGCCAAGCATCATGAAAACCTCCCATGCCACTTCCAGCTAGCACTAGACCCTTGACTTGGCTCTCCGCCCACAGGCTCACTGTCTCTGGACGCGCTCCTGCATGACTGGTCAAAATCTCCACCCATGGCCACTCTCCCTCTTCGGGAATGGGCAAATCTTCGGTCCAGGCAGTCTGTACGGCTTTTACGCCAGACAACCATGATGGGTTAATCAAACCTGCAGAACTACTTGGGGAAGATTGCACTGGGGCATTCAGAGCGCTAGGGTGACGTTTAGCTAAATCCATTGCCATACAAACTCTGCCATCCATCACAGCATAGATTCCGCCTGGACAGTTATCTAAAGGTGTAGAAGCCCACTTGATGGCATCCAAGAGGTTTGATGGACCATCTGCGCCAGGGGCATTACTAGGCAGCATCGCACCAGTCAAAATCACCCTCTTACCGAGCCTATTTGCATGCTGACCGCAGCTTAATTGCAAGAAGACTCCGGTCTCCTCAATGGTGTCAGTGCCGTGGGTCACCACAATTCCCAATACAGCAGGATCTTCAAGAGACGATCGGACAGTCTTCCCAAGAAGGCTCAACAGGGACTCGCTGAGGTTACGGCTATTGATATTGGCCAACTGATGGGAAAGCAATTTCACCCCTTGAGGGATAGCCGATTCGATATGGGTCACCAAGGAATCAACACCTACCTGCCCTGCCACATACTCCAGTGGCTTTTCTGGTGCAGACGCCAGTCCAGCAATGGTTCCGCCCATTCCCAGAACCAAAATATGGGGTGTTTTTTCAGGGTGGCTTCGATTTAAGCTCATCCTCTCATTATCCCCCTGCTAAAAGCGCTTGAATTATCAAAAATGGCTGTATATAATCCCAGTATGGACATAAATACAGTCGATTATTCCGAGGAGCTGACTGCCCTCCCCAAACTTACTCCACGTCAGAGTGAGATCTTGGAGTTAATTTCTAAGGCAATCGAGGAAAGTGGCCTGCCACCCACTCGCGCCGAAATCGCCAATCAATTGGGATTTGCTTCTGCCAATGCTGCTGAAGAGCATCTGCGTGCATTAGCCAAAAAAGGATATATCGAACTAACACCAGGAACCTCTCGCGGTATTCGTATTCCACAACGATTTAATCAAACACACCATGCCAATCAATATCGCCAGATGTCTCTACCATCTGGCGCTTTACAACAACTGACATTACCTTTAATTGGTCGTGTTGCTGCTGGCTCCCCCATCATGGCCGTGGAGCATATTGAGAAACAAGTTCCGATTGATCCGAGCTTATTTAGTAAAGGCGCTGATTACTTACTTAAAGTAAAAGGGATGAGCATGCGTGATGCCGGCATCCTTGATGGTGATTATTTGGCTATCAGAAAAACAACTGAGGTACGCAATGGCGATATCGTAGTGGCGCGCTTAGATGATGAAGTCACAGTGAAACGTTGGCAACAAAAGAAAACAGCTAACGGTATGGTGATTGAACTGCAAGCAGAAAATCCTGACTTCAAAAATATTGTGGTCGATAGCCGTCAACCAAACTTTGCTATTGAAGGACAGGCTGTAGGCCTTATCAGGGCTGAAGGTCTATAAAGCTTAGTAGCTAAAGAAAAAGACCTCTTAAAGAGGTCTTTTTTTATTGTCCAAATAAATACCGCATGAACACTGTGTAGCCTATTTTTTAGGGGCCACCACATTCGCATTCTTAGGGGATGCGGTAATTGTGATGAGTGTTTTAGGTCCAGTAAAAGAACCGTCATTTAGCTCAACTGTAGAAGTGCGCTCACCTTTGGTAAAAACTAGGATGCTCGTTTTTGCTTTGATGGCGCTCACAGTAGTCCATCCTGATTTTGGATACTCAGCCTGAAAGAATGCGTAGATATCTGTTGAATTTTGTACGCCAGATAAAACAGCTCGTCCAACCCAGTTATCACCACGTCCAATAATCAAAGAGTCTGCACTCAATATTTTGGAGCCTGCTGGCAAAGGCATATCGCCTAAAAGTTGAGATTGGATTTCTTGTGCATCGCTAGATACACTTGAATCACTGGAAGAGGCACAGCCCAACAACATCAATGAAAGCAATGTTGCAGCAATAAGGCCTTTAGAAAATATCGGGAAATTCTTCATCTGTTTACCTAGCAACTGAATGAAACTATTTTAGGGTAAGCCCCCAAATCGTCAAGGCAAATTACTGGAGGCGCGTGAGGGAATCGAACCCCCGTACGAAGCTTTGCAGGCTCCTGCCTAACCACTCGGCCAACGCGCCAAACACCTGAATCAAAAATGGGAAGCTTTTGAGGGCTTCCCATCGAACTTGGAGCGGGAAAGGAGGTTCGAACTCCCGACCTATACCTTGGCAAGGTATCGCTCTACCAGCTGAGCTATTCCCGCATAACAGGGCGACAGTTTAACAAACAATCCGGAAGAAAGCATTATTCCGTTTGAAACAAAAAAATACCTCAATCTAGATCAGGTCCCAAAGCCTTTATGGCTGGGCTTTTTGGGAATTAATCGATTTTTCCGACAAGCTGCGGTAAGGCCTTTTTCATGTAATAGAACATTGACCAAAGCGTTAAAAATGAGGCCACCCAAATCAGCCAAGTTCCTACCCTTGCGCAATCAAGCCAGCCGAATAAAGTGTCATTGAGTAATAAAAATGGGATAGCGATCAGTTGGGCAGTTGTTTTTAACTTTCCAACCATATGCACTGCCACACTTTTGCCAGCGCCTAATAAGGCCATCCACTCTCTAAGGGCGGAGATTGTAATTTCACGGCCGATGATGATGAGTGCAACCCATACCTGAACGCGATCCATATTCAGGAGCACTAAAAGAGCTGCAGCCACAATTAACTTATCAGCAACCGGATCCAAAAACTGTCCGAAGGCAGATTCTTGTTTCATACGTCTTGCCAAAAACCCATCCAACCAATCCGTAACTGCAGCAAGAACAAACAAAATCGTTGCGATCAGATTTTTCTCAAATGGAGAAAGCCAACTATTGGGAAGATAAAAGACTGCCACCAGCAATGGAATTGCTGCTACACGCAACCAAGTTAAGGCGATCGGAAGATTGAATGGCATGGGAGAAGAATAAACCAAATAAGTAGATTGACGCTCAATGGAGCTGACGATATATCTGTTCTGCTAGGGTTAAAGAAACCCCTTCTACACTGGCAATCTCTTCAATGCTGGCATTAGCAACCCCCTTTAACCCCCCAAAGCGGGCAAGCAACTTCTGACGACGTTTTGCGCCAATACCTTCAATCTCTTCAAGGCGAGATACTGTTCTTGCCTTAGCGCGTTTGGCACGCATACCCGTAATTGCAAATCGATGAGCCTCATCTCGAATCTGCGCCACCAGCAATAAGGCTGCACTGTCTATGCCCAACTCTAAGGGAGAACGGCCATCAGCAAAGATGAGGGTTTCTAGGCCAACCTTACGGCCCTCTCCTTTTGCTACCCCCACTATCAAACCAATATCGATTCCAAACTCTGAAAAGACCTGCCTAGCCACCTCCACCTGCCCCTTACCGCCATCAATCAAAATGACTTGTGGAATTTTTTCGAGCGGTAGCTCCTGGAAATTGGCATAACGTCTTTGTAAAACTTGTCGCATAGCTGCGTAATCATCGCCAGGCGTAATGTCCTT
The DNA here is from genome assembly GCA_947378095.1 of Betaproteobacteria bacterium. Taxonomy (GTDB): domain Bacteria; phylum Pseudomonadota; class Gammaproteobacteria; order Burkholderiales; family Burkholderiaceae; genus Polynucleobacter. Next base: position 4,182 of record CANCIL010000070.1, read on the forward strand.
GATGTTGAAACGCCGATACTCGCTGGATTGCATCGCATTTTTTGTGTAAACAACACAGGATGCTTGAGTTGCCTCACCCGAAGTATGGCTAATATCAAAACATTCAATCCGTAATTGATCCAGACTTTCTAGTTCAAGACCTAAAATATCGGCCAAAGAACGTGCTCTCGCTAACTGGCCACCGGTTTCCACTAAACGCTTCGTTAATGCCAACTTGGCATTCCCTTCAGCCATTGCCAACCAATGACGCCTTTGCCCTTGAGGTTGATGTAAGAAAGTAATTTTTCGACCAGCCTGTGCATTCAATAAATCATGCAAGTCCGCTGGCGGGGTTTCGCTCAATACCGATCCATCATCGCTTGCTGAATGGAGAGCATGATTTAAAACTAGCACCGGTGGGATTAAATGGGTGCTTGCCTGACCATCATTCCCAGCATCATCTAAATAATGCTGGGCTATAAAAGCTTCTAAGATTTCAGATGATGATGGAAGTTCGCCTGAAGTAGTGCGTAAACCTTTAGGGAAGTAAGCGCGATCACCAAGGTGTCGACCGCCTCGTACCATTGCCAAGTTCACACAAACCATTCCCTCCATTTGAGCTACGGCAATCACATCGACATCGCCCTCACCTTCAGCAACAGTATCCATTGCTTGTTGTTGTAAAACACTAGAAAGATCAGCAATCCGATCGCGTAAGACTGCAGCCATTTCAAATTCCATGGCCTCGCTATGTGCATGCATCTCTTTTTCTAATTCAGATAAGACGCGACTATGATCGCCCTCTAAAAAACGCGTAGCTTGGGCTACATCTTGCCCATATTGATCCTTACTTAGGCGTCCAACACATGGGGCACTGCAGCGATGAATCTGATGCAGTAGGCAGGGTCGGCTGCGGTTCTTAAAAACAGAGTCTTCGCAGGTTCTAAGTCGAAATACTTTTTGCAAAATCTGCACGCTATTGCGCACTGCCCATGAATTGGGGAACGGTCCAAAATAGTGATTGCGCTTATCTATCTTGCCTCGATAGGAGGCCAACCTTGGGAACTCATGCCCAGTCAGCATCACATAGGGATAAGACTTATCATCCCTAAACAAGATATTGAAGGGGGGAGCTAACTCCTTAATCAGGTTGTTCTCTAAAATTAAGGCTTCAGTTTCTGTCCGTGTTACCGTTGTTTCATAGCGGGCAATTTTGCCCACCATCAATTCAATGCGTGGCGAAAGCTGCGTGCGTTGAAAATAACTTGAGACGCGTTTTTTGAGGTTACGTGCTTTGCCTACATATAGAATTTGCCCCGCCTCATCAAAGAAGCGATATACCCCCGGCAATCCGGGTAGCCGTTTAACGTCCTGCTGAAGGGTTTCAAAAAGCGAATTGCTCATGCGTTGGGATATTTTCTGCCAAATCGTAGACAACTATGGTGATGCCGGAGTTTGCTGGCGCCTAGCCCGAAGCTTATCAAGCCTTCATGGCCAAGATGTCCGCATTTTTTGCGATGACTTGCCAACCCTTAATTTACTCGCTTCTGGCGTAGACCCGAAAGTTAAGGACAGAATTGAACTATTACCTTGGGAAGCAAGCTATAGCAACGCCCGTCATCCAGTCAATGCACCCAATGTTGTGGTCGAGGCATTTGGCTGTGAATTACCTGAACGCTATCTTGCCGGCCTTTTTATTGCCAAAGAAAAGCCCATCATCATCAATTTTGAATATCTCAGTGCCGAACCGTGGATTACTGAATTTCATGGCAAAGCATCTCCACAATCTCACGGCATACCCAAATATTTTTTCTTTCCAGGATTTCAGGATGAAGTGGGTGGCTTGCTGCTAGACCCTATTCCGCCTAAGGAGGCTGTGTCGGCTCAGGATATTCCTTCCGCACTTCAAGAAACCTGGTCCAACTTGAGACCAAACACAAAACGCATCAGCATTTTTTGCTATCCCGGAGCGCCCTTACAAAAATGGCTCGAAGACTTAGGCAAGCTAAATCAGGACTTCGATATTGTGCTCACACATGGAATGGCTGAATTACTCAATCCCACTGCTGGAAAACCAGTATCGCTACCAAATAATATTCAGTTGATATCGATTCCATTTGTTTCTCAAGATGAATACGACTGGGTTCTTGCGCAATGTGACTTCAATATTGTGCGCGGGGAAGATTCTTTTGTTCGAGCGCAATTGGCAGGAAAACCATTTATCTGGCACATCTACCCCCAAGATGATCGTGCCCATGAAATCAAATTAGCGGCCTTTTTAGACCTCTATCTACATACAAGCAGCCAAAGCCTTAAGCTTGCTTCGATTGCAGCCATGACCTGGGCAATGCCTAGCGAATGGATTGGCTCCTTAGAGGCGTGGAACACCCATTCCCAGGCCTGGCGTGCCCAATTACTAGAAAAACAGGCTGATGGTGGCCTACCTGCACGCCTACTGCGCTTTGTTGCTTAATCCCAAGCGATAAAGGCCTACGGGCGGTTACAATCTTGTTTTTGATAAAAACCGCAGAACAATCACTCTGCACCCAGGAACAGCAAGATGAAAACAGCACAAGAACTCCGCGTTGGTAACGTAGTCATGATTGGCACTGATGCCATGGTCGTTTTAAAGGCCGAATACAGCCGCTCAGGCCGCAACTCTTCAGTTGTCAAAATGAAATTCAAAAATTTGTTAACTGGCGCACCTAATGAAGGCGTTTACAAAGCAGATGACAAATTTGATGTTGTTATCTTGGATAAGAAAGATTGCACTTATTCTTATTTCGCAGATCCGATGTATGTATTTATGGATACCGAATACAACCAATATGAAGTTGAAGCTGAATTCATGGGTGATGCTTTAAATTACCTCGAAGAAAGCATGCCATGCGAAGTAGTGTTCTACGAAGGTAAGGCACTCTCAGTAGCCATGCCAAACTCTTTGGTTCGTGAAATCATTTATACAGAGCCAGCTGTTAAAGGCGATACCAGCTCAGGTAAGGTATTGAAGAACGCAAAACTAGCTACTGGCTATGAATTGCAAGTACCCCTGTTCTGCAACACTGGTGACAAGATCGAGATCGATACTCGTACCGGTGAATATCGTAGCCGTGCGAACTAAGCACTAGCCACTCCATGAGAAGCCCGGTTCTGCCGGGCTTTTTTATTCCCGAATCCAAGGTCATAATATCCAAACCATGACAAATGACATCACACCAGAAATCAGACCCCTGAAGCTTGAGGATGTTCCTCAACTCATTAATTGCATTAAGCGCTGCTATGGAGAGAGCTATCCTTTTCATGAAATGTATGATCCTGCCGCTTTACAAAAAATCGTTGAAGACAAGCTGATGTACTCTGTGGTTGCCCAGCATCCTGATGGACATCTGATTGGCCACTGCGCTCTTACATTTGATGGCACTCACAACACATCACCAGAAGCGGGCAAGATGGTGGTAGATCCAGACTTTCGTGGTCATCATATTGCCGAAGCCATGGCAAAGATGCGAATTGATATTGCCAAAGAATTGGATTTAGTGGGATTTTGGACCGACTGCGTTACTAACCACCCTTATAGCCAAGATGAAATGATTGCCTTTGGCGCTCAGGAAACTGGGATTTTATTAGGCGCCGCACCTTCTCGAGAAATGGCCGGCTTACAAAACTTTACTGATACCAGAATGTCGTTTCTATCCTGCTATCTACCTCTAAAAGAACAGGTCAATACAATTTATCTTCCGAAGAATCATATCGATTTTGTGAGTGATCTAGCCAAGAGAGTGAATGTCAAAAGAATCATTGCGAAATCCAGTGCATCAGGATCCGGCAAATCAGAATATAGCGTCGCAATTAATCCAGCGACTCAAACAGCCAATATCAAAGTACAGCATATTGGTGAAGATTTTTCTTCTGCTATTAGCGCTGAACTTACAAAGCTGGAATCCCAAAACTTGGCTTTTACGATGCTGAGCCTCCCCATTTCACAAGAGGCTGCCGCCCTCGCCTTTACTCAATTGGAAGAGATGGGATTCTTCTGGGGGGCTTGGCTTCCCAATTATTCAGCGCAAGGCGATTTTTTACGCCTGCAAAAACTTCATGAATCCGTCAATGTAGATGAGATTATTTGCGCGAGAGCGCAAGGAGAGAACATTAAAAAATATGTTATCTCCGAATGGAAACGTGTGTCACCAAAAAGCTGATGTTTTAAATCAGCTGAAATTGCTTTAGTAAACCTTTGGCATGTTGGTACTCAGCCTGATCCTGCAGCTCATCCCAAGTGGGCGCCTTAGACTTTGGCAACAAGCGATTCAAGCGCAGCATGGATTCAGCACGTTTTGCTGATGAAACCTTTAACTTCGTTAGCAATTGATCTGCCAAATCGGGGCGATTACAGATCAATACCGCATCACAACCCGCTTCAAGCGCTAACTCTGCACCCTTCACAACCGAGCCAGCAACACTAGCACCCTCCATTGATAAGTCATCACTAAAGATGACCCCCTCAAAGCCAAGCTCCTGACGGAGAATCGAGTGCAGCCAAACTTTAGAAAAGCCTGCAGGATTTTTATCCACTTTGGGATAGATGACATGAGCCGGCATGACTGCAGCCAGACTCAAATCCAACCACTCATAAGGTTTAGCATCATCATTCAAGATTTCTTTTAGCGATCTCTCATCTACCGGTATTGCCACATGAGAATCCGCCTCTGCCCAACCATGGCCAGGAAAGTGCTTGCCACAGTTAGCCATATCGCCCAAACGCAAACCTTCATTTAGGCTTTTTGCGAGAGCAAACACAATCTGCGGATCACGACTAAAGGAGCGATCACCAATCACTCCGCTGCGACCAAAATCTAAATCGAGCACTGGAGTAAAACTAAAATCAACGCCACAAGCACGTAGCTCAGATGCCAGAACATAACCACAAGCCGTAGCAGCAGCCATTGCCAAAGCAGCTGACTCAGCAACATGAGTAGATTTATTCTTCACTGCCCAGAGTTCACCCAACTTACGCATTGCTGGTAGATGTGTAAAGCCATCCGTCTTGCAACGTTGCACACGCCCGCCCTCATGATCAATTGAAATCAATACATCAGGGCGTAGCTTCTTAATTTCTGCTGTTAATTGAGTAAGCTGTTTGCGATTCGCAAAGTTTCTTGAAAATAAAATAACGCCACCAGTCAGAGGATCTAAAATTCTGCGGCGATCTTCTGAATCTAGCTGTAGACCAACTACATCCAAGGTTACAGGGCCAGGGCCTAATGGAGTTTTACTCATCAATATCCTCGTGATTACTATTTTTGAACTACGATGACATGCGCGATTGCCATATCCTGCTCATCACTTACTGTTACTTGAGCTTCCCAATTTTTTTCCTGCATAAATTGCGCTAAAGCACCTAAATAGCTAGTCACCGGCTTACCGCTAGGCTCATTTAGAGTCTGCAAAGATCGCCAAGTCATTGGCATTCTCATTCCCAAGCCAATTGCTTTAGAAAATGCTTCTTTTGCAGCAAAACGGGTTGCTAAAAAGGCTATGCCACGCTTGTGATTTCTAGAGAGCCGATGCTTAAAGACCAACATCTCATCTGGACCTAAAATTTTTTCAGCTAAGCGCCCATTGGTGCGATCGTATGCCGCCTGTAAGCGCGTAATCTGCAAAATGTCGGTGCCAATTCCAATGATCATGTTTACCGTGCGCTTAAGAGCTCAGACGCCCCTGAATCATGAGTGATTTCATATCTGTTATCGCTTTTTGCCAACCTTTAAACACGGCCTCAGCCACTATGGCATGCCCGATATTCAACTCGGAAAGTTCTGTGATAGCAGCAACGGGAAGAACGTTGTCCTCATTTAAGCCATGTCCTGCATTGACTCTGAGACCAATACTTACGCCATACTGTGCCGCTTTTTGAATACGTTCTAGCTCTGCCAATTGCGCTGAACCAGTTTCATCTGCATAACGGCCGGTATGTAATTCAATCACGCTAGCTCCACAATCTTTGGCTGCCTTGATTTGCTTTTCGTCAGGATCAATAAACAGAGAAACCCGAATACCTGCATTCATTAACTGCGTTGTAGCAGCTTTTACGGCATCGAAGTGGGATAGGACATCAAGACCACCCTCAGTGGTCACTTCTTCACGCTTCTCAGGCACTAGGCAAACATCATGTGGCTGAATCTTGCAGGCGATATCTAACATCTCCGAGGTAACGGCACACTCTAAATTCATACGTGTTTTGATGAGGGGGCGAAGTGCGATTAAATCAGCATCTTTAATGTGACGACGATCTTCTCGTAAGTGTAGTGTAATTAAATCAGCGCCAGCTTCTTCAGCCAAGCGCGCGGCCTTAATGGGATCAGGATAGATCGTACCCCTCGCATTGCGTAAAGTAGCAATGTGATCAATATTGATTCCCAATTCAAGGGCTTTTGGAGCTGTCATTAGAGTAGATTACTAGATTTTTTTCAGATCAATCAAAAT
>CANCIL010000071.1 GCA_947378095.1 Betaproteobacteria bacterium
GCTACATCCCAACCTTGACGCGCAAATTGCATGGCAATTTCTCGACCAAGCCGCTTTGCGGCACCAGTCACTAAAACGGCCTTATTTTGCAGGGATGGGGATGTCGAACTGGGGTTCAATTAAATTCTCTTAGACTAGCGAGCTATGGATATTACCTTGACCAGCCTTGAAACGGAGCATAGCAAGCTTCTGAGCGGCAAAATAGCAGCCCAAATCACCTCTAAGGGTGGTTGGATGCCCTTTTCTCGCTATATGGAGATGGCGCTATACGAGCCTGGCTTCGGGTATTACAGCGCAGGAGCCCATAAATTGGGGGCTGGGGGCGATTTCACAACAGCCCCTGAGTTGAGCCCTCTCTTTGGAGCGGCCATTTGCTCAACGCTATTACCAGTTCTAGAAGGCCTTAAGGAAAAGGGGTTGACAGCCCAAATTTTGGAGTTTGGTGCTGGCTCTGGAAAACTGGCCCAAGCCATCTTGACCCGCCTGCAAGATCTGGGCTTTTCTTTAGACCGCTACGACATTATTGAAATATCGCCTGATTTAGCCCAAAGACAAAAAGCGCTCTTAACAAGCACTCTGAATACTTCAAAATCCTCTACTCAATGTAATTGGTTGAGTGCGCTACCCGAAGATTACAAAGGCATCATCCTGGCGAATGAAGTCATTGATGCCATCCCCTGTGATGCCATCATTTATCAAAATGGATTTTGGTATTGGTATGGCGTTACTGTGAATGATGAAACATTTACATGGAAAGCAGGCAAGCCGGTAGAACAAGATTTACTTCCGGAAAATTTATTAGGCGAACATTTTTCTGAAGGCTATGTCACAGAATTACATCTACCTGCACATGCTTGGATGCGCCAAGTTGCCCAGTATCTCGATACAGGTTTATTTCTGACATTTGATTACGGCTTTCCAGAAAGTGAGTATTACCACCCCCAAAGATTAGAAGGCACGCTGATGGCACATCATCGCCATCATGCCATTCAAGATCCTTTTTACTTACCTGGTCTTTGTGACTTGACGACTCATGTAGAGTGGTCACAAATTGCTCGCTGCGCTCTTGAAGAAAATGCAGATGATGTTTATTTATCCAATCAGGCAGCCTATTTGCTAGATGCAGGCATCGGAGAGATTGCGCTGGAGTTAGGAGATCCTGGAAATCCAGAAATCTTCTTACCTATTTCAAATTCATTGCAAAAATTATTATCAGAAGCAGAAATGGGGGAACTCTTTAAGGTGTTTGCCTTTTCCAAGAATCTAGAAATCTTGCTACCTGGTTATAACCTAGAAGATCTGCCAGGCTTGCGCGGCAGAAATAGACTTTAACTCTCTAAGAGTTGAGCGCAGCAGTAATGGCTGCCAATCTTGCAGATTCAAAAGCGGTGCCAATGCGCTCACCATTCGAGCGATCTTGTGCTTCGACCCCCGCAATAATATCTGCCGTATTTAATGCTTGCGTATTACGCATCGCCAAAATGAATGTGGCAACTGGAAACCCGATTTTTTGAGCAAGATTTAACATCAGCTGCACTCTATCGGGTTTGCGCCATAGGTCAGCGCGATTAAACCAAGCCAAGATATCTACTGCTTGATAAACGCCATCAGGATATTGATGGACGAGTAAGTTTAGATCGCTAAAGATTTCACTAAAGTCGCGCACCTCTATTGGCATACGAACATCATCAGCCCAGTCACGTATTTCAGTGGCAGGTAAATTCATCAAGGTAATTGCGCAGCGCTCTTCAAGATTGCTATCAGCCATATCTAAATGCGCAATAAGCTCTTCTCGAAACACCTCATTTGCTAAAAGAGCTCCTAATTTAGGCGGAAGCATAGTGCTTGCTGCGCCTGTATTGAGCAAGACCTGAAACATATGCATTGGTTTATGAGCGACCAAACCCCTTGCAAGCTCTTGCCAAATCCGCTCAGCAGAGAGCGCACCTAACTCACCCGATCGAACAATCGCCTGGAGAGCTAAAAGCGTTTCATCTGCGATTGAAAATTCTGGAAAGCGTGCTGAAAATCGAGCGATGCGCAATAAACGCAAAGGATCTTCAGCAAAGGCATCCGATACATGACGAAATACTTTAGAAGCTAAATCCTCTTGCCCGTTATAAGGATCGATGATGGGGCCAACCCACTGACCGTCTCCACTCACCTCTTGCGCCATCGCATTGATTGTTAAATCACGACGCTCTAGATCTTGCTCGAGGCTAACCGTTGGATCGGCATAAAAATGAAATCCTTTATATCCCACGCCTGTTTTGCGCTCAGTTCTAGCAAGAGCATATTCCGCCTGAGTTTCTGGATGTAGAAAGACTGGAAAATCTTTGCCAACCGGACGAAAGCCCTTAGCAAGCATCTCTTCTACGCTAGACCCTACAACGACGTAGTCAACGTCGTTAATAGGCAAACCCATTAAGGTATCCCGAATGGCTCCGCCAACGGCATACACCTTCATTACTGCATACCTTCCAAGCTGCGACGACTTACTTTAAATACGTCTCTAAGTGCATCAACTTCCATAAGGGGAAGAATATTAGGCTGCTGCATGGAGGCAATGTTGTCACGTGACATTAATGTAGGTCCCGGCAAGAACTCAAATGCAAGCGCTTGTAAATATCCTACAAATGCTGGTACCGGAATAATGGCGCAAGATGCGCCAACCTTACGTTTGGCTAGCTCCACAATCTCCTTCATGGTGTAAACCGTAGGACCCACCAAATCATAAGTCTGATGAATAGTCATCGGCATTTTCAAAGCACTGACAAAAGCCGTTGCGACATCGTCAACACTGACGGGCTGAAACTGCGCCCCAGAATTAGCCAATGGCATCACTGGAAATAACTTAGTTAACTTAGCAAATAAATTAATAAATTGATCTTGCGCACCAAAAATGACAGAGGGTCTAAAGATTGTCCAATCGAGACTGCTGGCTTTCACTGCGACCTCGCCATCTCCTTTGCTACGCTGATACATTGAAGGCCCATTAGAATTAGCGCCTAGCGCACTCATATGTAAATAACGCTTTAGGCCATGCATTTGCATTGCTGTAATAATATTTTTAGGTAAATCGACGTGTGCCGCCTTAAATATCTTTCCATAAGGCAGAGCAGGCTTGTCATGAAGCACGCCGACTAAATTAATCACTGCACCAGATGGACTAACGCGCGAGCAAAGATCTTGTAGCGCATCAAACTCATGAATATCTGCATCCTCTAAATGTACCTTTGGTAGCAAACGCAAGTCACGTCCAGCAGCTAAATGGCCAGTAGGAATTAAAACGGAATAGCCCGCAGACTGTAGTTGTGCGGCTAGAACGCGACCTACAAAGCCGTTGCCACCAATGAGAAGAATGTCATATTTCATGTGAGGCCTTTTATTAATGCTTGCTTATTATGGTAATTCAGTTTGGGTAGCTGCCTTAGGCGCAATCACACCGAGACGTTGCTTTAAGGATTGGGTCTGTCCCTGCATTACAGAAGAATAGTAATTGGCATTAGACAAAACATTCTTCACATAAACACGTGTTTCTGTGAAGGGAATCGTCTCAGCAAAGATGGCGCCTTCAGTCGGACTAGTCAATTTTTCCCGCCAGAGTTTTGAACGCGAGGGGCCTGCGTTATAGGCAGCCGATGCCAACACCCATGATCCATCCAAATCAATCAAGACCATATTTAAATAATTGCTGCCTAGGGTCAAGTTCGTATTGGTATCGCTTAATTTGTCATTGGTGTAATTGGTCATCCCAATTTTCTTGGCAACATACTTCGCCGTATTGGGCATCACCTGCATTAAGCCTGATGCACCCACTGAAGAAGACGCATTCATGATGAAGCGAGACTCTTGACGAATCAGACCATAGGCCCAAGCCAAGTTCAAGTCAATTTGTCGAGCGATAGGAGATAACTCATCACGGAAAGGTGTTGGATAGCGCAAGCTAAAGTCATGCTCTTGCTTTGTCCGATCTGCAGTGTTGACGACACGGTCATATAAATTAATACGCTTTGCATATTCTGCCGCTGCAAGTAATTGCTTATCCGTCATATTGCGCAATTCCCAATTCCACTCGCGATTACCTTCAAAACGCAAATTCATGGCATAGAGGCGCTCACCTCGAATGAAGCCTTTGCGGCTAGCCATCGCTTCAATTTCTTGATCAGATACCTTGGTACGTGATGGAGCATGATTAGACTTACCAAGCTCTTCTCTAGCGAGTTGACCATAAAAGTTATATTGCTCATCGATCATCTCAAAGCTCTCTTTAGCTTTGGCATCTTGACCTTCTGCTTTTAATGCGCGCCCATACCAATAAGTCCACGCCGGATCTCGACTACGAACAGCAGGATTCATGCCGTCAATCGCATTCTTCACTAAGACCCAATCTTTCGCACGCAATCCTGCTCGCACTTTCCATTCCTGGGTTTCAGCAGAGAGTAATTCGTTATAGCCCAGCTCTTGTTGCAAGCGATAAGCATCGTCTGCATTGGGATCTAACTTTTTAGCTAGGAACTGTCCAATCACTCCCCAGGCTAATGCCTGATTCTCTTTACTATAGCGGGATGCTGTCTGAGAAAAATCTCGATAGGCCTTAGCCGGATCTGTCTTAGCCACTTTCACAATCTCTGCAATCGGATCCTCACCACCAAGACGCTTGGCCATAGTGTCATAACCCCTTTCGCTAGCAGCCCGTCCAATTGCCTTGGCTTCACTCGGCGTCATACCGCCCGCTGCTACCAATGAGGGCACCAATTCTTGACATGCCTGCCCAAAATATCCTGGATCCAATAACACTGAGCGAGAGTCTATCGCTAGCTTGGTAGGATTTTCACCTTGGGATAATTTAGAAAGCAAGGAGTAACACTTCACTTGCGTGTCATCGTCCAAAACGAACTTTGCATACTCCGCATCAAAACGAGACCAGTCTTTTCTTTTTCCCAATACCAGCAACCAATCATTGCGCATCCGATCAGCCAAAGCAGTTCCCTGGTACTGATTCAAAAAGGCAACTACTTGAGAATCTGCGCTGTAGTCGCCTCTGGGACCACCAGCGCTATCAAATAGCTGAGGCTTAATACGGAAATACGCCACATAGTCATCAAAGGGATAGTTGACTAGATTGCCTGCAAGCTGCTGCGTCCGAAACACATCGTTCTTTTTTGCTGCTTCACGCAAATCAATAAACATGCGGTCTGCATCAGAAATTTCAGGAGGCGCCACCTTGCTCTCATAAGACTTTGGTAACTTTGGCTTTTTTGTCTTTTCTGCAAAAGCAGAATTAGCAGCCAAAGCCAAACCTAGAAAGACGATTCCTGCCAAGTGATGATATTTTCTTTTCTGAACAGCAGACTTCATATTCACTATCAAACCCTATGCCTTTTTACTTGGTGGTAATGTAATTACTATATCTTGTAATTTTCGCCTGATAATCATGGATATGCACGGTAATTCGCTAAAAACGCTACGACAAGATTTAATAAAGCGACGCAAAGAATTTGCGGCTGGGCAGAGTTATGCCCCCTCAACAAATCATCTCATTACAAACCTCAATCAATTTTTAACCAAGTCTGGTAGTTCAATTCAATCTATAGCCCTTTATTGGCCCATTCAGGATGAAATCGATCTACGAGCTACCTTATCAACATGGGCCAACGCTCAGCCTCATAGAGAGCTGGCGCTACCCCTGGCACGCCTCGATAAACATCTTGATTTTTATCGATGGTTAGAGGGCGATCGACTTATTCCTAGTCAACATGGCATTCCAGAGCCAGATCCCTTAAACCAACATAGGTCGCAACTCATACCGGACTGCATCTTACTTCCTTGCGTTGGCTGGTCAAGCTCGGGTGATAGCAAAAAAACCCATTACTGGCGGCTTGGGTACGGGGGCGGATACTTTGATCGTACCTTGGCTCAATTAAGAAAAAACAAGCCAAACCTGATCTGCATCGGGATTGGCTTCGATTGGCAAAAACTAGATGATGTTCAGTGGTCAGCTCAAACGCATGATGAGCCACTAGATATGCTGATTACTGAATCAGGCGTTTTTAGTTAAACCTAAATTATCAGCAATAGCCAAAACGGCATCAGCCTGATTTAAAGAGTAGAAGTGCAAACCGGGCGCACCAGCGGTTAAGAGTTGATCACATAAATCTGTCACCACTTCTTCACCAAAAGCCCGAATAGAAGCAACGTCATCGCCATAAGACTGCAAACGTAAACGGATCCAACGTGGAATCTCAGCACCACAAGCATCCGAGAAACGCAGCAACTGAGTGCTATTGGTAATCGGCATGATTCCGGCAATCACAGGCTGCGTAACACCATGATCGTAAGCCTCATCGACAAAGCGGAAATAGGCATCACTGTTATAAAAGTACTGAGTGACGGCAGAATTCGCGCCAGCCTTCATTTTTTGCACAAAGAATGCGACATCACTAGCGGGCGACTTTGCTTGAGGATGTGTTTCTGGATAGGCAGCAACATCAATATGAAACCAGTCGCCAGTCTGTGCGCGAATAAATTCCACCAACTCATTGGCATGATGAAATTCACCATACTGGCCCATACCTGATGGTAGATCTCCGCGTAAGGCCACAATGCGTTTGATACCCAAAGCTTTGTACTGCTCCAACATTTCACGCACGCTCTCGCGAGAGCTACCAACACAAGATAAGTGGGGCGCTACTGCAGCACCGGCCGCATGAATATCACTCACCACCTTTAAAGTGCCAGACTGTGTAGATCCACCGGCACCAAAAGTCACGGAATAAAATGCTGGCTTGAGCGTTTCGCTCAAGCGCTCGCGCACGAGATGTAGCTTCTTCTCACCTTCAGGTGTCTTGGGTGGGAAAAATTCGACGCTTAATTCCATGATCTTGGGCCTGTTTATCTAAAGTGGATTAATAACGGTAATGGTCAGCCTTGTATGGGCCTTCCTTCGTTACGTTAATGTAGGCAGCCTGCTGATCAGACAACACTGTCAACTCCGCATTTAAAGTCTTGAGCTGTAAACGCGCTACCTTTTCATCCAAATGCTTAGGCAGGGTATATACGCCTACTGGATATTTATTTGTACCTACGGCATTCCACAATTCGATTTGCGCAATCACTTGGTTTGCAAATGAAGAGCTCATCACATACGAAGGGTGTCCAGTACCACAACCTAAATTAACTAAACGGCCTTTTGCCAAAATGATGATGCGCTTCTCAGGCTTACCATTGACTGCAGGGAAAATCACATGGTCAACTTGTGGTTTGATTTCTTCCCATTTGTATTTTTCAATACCAGCAACATCAATCTCGTTATCGAAGTGGCCGATGTTGCATACGATGGCTTGATTTTTCATCTTTGCCATATGGTCATGGGTAATCACATGATAGTTACCTGTTGCAGAAACAAAGATATCTGCTTTATCAGCAGCGTAATCCATAGTAACAACACGGTAACCTTCCATCGCCGCCTGCAATGCGCAAATTGGGTCTACTTCTGTTACCCAAACTTGAGCAGATAAAGCGCGCAATGCCTGAGCAGAACCTTTGCCTACGTCGCCATAACCACAAACTACTGCCACCTTGCCGGCAACCATCACATCGGTTGCACGCTTGATCGCATCAACCAAAGACTCACGGCAACCATACAGGTTGTCAAACTTGCTCTTAGTTACGGAGTCATTGACGTTAATGGCTGGAAACTTTAACTCGCCTTTAGCAAACATTTGATACAGACGATGCACACCTGTAGTGGTTTCTTCTGTAACGCCCTTAACTTTTTCTAAGCGAGTGGAATACCAAGTTGGATCTTGTGCCAATTTTTTCTTAATAGCAGAAAATAAAATGGTTTCTTCTTCGCTAGTTGGATGATTCAAGCAAGCCTGATCTTTTTCTGCGCGCGCACCAAGATGTAATAACAAAGTAGCATCGCCACCATCATCCAAAATCATATTGGTGTAACCGCCATCAGCCCACTCAAAAATACGGTGTGTAAAGTCCCAGTACTGCTCAAGAGTCTCGCCCTTAATAGCGAATACCGGCGTTCCATTCGCAGCGATTGCAGCAGCGGCATGGTCTTGAGTTGAGAAAATATTGCATGAGGCCCACTGCACTTCTGCGCCAAGGGCTTCCAATGTCTCAATCAATACGGCTGTTTGGATGGTCATATGCAATGAACCAGTGATCCGTGCACCACGCAAGGGTTGTTGTGCGGCGAATTCGTCGCGAATGGCGATCAAACCAGGCATCTCTGTTTCAGCAATGGCAATTTCCTTACGGCCAAAATCAGCCAAAGTAATATCCGCAATTGCGCAACGCGTGGCTACAAAGTTATTTAAGTCAGAAACGGTATTCATTAATGCTCCAGCTAAATACGATCCAATGCTGGAGTAGAAACTCGCTAGCCATTGAATCATGGGTTAGCGAGCGCGGTTGCAATTAGCAATTTCCGTTTAGGAGATCACTCCCTTCAAGCCTGGGGAAGTGCTGGGTCTCAGCAATCCTTGCAACGCTCCTTGAAGGTATGGCGAAATTGTAATCAATTTCGCCATATTTAGCTTCAGTACTACGCAATACAGCTTATTTGATGCTTATAAGCCTGCTGCAGCACGTAATGCAGGTGCCTTATCAGTTTGCTCCCAAGTAAATTCTGGCTCCTCGCGACCGAAATGGCCATAAGCAGCAGTTTTACGATAAATCGGGCGCAAGAGATTAAGCATCTTCACGATGCCTTTTGGACGCAAGTCAAAGTGCTCTGATACCAATTGTGCAATCTTCTCATCTGAGATCTTGCCAGTACCAAAGGTGCTCACCATCACTGACGTTGGTTTTGCAACACCAATCGCGTATGAAATCTGAATCAAGCACTTGCTTGCTAAGCCCGCAGCAACCACGTTCTTAGCAACATAGCGACCAGCGTATGCAGCAGAGCGGTCAACCTTGGAAGGATCTTTACCGGAGAATGCGCCACCGCCGTGAGGCGCTGCACCACCATAGGTATCCACAATAATTTTGCGACCAGTTAAACCGCAATCACCCTGTGGACCGCCAATAACAAATCGACCTGTTGGGTTTACTAAGAAGTTAATTGCACCTTTGATCAAATGCTTTGGTAATACTGGCTTGATGATTTCTTCAATCACTGCTTCGCGTAATTTCTCAAGACCAATTTCTTCATCATGCTGAGTTGACAGAACAACCGTGTCAATCGAGTCAGGCTTACCATCGACATAACGCAAGGTGACTTGTGACTTAGCATCTGGGCGCAACCAGTTCAGACGGCCATCGCGACGCAATTGAGATTGACGCTCTACCAAACGGTGAGAGAGGTGAATCGGCAAAGGCATGAGTTCTGTTGTCTCATCACAGGCGTAACCAAACATCAAACCTTGGTCACCAGCGCCTTGATCTAAACCATCATCATGCGCTTTATCAACACCTTGAGCGATGTCAGGGCTTTGCTTGTCATAAGCAACCAATACAGCACAACCTTTGTAATCAATACCGTAGGCGGTGTTGTCATAACCAATTTCACGCAGTGTATTGCGCGCTACTTGAATGTAGTCAACGTTTGCATGAGTGGTAATTTCACCTGCCAACACGACGAGACCGGTATTACATAAAGTTTCTGCAGCAACACGTGCTGTTGGATCTTGGGCCAAGATGGCATCCAGAATCGAATCAGAAATTTGGTCTGCTACTTTATCGGGATGGCCTTCAGAAACGGACTCTGAGGTAAAGAAGTAATCGTTTGCCATTGCATATTCCTTAAAAAATTAACACGATCTATGGGACAACTCGACGTGCCAGGAACTACAACGGCGACGCTTTAGCAGAATTTATGAATCGCCCTGCAAGTTGCCTTAACTCAGCGATAGGTGAATTTTATCTGAAAAACATCAAATTCACCAAGCTCAAATCAAATTTGGCCCTTACGGCAGCATTGAATATCATTAGGGGGTGCGAAAACCCCTTCTAAAACTTAGTCTTAACGCTATTGCCGCGCTACCCCTGACAGTAGCTCAGCTTTTTGGGGCTTCTATGGGCTTACTGGCCTATGTAGGATCTAAGCAATACCGCACCCTTTTCCGCCCGCAATATGAGGCTGTTGTTCGATCCAGAAATCTTCCTCTTCAATTATGGGCTGCCGTGAGGGCCTCTGGAATGCTGTTTTCAGATAGCTTGTGGATTTGGCGCAATCCCCAAAAAGCCCTTACTTTGGTTGAGGTACAAAACTGGGATGTAGTGGAGACCGCCATTAACCAAGGTCATGGCTTGGTGATGTTGACGCCCCATCTCGGTGGCTTTGAAATTATTCCCCGCGTTTTAGCACAACATTTTCCAGCCACGATCCTGTACCGCCCTTCACGCCAAGCGTGGCTCAATGAAGTTGTAGAAGAGGGGCGTGCCTAT
>CANCIL010000072.1 GCA_947378095.1 Betaproteobacteria bacterium
ACTGACCACACTCTCGAAGAAGTTGGTAAGCAGTTTGACGTAACACGTGAGCGCATTCGTCAGATCGAAGCGAAGGCTCTACGCAAAATGCGTCATCCAAGCCGTAGCGATAAGCTCAAGACCTTCCTCGAGGAAGATTGAACCAAAGACTAACGGGCCTATAGCTCAGTTGGTTAGAGCAGAGGACTCATAATCCTTTGGTCCCAGGTTCAAGTCCTGGTGGGCCCACCAGAAATGAAAATACCAACCTTCGGGTTGGTATTTTTTTGAGTATCACCCGAAATAAATATTGCTAGAGTCCGTTTATTTAAACTTGTCCGCTCAAGTTTAAGGGGAGCTCTTACCCGGTCTATTGCACTGCATTATTTAATAAGATGATTTATTTAGTGTTAAATTAATCAGGGGCTATCTTTGTAAAAAATGAGAGCAATTCGTAAGTTGGCCCAAGTAAAGTACCGTATATTTTTCATAAAAATAAATTAGTAATGATTCGCGATAGGAGATTTTATGAGTCAAAAGCCAATAATTGGCTTAATGCTAGGTGATGTAACTGGCATTGGTCCCGAGGTTGCAGTGAAGCTTCTTGCAGACTCATCTACGCACGAGCAAGCCCGAATCTTGGTGATAGGGGATTTAAGAGTTCTTGACGTGGGCATGAAAGACTCCAAAATTTCATTGACTGTCAATGTGGTTGAGAATGTAGATGAGGTTGATTGGTCAAAGCCAGGAATTCAAATGCTCGATTTGAAAAATATAGATCCCGCTGTTATACCTCGCGGTGAGACATCAATAGAGTCAGGAAGGCTAACTGGGGAAACCCTGAAGATCATGACTGATTTAGTACATGCCGGAAAGATAGATGCTGTTTGTTTTGCCCCACTCAATAAAGGCGCGCTCAATAAGGGTGGCTGGAAGTATCGAGATGAGCATGAAATGTTTGCTAAATGGAATGGCCATGAGGGCTATTACGGCGAAGTTAATTTAATTAAATTATTTTGCACATTCCGGGTTACTTCACATGTCAGCCTCCGACAGGCGGTTGACCTAGTTATTCCGGAAAGAATTGAGGGTGCACTAAGATTGGCCCATGAAACTATGCGCGGGCTAGGAAAAACAAACCCACGTATAGGTGTTGCCGCTTTAAATCCTCATAATGGTGAAGGTGGTTTATTTGGTAGTGAAGAGATTGAGATTATTCGGCCTACTCTAGAACGATTGCGCAAAGAAAATCTTCCATGTGAGGGGCCATTTCCATCAGATACAGTTTTTTTGAAAGCTCGTGCAGGCGATTTTGATGCGGTGGTGATTATGTATCACGACCAAGGACAGATTGCGACAAAGTTACTTGGCTTTTCAGAAGGGGTTACCTTGACGGGCGGCTTGAAGACTTTGTATACCACTCCCTCCCATGGAACTGCATACGATATTGTGGGCAAAGGTATTGCAAACGTTGGAGCCATGAAAAGAGCATTTGATGTGATTGCTAACCTTGCAACAGCAAGAAAGAATCAATAAGAAGAGCTTTATATGCCTAGAAAAAAAATACATACTCCTGCCGATGTCGAATCTTTAGAGTTTGATGAACTCATTCCTTATACCGCCAAATTAATGGAAGGCTTTAAGCCCTTTAATCTTCCAGGTGATGGCGTCAATATTAATGGAGTAATTGGAGGTAGTGGACCACCCTTACTATTAATACATGGGAACCCTCTCACGCATGTAACTTGGCATAAAGTAGCGCCAACCTTAGCTAAGCACTTTACAGTCGTCGCTATAGATCTTCGTGGTTATGGGGATAGTGATAAACCATTGGGTGGTGGAGATCATTCTGAATACTCATTTCGCACGATGGCAAATGATGCTGTTAAGGTAATGGCTCAGCTTGGGTTTGACCAATTTCCAGTAGTAGGTCATGACAGGGGAGCTCGAGTTGGTTTCAGGATGTGTTTGGATCATCCTGAAAAAGTCACTAAATTTATTCCTTTGGATATCGTGCCTACACATGAGGTGCTGAATAACGTAACCATGGGATGGGGGCTTGAGTCTTATCATTGGTTTTTTATGGCACAAAAAGAACCTTTCCCTGAAAAGTTAATATGTAGCGATTTAAATTATTACATCAACTACAAGTTGAATAAAAAAGGAGTTGGTTTAAAAATCTTTGCACCTGAGGCGCTTGCTGAATACGCACGCTGCACAACTCCAGAGCAAATACATGCCATCTGTGAGGACTATCGTGCGACAGTCTCCATTGATCTGGACATGGATACAGCTGACTTGGGCAATAAGAAAATTGCTTGTCCCGTAATGGTTCTTTGGGGAAGTAATAGCCATTGTGGACGACACTTTAAGCCGATTGCTGCTTGGAGCAAATGGGCTGATGATCTTGAAGGTACTGATATCCCTACTGGGCACTACCCGCAAGAAGAGCGACCAGATTTGATTTACAAAGCCATTCGATCTTTTATTGCTTAAGCTATTAATCATATTACTTAAAGCCAATATGCTCAGCAGACTTTTTCTAGTTTTCTTCCTCTATTGTTTTGCTCTTCAGGTTAATGCTCAAGAAGCTTATCCAAGTAAACCCATCCGCTTGTATGTCGGCTTTGCCCCTGGCGGGGGCACGGATATTGCAGCCAGAATTATTGCGCCTTACCTCTCCAAGGAGTTAGGTCAACCAGTAGTGATTGAAAATAAACCTGGCGTAGGTGGCAACATTGCTACAGAGATTATTTCTAAATCTCCGCCGGATGGGTATTTAATTATGCTCAGCTCGGTGGGGCCATTAGCCTATAGCCCCCATATTTTTAAGCTTGGTTATGACCCATTAAAGGATTTAACCCCGATTGGATTGGGAGTGACCTCAGGGAATGCTTTAATCATCAACCCTCAGCAACTAAAAGCAAAAACATTGGCTGACTATGTTGCTATTGCTGAAAAAACACCTGGTGGACTAGCATATGGCAGTTCAGGGGCTGGAAGTGGGGGGCATTTAGCTGGAGAGTTATTTGCCGCCACAGCAAAAATAAACTTAGTTCATATTGGCTATCGCGGCGGCGGCCCTGCTATTAACGATTTACTCGGTGGAACTGTGCCCTCTCTGTTTGCAACAATCATTACTGCTAAACAATTAATTGAGTCTGGCAAAGTGACTGCATTGGCTGTGACAAGCCATTCTCGCTCTAAAGCATTGCCTAACGTGCCAACAATTGCTGAGTTGGGTTATCCGGGCTACGAAGCTGCAAACTGGTACGCATTTATTGCACCCCCAAAGACACCCTTAACAATCGTAAATAAGCTGAATACTGCTATCAATAAAGCGCTTAGAGATCCTCAAATAAAAGAGCGATTATTGCAGCAAGGACTAGATCCAACACCATCCAGCCCTGAGGAAATGGTAGCGTATCTCAAAAAGGAATACACACTCTGGGGTGGTGTGATCGCCAAAGCTGGCATTAAAGTTGATAACTAATTTTTAGCATGACCCTGTAAGTTAGGGTGTTTTTAAACAATGGGTGTAACAATTATGGTTCATCGGTACTACCCCCTTTTGTTGTTGACATTTTCATTGTTATTTTCAACAGTTAATGTGTTGGCAGCTGAATTTCCTATAAAGCCAATAAAAATCATTGTTCCTTTTTCACCGGGCGGTGGTTCGGATGTCATTACAAGATTGCTAGCGGAAAAAATGGCCGCAGATTTGGGTGTAACTGTACTAGTCGAAAATAAGCCGGGAGCCTCCAGCATTATTGGCACCGATGCAATGGCAAAGTCTCCACCAGATGGGTATACGATTTTGATGACCAATCGCGCTATCACAGTTAATCCATCTTTATTTAAGTTGCCATATGACACTGCAAAACTGACCCCAGTGACTCAGCTAGTAAGCTCTCCCTTGTTGTTGGTATCTAGTACTTCAGCCCCCTTTACTAATCTCAAAGAACTGATTGCTTATGCCAAGGTGAATCCAAAAAAAGTCAGTATTGGAAATTCTGGGGTTGGTCAGTTACCGCATTTGGCTGCTGTGTTATTTGAGAAATCTAGTGATTCTGAAATCACTATGATCAATTACAAGGGCAGTGGGAGCTCAGTAACTGATCTCATTGGGGGTCAAATTGATCTTTCATTTGGGACTGTTCCATCCTTTATGCAGCAAATTAAAAATAAGACGCTTATTCCCCTTGGTGTTTCAAGCTTGACTCGTAATGCAGCTTTACCATCTACTCCAAGTATCAGCGAGACTCTTCCGGGATTTGAATTATTAAGTTGGTTTGGATTTTTTGCCCCTCCAAATACTCCTAAGCCGGTTGTGGATCGGTTATATCAGGCGATTAATAAGGCTCTTGTAAGTCCTGAATTGAAAACCAGATTAAATGATGAGGGCTTAGAGATCACAGCTTTAAAGCCCGAGACATTCAACAAGGTATTCATAGCAGATCTTGCTTATTGGAAAAAATTTATTAAAGAAAATAATATAAAAGTTGAGTAATTACCGTTTCTAATTCTTTCTCATCATCGCTTGTCAATCTGATTATTTTGATTGCTTGAATTAAACCACCTACTAAAATTATCTAAATTAGAGTAATGAATTTACGCTTTTCTCAATCGGGTGCCGCAATATGTTGGGGCGCATTGCTTGCTTTTAGCATCCTACTTTCATACTTTTTAAATCTAGGACATTTTCCTGCGGCAATTTTACTGGGCTGCATGTTCTCTGCAATTTTGATGGTCACTCGTGGGGCGAAGTTACTTATTCCAAAGTGGTATTTTGCGTTAGCTCAGGGAGTGATCGGTTGTTTAATGGCTCGTAGTCTTCAGCCGCAGGCACTTGATACCCTTGTGCATCATTGGCCTATTTTCATGGGCGTATCCCTGGCCGTATTTTCAGTTAGCGTGGGATTGGGGTGGCTCTTGATGCGTCGAGGTATTTTCCCTGGTAGCACTGCAGTTTGGGGTTTAGCTCCTGGGGCTGCCGCTGCAATGGTGATGATGGCTGAGTCTTATGGGGCAGACGTGCGATTGGTAGCTTTCATGCAGTACCTACGTGTGGCTATGGTTACTACTATTGCAGCACTTATTGCCCATTTCTGCACGTCAATGGCAGTGATGCAAGTGTCAACACAATCTCATTGGTTTGCCGTTGATGGTTTGAACTTGGCAATAACTTTGGTTATTGCAGTGGGTATTTCGACGGTGGCATATAAGTTAGCTATACCTGGTGGCTCAATGTTCCTACCTATGATACTCGCTACCGTATTGCAGTATTTTGGCTTGCTCGTCATTGAGTTACCTCTTTTATTATTGACAGCCACTTATGCGATCATCGGGTGGAGTATTGGGTTGCGTTTTAATAGCGCTATTTTGAAGCATGCATGGCAATCATTGCCCCAGGTACTGACTGCGATCAGCACTTTAATAGTATTGAGTGGATTAATTGCTATTGGATTATGGCGTTTGGCAGATTACGACTTATTTACTGCTTATTTAGCATCCAGTCCGGGTGGTGCTGATTCAATTGCGGTCATCGCAGCCACAACTACTGTAGATGCTGGTTTTGTAATGTCTATGCAGTTATCTAGGTTCTTATTTGTTTTAATATTTGGCCCTGTCGTTTCAAAATTTGTAGCGACCAAAATGGCATAAATTTGCCACATTTATTCAGTTCTCACCCTTAACTTCCAAATACGCTCCTTTGGTCCCAGGCTCAAGTCCTGGTGGGCCCAACAATGAAATCAAAGACTTAGGGAGAAATTCCTAAGTCGTTTTTTTACTTGACTGCGATATTAATTTAATAAAAAATCTTTATAACAAACCTCATTCTTGGACAAAACGATCATAAAGCTCCTTGGTTGAGATGTAGAGAAAAATGTCAGGGTGACGGCATGAAAATACCATTCCTACCCTGTAGTTAAATAAAATTAGATTGGGGTTAAGAGAATATGGGCAAAGGATTAATTGCAGTATTACTAGGGTTTTGTTTTTCAATTACAGCATTAGCGCAAGGTGTCCCAGCATTATCAGCTTCTGAGTCGGTTCCAGTGCTACCCAAGACTTGGATGGGAGTTTCTGGCGATACATCAATAGGAGCCATTAGTCGTAAAAATCCACTTCATTACCTACATGTCGGAGAGGCGGGTGAGGTCAAAGGCTGGAATAAACACGATAGTCCTGCAACCATGACTATATTGAAGCAAGAGGGCCGACATATTGAGCTTCAATTTAAAAATCCTAAGTATCAGATTAATGAAATTGGTGTGTTATCGGCCGATGGTAAAAAAATTCAAGTAATGTCTAAGGAATCAACTGGCCTATTTACGATTGACGGCGATAAGATTTCTGGATGTGGCATCAGTCGTGGCTCGAATGGTTTATTTGGTCATTGGCTTGGCAGTTATTCAGCATGGTGTGATGAATACTCTACGAGCTCGGCTTCAATACCACCATCTAAGCAAAGTATTATCAACTTACCTAAAACTTGGACGGGAGTTATTTCTGCTACAACTGTTGGCTTGATCAACAAACATCAACCTACTGATCAATCTAGTGTCGGCAAGGAAAAAAAGGCAAGCGGGTGGAGTACCTATTTCGCTCCGAGAACACTGACTATCCTTCGTCAGGAGGGAAGGCACGTAGAGTTTTTATATCAATCCCCTTCTTTTAAAGAGAAGTGGATTGGCATGCTTTCAGCCGATGGCAAGCAGATTCAAGTTATCAGTCAGCATACTTCAGGTTTGTGGACTATTTCAGGAGAGAAAATGACTGGTTGCGCTACTGGTCGAGGGATGAATGGAGCTTTTGATCACTGGCTAAATGAATATAGCGCATCTTGTTATGAATTTATTGCTGGTACAAGTCCTCCACCAGTTGCCCATAATATTCCTATTCTGCCTAAGGAATGGAAAGGGGAGGTTTTTACTACTGCAATGGGGACGCCATATAACTCTAATCCAAAACACTCAAAGCATGTGGGTAAAGAAAAAGAAGCTCAAGGATGGAATTCATATAACTCTCCGAGATCAATCAGCATTCTTCGTCAAGAAGGGCGGCACGTAGAACTATTGCTAAAGTATCCAAAAGGGGAAACAAAATATATTGCTACCCTATCTTTTGATGGTAGTCAACTTCAGATCATGGAAAAACACCTTGAGGTTCTTTTTGCAGTATCTGCAAATAGTCTCTCTGGGTGCGGATCTAGCCGAAGTAGCGAGGGTACTTTTGGGGATTGGAAAGATAAGTATTCTGTTTTTTGCTATGAATACACGGCATTGCAATAGCCGCAGAGTTTTTATGCTTCATAAAGTTATTTATCAGTATTCATTTGCGTTTAGGTAGAAGCCAAGATAATTTATTCACAATCCTTTGGTCCCAGGTTCAAGTCCTGCTGGGCCCACCAGAAAAACAAACCCTCATCAGCAATGGTGGGGGTTTTATCTTTTGAGTGTTACTTTAATAGCGTTAGTATTAACGTAAGACCCTAAAATGGTAGTTAGTTAAATTAAAAGAGAGTAATTCATGCGCCTACAAGACCTCACTACTCCTGCTGCGTTGATTGATTCTGCGCGTATGCAGCGTAACGTTCAGCGTATGCAGCAGCGCATGAATGAACTAGGTGTTTCCTTTCGTCCACATGTGAAAACCACTAAATGTATAGAGGTGGCGCGAGAGCAGATTACAGCCGGTGCAAAAGGTATCACTGTATCAACGCTAAAAGAAGCTGAGCAATTTTTTGCTGCCGGTATCAAAGACATTCTTTACGCGGTAGGTATGGTTTCACCTAAGCTGAAGCAGGCTGCTGCGCTTATTAACAAAGGATGCGCTCTCAAGATCATTGCCGATAGTGCGGATTCAGCTTCTGCCATCACGGAGTTCTCCAATCAAAATCAGATACCTTTCGAGGTATGGATAGAGGTCGACACTGATGGACATCGATCTGGCGTGAAGCCTGAGAGTGATGATCTGCTTGCGATTGGTCGAATTTTGCATCAGGGCATGGTCACACTAGGCGGAGTAATGACACATGCTGGTTCAAGTTATGACCTGAATACACCTGAAGCTCTTGAGTCTATGGCCGAGCAAGAACGTAGTCTGTGCGTATTGGCTGCTACACGTTTGCGCGCAGCTGGCCTGCCTTGTCAGAATGTAAGCGTTGGCTCTACACCCACTGCCTTGTCTGCTAGAAATCTTGAAGGGGTCACTGAAGTGCGTGCTGGAGTATATGTATTTTTTGATCTTGTGATGGCTAATGTGGGTGTCTGTACCCCGGACGATATTGCCTTAAGTGTGCTTACCACGGTGATAGGACATCAGAAAGAAAAGGGTTGGGCTATCGTTGACGCAGGTTGGATGGCTATGAGTCGCGATCGCGGAACTCAAAAGCAACAGCATGACTATGGCTACGGCCAAGTCTGCAATCTAGATGGAGTATTGCTCAATGACTTCCAGCTTAGTAGTGCAAACCAGGAACATGGAATTATTAGCAGTAGCAGCCTCGAATCTAAGGAGGACATCAGTACTCAGCTTCCTATTGGAACGCAATTGAGAATACTGCCTAACCATGCTTGTGCTACTGGCGCTCAGTTTCCTGAGTACCATACTGTTGTCACAACTAAGGGCGGCATGCCAGAAGTAGGATCTACTTGGCAGCGCTTCTACGGCTGGTAGCCTTAAAAATTGGAGACTGAATTGAATAGCAAGACGTCTAAAGAAATACAGCAAGTCAATCCCAGCACCATGGCCCCTCCAGGAGGGCATTACAGCCATGCCACTATTGCTAATGGTTTTGTATTTGTGAGTGGTCAACTACCTATCACTCCCTCAGGGGAGTTGCTAAATCAGGCTAGCTTTGAGGCTCAGGCATGTCAAGCATTGTCAAATGTGAAGGCAGCACTTGAGGCGGCTGGTAGTGGTGTCACACAATTAGTGCAGGTGCGTGTTTACATTACCAGCATCAGCAATTGGCCAAGCTTCAATCAAATATATAAGGAGTGGGCAGGTCAGTCATTGCCTGCCCGTGCCGTAGTTCCAGTGCCTGAACTCCACTATGGATTTTTTGTTGAAGTTGAGGCAATTGGCATGGTTGCTTAGAAGTTATTTGAATCCTCGTAGTTGTCTTTAGAGTTCTGTTCTCACAATCCTTTAGCTTCGATTTCAGCCCTGCTGGACTCAACAGAGACAAAAAATTAAATTTTCTAATCAACGATCTCTAGGATAATTTCTACTTCTACTGGATTACCAAATGGTAGGCCGGCTATTCCAATGGCTGATCGAGCACCCTTACCATTAGTTTCGCCAAATACCTCAGTCATCAAGTCAGAGCACCCATTAATTACCTTAGGCTGGTCTTTAAATTCAGGATCAGAATTAACCATTCCTAAGGTTTTGATAACTCGCTTTACCTTATTAAGGCTACCTATTGCTTCACGCGTAGTTGCTAAGATTCTGAGGCACGCATCACGCGCTGCTTGATAGCCTTCTTCAGTTGTCAGATCTCTGCCTACCTTTCCTTTGCCGCGCCATTGTGAAGTAGGGGCAGGACCTTGCCCAGCTAAGTAAAGGAGGTTTCCAACCCTTACATTGGAAACGTAGTTGCCAACAGGTTTAGCGGGGTCGGGTAAGGTTATGCCTTGATCCTTTATACGCGCCTCAGGACTTGGTGAAGTCTGAGAAAAGCTATTTGCGCTGACCAGAACTAGGATGCATACAAATAGCGCTTTTACTTTCTTGCTAAAAATACTAAGCATTATTAAGCCTTTCAATTTACGTTTCTTAAAAGCCATAAGCTTAATTGGTATAAGCCCTAAGCTCTAAATTTGTGTAAGTTTAATCAATTTAAAACCGCATACGCTGATAATCAAGCCGTGTAAGCCCTTGAAATTCTATTCGTTTTCTCTGAAGGCCTGCTCTTGGAGTCCCTTGGGCTTTAGCTAAAGTCTTGGTGGGCCTACCGGCAATCAATAGCATACGAACTCTGGTACAACATTGCTAAATACTCTCAGGCTCATACCTTGATAGCAAATTATCTGCCCAAAGGAGGTAATGGTTTTAATGCGAGCGCAATGTATTCATTGGCGCCAGAGATCGGTTATTACCCCCCAAATATTGCTCCTAACAAAGAAGCTGCTTACCTAGTCTTGTTCATGACGCATTTGCAAAATAAT
>CANCIL010000073.1 GCA_947378095.1 Betaproteobacteria bacterium
GGTGAACGTTTCTGCTGCGCAGTTTCATTCAACCGATCACTCTGTGGTTCAATGGCTTGATTGGATGAAAGAATTTGGTATTTCTCCTAATAAGATTGTTCTTGAAATTACTGAGCGGATGATGTTGATTCAGTCTCAAAGGGTATTGCACAAAATATCGATGCTACAAGAAGCGGGTTGTCAATTTAGCGTGGACGATTTTGGAACAGGCTACTCATCACTTGCATCCTTGAAAAACTTTAACTTTGATTTCTTAAAGATTGATTCTCATTTTGTTAAAACCCTGGCGCCAGATAGTCTTGATGCATCGTTGGTATCTGCGATGGTTGCCATGGCAAAAGGCTTGAATCTAGGTTCCATTGCCGAAGGGGTGGAGACAGAGCAGCAGGCTCAAATGCTCAGAGAGATGGGATGTTCTTTTGCGCAAGGCTATCTATACAGCAGGCCTTTAAGCCCAGAAGCCTTTAAAAATATCCTGATCTAGCATCTATCTGTCTAATCTCTGAATTTAGACATATTTCAGCATTATCAATCGATTTATTGTTGGATTTAGACAACTAATTGTCTAGTAGTTATCTACTTTTATACACTAAAAGGCTGTCTAAATCGCTTATATATCTGTATAAATGATCTCCCGGCCATTACTTTTCATTGGACAGATAGATAAATGATCTCTAGCAAGGCATTGATAGACCAAACTGGAATATCACGTGCCACCCTTAATAACTACATTCAGCTTGGCATTTTGCCTAAGCCGGTTGTGCAGTCTTTATCCGCAAGCGCAGATGAGGGTGGGGCTAGGGTATTGGGTTTCTTCCCGGACGATGCATTAGAAAGAGTGCAGGCTGTCCAAATTTTGAAGGGCCAAGGCTTATCAATGGCTCAAGTCGCTGAGCGCTTAGCTCAGACCGATGCTTTATTGGAAGTGCAAGAGCTACAGTTAGAGACAGCAGGCTCTCGTCCAGCAATGCGCCCGATTGGCAAATCTAACCAGGCCAATCAAGCGCGCGCGACGAACACTGCAAGCAAGCCTTTCTCAGATTCATTAGGCAATCTCTCCTTATCGCTTGATACCCTGACGCATCCTGCTTACATGCTCAATTACAACTTTGAGCTCACTTGGTTTAATGAGCCAGCACGTAAAGCGGTATTTGGTTTTGCAACGGCGCCATCTAAAAGTACCGATCGAAATTTACTGAACTTGCTGACAAGACCTGAAGTATGTCTAACCATGGAAGATCAGCGCTCATTGGTTGGTTTGTTATTGCAATTGGCTAGCTCACGTATTTCTTACGAGTCGCTCTCTAAGCTAGTAGCGCAGAGTGATCCAGACCTTATGCCTTTATTAGAGGGCCTTTCTTCTGAAGAACAAGCCCAAGAACAAGCAGTCAATGAAGTCGAGTTTTTTCAAAGAGATTCACGCGGTCAGATTGTTTGTTACCGAGTCTATGCGGTGTATTTCCGTGAAGGTATCTTGGTAGTCCATGCGCCTGCAGAGGAGCGAGGGGATGACTTAGTTAATTTCTTAGCTCGTCGTGATCAAGTGATCCACTCATTACTGAGTAAGCGTTTGCCAGTAATGACGCCTTTAGCAGTTTTGGTGGCTGACTTGCAGAACTCCGTTCGTATTTGTTCAGAATTACCGCCAGATGAGTATTTCGCTTTGGTCAATCAGATCTGGGCGACGATGGGTCCGATATTGCGAAAATACACGGGTACTCACGGTAAGCACGTAGGTGATGGAGTGGTGTACTACTTCTTCCCACAAGCTGAAAGTAATTATTTATTTAATGCTGTTGCTTGTGCTGACGAATTACGCCAAGCGATGCGTAAGATTAGCGCTGAATGGCAGCTCAAGAAAAATTGGTTTACTGAACTGCAGCTTAATATTGGCTTACATGAAGGTCAAGAGTGGTTGGGAAGTTTCCAGTCGGCAAACCATATTGAGTTTGCCGTATTAGGTAACACGATTAACCAGGCATCGCGTCTGAGTGACTTTGCAAGACACGGCAGCATTTGGGCAACCAAGGATCTCATCAGCAAACTCAGTAACGATGAGCGTAGCCGCATTGAGTTTGGTGTTCTCAGAAAGAGCCAAGAGAATGGCGATCGCTTCGTAGCATCTTCATATGCTCAGATTGAATCGATCATCGATCTCAATCAAGATAAGCACGAAAAATTGAGAGATATCTCCCAATTAGCCGTCGCTGAGATCAAGCGCTTCAGCAATACGCGCCTCTATTGAGAAGTTAAGTACTGACTAGAATTTATTGCCGACTAAATTGGTAATCTGGCGGCGGTGGGTTGTAGCCTGGGATCTTGCTAACATCAACCTCATCAATCTGGCTCTCATCTAAAAACTTCAAGGCATATTCTTCATAGACTTTTTCCCAGATGAAGATATCAAAGAGGTCGGGGTCTACATGTTGTCCTAATTTCATCTTGCCAAGGATTTCCAGAGACTCACTGAGCGTCTTACCTTTCTTGTAGGGACGATCTTTAGCAGTTAATGCCTCAAAAATATCAGCAATACCCATGCATCGTGCTGGTACAGACATTTGCTCACGGGTTAAGCCCTTCGGGTAGCCTTTGCCATCCATCTTCTCGTGGTGACCGCCTGCGTATTCGGTGACATTGCGTAAATGCTTGGGCCAAGGGAGTTTTTCTAGCATGCTGATGGTGAGATCAATATGGTGATTGATGATTTTGCGTTCTGCATCATTCAGGGTGCCCGCACGAATCGTGAGATTGCCGATTTCTTCGTCGCTGAGGAAGGGATGATTAGTGCCAGAAACATCTTGCCAGATATAGCGCTTAGCAATGTCATGCACGCGTTGTACATCTGGGTCTTTCATAAACTCACCACCGATGTTGCAGTGGCTTAAGAAGTTGTAATCATCAATCAGTTGAGAGCGACGTTGTTCTGCCTCTTCTTCAGAAATAAATTTTTGCGCTAAAGCGAGTTGAATATCACGCAATACGACTTCTGCCCGAATTTCAATCAAATTAATGCGATCAAAAATCTTTTCAAGCTTAGTCGCCTTATCTACTACGTGAACAGGAGTGGTAATTTTTCCGCAGTCATGCAATAAACCAGCAATCTTAAGCTCTTGACGATCACCATCATTGAGGGTGAACTCCTTGAGAGGTCCCGCATTACAGCGATTGACAGCATCAGCCAACATCATGGTGAGATCAGGGACCCGATTGCAATGGCCGCCAGTATAGGGAGACTTATCGTCAATCGCGTGGTTAATCAAACCAATGAAAGATTCAAATAATTCTTCGAGATGCAAGATGAGCATTCGGTTCGTGAGTGCTACAGCTGCTTGTGAACTCAATGCTTCAACAATCTCTTGGCTTTCCGCAGTGAAGGGAATGACTTTGCCAGTATTGGGATCGGTTGCATTAATGAGTTGCAGAACGCCAATGATTTCTGACTCGTGATTCTTCATTGGAACTGTTAGGAATGAGACAGAACGGTAACCATTAGCGGCATCAAATTTATGGGTGCCGGTAAAGTCAAAGCCCTCGGCGTTATAAGCATCAGCAATATTGACAGTTTCATCTTTATGAACTGCATAAGTCACGATGCGGTTTAGTTCGGGCTCCCCTTTTTCATTAAATAAGGGGAGGGGCGGTATCTTAATCTCATGACCACTTTTGCCGCCTAAGTGAACGCCCTTGCTTTTGGTATGCACGATCTCAAATTTTAAGAACTTTTCATCCACCACTCTATATAGAGTGCCGGCATCTGCATTCGTTACCTGCATGGCTGTTTGGAGAATATTCTCCAAAAGCTGGTCAATATCCTTTTCGCTGCTGAGGGACGACCCAATCTTTAGCAGGTGCTGCATCATCTTTTTGTCGATTGGATTGGTAGTCATATGAGGCACTCATTTAAGCGATTTCTCATTATCAACAATTTCGGGGAATGCGTTTTGATATCAAGAGACCAGTTTACTTAGTAGATAAGTACTAAAAAATAAATTTCAAAATCAATCGCTTAATACCATAGGAAAAAAGACATATTTTGATTTAATGAACTTCTTCCTGATAACTAAAGTTATAGCCGTGGCAAATAAGCGATCAAACCATGAAGTTCGAGTGCAAATAAAGCGCCTGCCAATCTATTTGGCCTGTATTACTTTGGCTTTATCTGGGTGCACTACGCCAATCGTAAAAGAGGGGGATGCCCCTGATGGACCAGAGTATGTACGCTGGATGCCAAATACCTTTAAGGCGCCGGTAGAACAGAGTCTGCCTCGACCAACTGAGTTATGGTGGCAGGATTTTGGTAGCGATGAATTAAATTCCTTGGTTGATACTGCCCTAACGAACAACTACGATTTAAAAGTTGCTATTGCTAGGGTGGCGCAGACCCGTGCTCAGGCTGATGTGGTTAAAGCAGCTGAGTCACCCACCATCGATGCAACTGGTAAGTATGGTAATCAAGCGCCATTGCCTGGACCAGGTTATGCAACCAGTACCTCACAGTGGGGTACACAACCACTTTGGCAAGCAGGTATCTTGGCAAACTATGAAGTGGATTTGTGGGGTAAAAAGGGCTTCAACACACAATCTGCATTCTCTTTAGCGCTGGCAAGCGAGTACAACAGACAAGCGGTTGCTCTTAGCTTAGTCGGAGATGTGGCAACCGTGTATTTCCAAGTTGTTTCTTTGGATGAGCGCATTGGAGTGGGTGAACGAAATCTAGAAGCCATTCGTGCAGTTGGGAAGGGAATGGCTAGGCGTGTGGATCTTGGTGATGCCACGATCATTGATTTATCCCAACAATTAATTTTACAAACTAATACTGATGCCCTAGTTACTGGTTTGAAGTTACAACGTGAGCGGGCATTTAACCGTTTAGCCTTGTTGATTGGTAGAACGCCATCAACTTTGAAAATCAAAGGAAGGTCTGTTGAGCCTTTGAAGGCTCCAGTAGTTGCACCAGGCCTTCCATCAGACTTACTATGCCGCCGTCCTGATATTCGCAGGGCAGAAGCTTCTCTTGAATCAGCAAAGGCTGATTTATATTCAGCGCGAGCCAACCTCTTTCCGTCATTTGCTATTACAGGCGGTGCTGGCTATGGAAGTTTCTTGTTATCACAACTAACAATGCCACAAAGTTTGTTCTACAACATTACCTCCAATCTAGTGCAAAACATTTTTGATGGCGGCAAACGCCGTGCAGAGATTCAGGTCGCTAGCGCCAAGAATGTGGAGCTATTGGAGGCTTATGCCAATACTGTTCTAGCAGCAATGCGAGATGTAGAAGATGGACTTTCTGGCGTGGCATTAACAGCAAAGCAATATGAGGCATTAAACGATTCCAGATTACGTGCTCAGCGCCTTGCAGTGATGAGTGCCAAAGTAGTTGAGCGTGGCGGCATGGACTATGTCCAGTTATATGAAATTCAAAGAACTGTTTTGGCTGCCGAAGACTCAGCGATTGCTGCAAAAAATGATCAATTAGTTGCTTCAGTCAACCTTTACAAAGCTATTGGCGGGGGTCTGACTTTAGACAACAACCCTTGCTTCGGTGGAGGTAAGCTTCCCAAGGCTGATGCACGCTGGACTGAAAATGCGAAAGAAGTCGATTCTGCATTTGATAAAAAGCCTGCAATTGGTGTGAATGCTGCCGGTCAACCAATGTATGAGGGCAGTAAAACGCCTTTGGTAGCTAAGCCACTAGATACCTTGCAGCCACCTGCAAATGTTCCACCAAAACAGGGCGGTAGCAAAGCCAATACAGCAGCTCCTCCATTCTCCAGATTTGATTTGAACCCAGCAAATCCAATGGGTCCATCTGATTTCACGGTTACACCGCAAACCACTCCTGCCTTGGAGAGTAAGTAAATATGTCAAAACTTTCTCAATTCTTTGAAAAAGCATCGGCAAAGCTTAAGCAGCTTGCTGCCGGAGTTCTACATATTCTTGGCTTAATTGCTAAGGCTATTTCCAATATTGCTAGAGCATTTCTTGATGGGATCAAAAAAATTGCGCCCCATTTGTATCCATTTCTCAAATCGACTTTAACAAAGCTGAAGCAGTTTGGCTCGATAGGTCTCAGTATTCTTGGTTCAACTCTAGCTGCAATGACTCATATTGCTGGGAAAGTGCTCGGCTGGGTAAAGCAGACATTGCCAAAGTTATATCCTATTGCCAAGAGGACACCGGAATTATTGAAGCAGTTTGCAATGAAGGCGCTTTATGTCGCTGGAATTTGCTGGGAGTTTACGGAACGTGCAGCGGTAGCGCTTTATTCAGTTGTTCGCTCTGATCTCGAATATCTCTGGGAGAAAGTTCTTAAGCGTTTTCATCACCTCAAGCGTGAAGGTGGTCAGCTTCATCCTGACTCTTTAAAAGATCGAGCTCAAAAAACCATGCAAGCTGCCCAGCCTCAGCAATTAATGGCTGATGGCAAGCTCCACTGGAACCAGATTGTTCAGCGCTTCTTAAAAGAGTGGGAAGAATTTAAGGCTGAGATGTTGGTTCTGCGTGATCGCATACATCAGATACGCAATGAAAGTGGCACACAAAGAGCGATTGGCATGCTCTCGCCATTTAAGGACGAAAAGACAACTATCATTACTTCCAGCATCGTTATTAATGTGCTGGCACTTGCATTCCCATTGCTGATGCTGCAGTTGTACGATCGTATTTTGCCGCATCAATCGTTAGATACCTTAAGCCTATTTGCATTCGCAGTCTTTTTAGCAATTGCGATTGAATCCATTGTGCGGGTAGCTCGCTCCTATACAACAGCCTGGATCTCGGCACGTTTTGAACACAAAGCCATGATGGCTTTGGTAGAGAAATCCTTGGCTGAGCCGCTACATGAATTTGAGCGCAAGGGTACGGGCACTGTGATGGAGAGTTTTAAGTCGATTTCGACGCTCAAATACCATTATTCTGGCCAAACCTTCCAACAGTTAATGGATTTGCCATTCACACTGTTATACATTTTGATTGTTTTCATCATCAGCCCATGGGTTGGTCTTTTATTAATCTTCGGCTATTCCATCTTTGTCTATATCACATGGAAAAACGGTCGCGAAGATCCTGAATTGATTCGTGAACAAAAGACTGCAGATTTGCGAAGAGGTAATTTCTTAAATGAAACTCTGAATAATGTGCATACCCTTAAATCAATGACGATGGAGTCATTGATGTTAAGACGCTATGAGCGATTACAAGAAAACTGTGCTCGTATCATGTCCCGAGTTGCATACGCATTAGATATGTCATCTGGTATTGGCAATATTTTCTCTCCGCTGATGACAATGTTGGTCGTAGCCTTGGGCGCCTGGTTAGTCATTAATCATCGCCTAACGAATGGTGAACTAGCTGCTTGCATTTTGCTCGGTATGCGTTCATTGGCACCATTGCAACGTTTAGGTGGCATGTGGGCCAAGTACCAGCAAGATGAAGTATTGCGTGATGGTTTAGCAAAATCTCTAGATCAACCTGGCTTGAAAGAGGAGCCTGCTCAAGACGTAGACCTTAAAAAAGATGCTGATCGCCCATTAAAGGCTTTAGAGCTTGAGTTAAAAAATGTTTCCTATCGTTTTCCAGGCAGCCAAACTGAGATCTTTACTAATCTTTCATTAAAAGTCGCCGCTGGTGAATGTATCGCTATTGGTGGTGAGAGTGGAGTGGGTCGCAGCACACTTTTACAGTTGATGGCTGGTGTTTTGTCACCAAGTTCTGGTCAAGTGTTGATTAACGGCAAGGATGTTCAAGAGTACGGTTTAAATGAACTTACTGAATCTGTAGCCTACTTGCCGCAAAAGACAATGATGTTTGAGGGATCATTGCTCGATAACGCCAGCGTCTATGACGCTGACCGTGTTGAGCGTGCCTTGCAAACCGCCCAATCATTGGGATTGGGCGAATTTGTTTCTAAGATGCCTAGAGGCTGGGATTCACAAGTCGGCGATATGGCAACAGATTCATTGCCACCGGGTTACCGTCAGCGTATTGCGATTGTGCGTGCGCTATCGAATCAACCCAGCATCATTTTATTTGATGATCCTACTTCGACCATTGACTCAGAGGGCGATGCCTTGTTCTTGAAGTTTATTGAGTCTGTACGTGGCAAAGTCACTTTAGTGATGGTATCTCAGAGGCCTTCTTACTCCCGTTTAGCAGCCCGTACTCTGTATTTGCAAGATGGCAAATTAACAGAGGCTGAGCCCGGCAAGATAATCTCTTTGAGAGATGCCTCGAATGCTAGCAATCCTGATACAGCCGTTGCAGGAATGGTGGGCTCCTCTGGACAAGCATTAACCTACAAAGCTATTCCAAATGGTGAGTACTTTGAATCGACCTTGAAAAAAGGCCATATCGATACTAAGCGCTGGGAAAGAACTCATGAGACAGTAAGTAGCAACTTCAAAGAGCAAACTGACTTGTCTGGCTGCCTTACTTTGCTCCTTAAACTCATGAATGCTCGTGGATCGGCTCGTGACGTTGCAGAGTCTTTGCCATATTTTGCAGATAGTTTAGATTTGCCAAGCTTTCATAATGCTATGGCTCAACTTGGGTACAAGGTTGCAGAAGTGCATTGTTCTTTAGGCGAGCTCGATACAAGAGCCTTGCCATGCTTATTTGTGCCAGATGGCTCGTCTGCATTTATTGCGATGGGTAGGGTGGGTCAGCAAATGCGCGTTGCTATTAACGAAGCTGGCGAGGTAAGGCTCGAGCCAAATCTCAGCATTATGGGTCATGCGTATTTTTATGAGGTAGCAGAGTACAAGATTCCCGAGGGAAGCTCTTGGGTAGCGCGGGTACTTAGACGTTTTTCTCCGCTAATCGGTCAAGCAACACTCTCTGCATTGATTTCTGGATTGGTGATTATGGCTGGTCCACTGTTCATGATGGTGGTTTACAGCACTGTGATTCCATCAGGCGCTAAAGATACGCTGGCCTATCTTGCATTAGGCGCAGCAATTGCCTTGAGTGCGTGTTATTTCTTTATGCGCCATCGTGCCAGAATTTTGGCTTATATCGCCGGCCGTATCGAATATTTATTCGGCGCCACAATCTTGCAGCAAGTATTCCAAATGCCACCTGCTTATACCGAGCGTGCTTCAGTAGGTTCACAGACTGCACGTTTGCAAAGTTTTGAGGCTATCCGTGATTTATTTACTGGACCCCTAGCGTCTACTTTGCTTGAATCTCCAGCTACATTGGTTCTATTGATTGCTTTGTCAATCATTAATCCAATTGCATTATTAGTATTTGCGATCATGGCGTCGGTCTATGCACTCTTATATTGGATTTTCTCTGGCCCAACTCATGATCGTGTTGCCGCGGTAAGTAAGGCCTCAACTAAACGCAGTGAGTTTTTGGTGGAGATGGTTGGCAAGATGCGTATTGTGCGCGAATGTGGGGCACAGCGCTTATGGCTAGAGCGTTTCCGCGAGATTTCTGCATCAGCAACGATGGCTTCTTATAAAGCAGAACAACTCTCTTCTTTGTTGGTAGGTATTTCATACTTTGTCATGATGTTGGCGGCATTAATTATTGTCTCGGCTACTGTGCCAGCAGTCTTTACGCAGGCTGTATCTTCAGGTGCCTTGATTGCATCCATGATGTTGATGTGGCGTGTTCTCACTCCAATTCAAACCGTGTTCGTCAATATGAACCGCATTGAGCGCGTGAGATCTGCAACAAGACAGATTGATGGCTTGATGAAAATTAAAGGCGAGCGTCAAGAATCAGCTTCATCACTCGTGGCACGTGGTCTTGAGGGTCGCGTTGAATTTGCCCGCGTTTCCTTTAGATATTCACTAAATGTAGACCCAGCTTTGATTGGTGTGGAGTTCAAAATTAATCCTGGTGAATTGATTGCCATCAGTGGTCCTAATGGTGGGGGTAAGTCGACTCTTCTGAAATTGCTATTGGGCATGTATCAGCCCCAAGCTGGTGCCATCTTGATTGATAACGTTGATATTCGTCAGCTAGATCCAATTGAGCTGCGTCGTATGGTGGGCTATGCACCGCAAGATACGCAGCTATTTAGAGCAACCATTGCGCA
>CANCIL010000074.1 GCA_947378095.1 Betaproteobacteria bacterium
AAGCGCTTGCCTAATTCAATTCCTATTTTGACTGACTTACCTTTTGGGCATCAGGCCGATAAATTAACTTTGCCAGTTGGCGTTAAAGCCAGTCTGACATATAGCCCTGAGCGTTTTACGCTTCAAGCGCAGTGGTAAAAATTCAGGTGAGAAAAAACATGATCAAGCGCCTTGTTTTTCCACTTCTTTTCCTTGCGCAACTATTTGTTGGAGCGGCCATGGCCATAGAAGAACCTAAGTATTCTGTTATTGAAAAAACAGAGCCATTTGAAGTAAGGCAATATGCCCCAATGATTCTGGCTGAAGTCAAAGTGGACGGTGACTTAGATGATGCGTCGAATCAGGGGTTTCGCCTCATCGCGGCCTATATTTTTGGCCAAAACCAAGTCAGTGAAAAAATTGCGATGACTGTCCCAGTTGCAATAGAGGAGCAGGGGGTCAAAAGCGCGAAGATCGCAATGACAGCGCCGGTTAATATTGAACCTAATGGCAGTCAATGGACTGTGTCATTTGTGATGCCCTCTGAATACACTCTAGAAACTTTACCTAAGCCTTTGAATTCAAAAGTACAGTTGAGGCAAGTGCCCGCCGTAAAGAGGGCGGTTATTCAGTTCTCTGGTTTTTATAATTCACAGAAGGTTGCTGATAAAACCTTAGAGCTAGAGCAGTGGATGAAAACCAAAAATCTTCAAGGAGTTGGAGTACCGAAGTTCGCTCGTTACAACCCACCCTGGTCTTTGCCTTTTATGCGGCGTAATGAAGTGATGATCGATCTTGCAAACTAAGAGTTTGCTTAAGCCTCAAAGCTTTTTAGTAAAAACTTTGCACCATCATTAAGACCCAAGGCCTTTACTAAGATTGGCAAGGCTTCAGACAAATGTTTTTCGAGTGTCCATGGGGGGTTAATCACAAACATCCCACTTGCTTGTAGGCGACGTTCTCCAGGCGCATTTTCAACTCGTAGTTCAGTATGCAGCCAAGAGCGATGATCCGCAGCTGCAATTTTCTTCATGCGATCGGGGAGGGCAGACGACTCTCTCCTTGAGATGATCGGATACCACACTGCATAGCAGCCTGTAGCAAATCGTTGTAATGCCTCTTCTAGAGCAGTCTCTAAATAGCGATAGTCTTGTTTATCTTCATATGAAGGATCTATCAGGACCAAGCCACGTCGACTTGGGGGTGGAAGCAATCCCTTGAGTCTGGCAAAGCTATCCTCCGCATACACATCAATTTGCTTTGCTTCTGGAAGTTGTTGAATGTTATGGCGCAGGATATCAATCTCTTTGGGGTGTAATTCAAATAACTTAAGGCGATCTTGCGGACGCAGTAGGCGAGCCAGAATAAAAGGGGACCCAGGATAAACAGATAGATTCGCATCAGCATTTTCAGCTTGGATGCACTCCAGATATTTTTTAATAGATTCAGCAAGGGGCGCATCTGATTTAGTAGAAGATTCAATGTATTTTTGCAAACGAAAAATACCACCTTCTGCCTCATTGCTGACTTTAGCAAACCCATCTTCCAGGTTGTAAATTCCGGCACCTGCGTGGGTGTCCACAATAGTCAGGGCGCCTGGCTTTTCTTGAAGGTACTCAACTAAATGAAGCAGGGTTAAGTGCTTCAAGATGTCAGCATGACTGCCTGCATGAAATGCATGTCGGTAGCTGAACATAAATTTATTTTGTCTTAATGAATTGAGCTTTGATGAAAAATATCAAAGTAAGGCCAATGATGGCAATCGATGCATATTGCAATGGAATATTCAGCTCTAAATCCATAATTTGGGTGAAATGCACGTAGATGGAAAGGGCTCCAGCAATTGCAATGAGGCGCGGCCAAATTTTTTTGGGAGCTAGCTGGGCATCAGAAATGCGCCGAACAAAAACGGCTCCCAATAGTCCGCACCACATACCTACACCCGCACCAGCAAAAACATCGGTAAGCCAGTGTGCCCCAACTGCGCTCCTAGAAAGGCCAATCAGGCAAGCGAATACAAAGATCAGCAGCATTGGTCGGCGTTTATCGACATCAATCGAAAAGTAAATGGCAGTAGCAATAGCAAAAGCAGTCAGCGTATGGCCAGAAGGGAAGGCTCTATTGAGTAAGGGTTCTCCAATTCGGTAAAAGCTACCATCAACCAGGATGCCAGCTGGTCTTGGTAAATCGAAAAAAGATTTTAAGGAGGTGCTGGCTATTGCCGCAATAGCGCCGGCAATGATCCCGGATGTTAATAATCGTGGCGCAAGTAGCAGCAGTGGAAAGGCCATGGCAAAAATACCCCAGCCATTACCAAAAAAAGTGAGCCACGCCCAGAAAGTATCAGGAAGAAGTTGAGTAAAGCCATTAATGAAAATAAAGCTACTACTTTGGACTTCGCCAAAGTAGATGGCGCAAGCAAGAGCAATCGGCAGTAGTGGAATAAGCCAAACCAGTGTCGGAATTGCTTTTTTGCCCATCCCGCTTAACGGCCCTTGGCTTTGTCAGCAGCTTCTAGTTGATGACTTACTTTATCCATGACTTGGGCAACTGTAATGGCTTGCATGCAGACATTGTCTTGGCAAGGGGTCTTGCGATGGTTGGCAGCACTCACGCAGGGAGAGCAAGCGAGGTTGGCGGTGATAGCGATCGAGTTGCCGACAGAGCCATACAAGGCTGGAGTTTCAGGGCCAAAGAGAACAACGGTTCTGAGTGGTGTCACTGCAGAAAAATGTCCTGGTCCAGAATCATTGGTCACCATAACATCGGATAGGGTATAGAGGGGAGGTAATTCCGCAAAGCTCACTTGCCCTGCAAAATTCAGCGCATTTTTAACATTCGCAACTGAGCGTACCTTCTCAACATAATTCATTTCAGCAGGTGAGCCGGTGATCAAAATTAAATCTTGCGGATAGCGCTGATGAATAGCTTGAATGAGTTCGGAGAAGCGCTGTTGAGCCCAACGTCTTTGCGGTAATAAATCGCTTGCATTGGGATTAATGAGGATTAGCCGTTCTTTTCCGGAGGTAAAGGCAATGTCGGCATCTTTGGCTAGTTTCTCAATACGATGACGTACTGCATCCAGTGCGCTTGGATTTATGACTGCTTGCTCCAGACGTACTTCAGAATCTGGAATTTGAATTTTGCTAAATGGCACTTCAATTTCTGTTGCAAATGCCGCATGAATCAAAGACAAAAAGTTTTTAGTAATGTGAATATGCGGGTTGTAATGCACCTTACGTGTGAGCATGAAGCCACGCCACAGGCCCTCACCATGAAAGATGTGATAACCCACACGGCGCCGAGCTCCGCAAAGTCCAGTCAGAAGGGCGGTAAAGCGAGAGAACAACTCTAGGTCAATCACGGTATCAATGCGATGACGTCGTGCCAATACTAAAAAGCTGAGGGTATCTTTAATTAATCCGCCAATGCTAGAGGAGTCAATGGTAAAAATATTTTCTGACTTAACCGTATTTAATAGAGTCAAGCTGGCGCGATTACTTTTAAAAATTAAAAAGTAGAGCTCAGCTCCTCGTGCTTGTGCATTACGCATTGCTGGATCAACCAAGATAGCGCTACCCATCTCTGATAATTCAATAAAGAGTAACTTCTTTGGTTTTTGTGTATCGCCAGTGAAGACATTTTTAATGCCATCGACTAGCGCTACCAGTGGGCTGATGAGGGCACATAAAGGCACTCCAACCCAGTGATCTATCGCCCGCATTGTATTGACGCTAATTGCCATATTTTTGCTTTAAAGATTATTTACGTTTTAGTAAAAAGTATGCGCCAGGCAATACAGAGATCACTGTGATAGCACCAAAACTGATAGAAGCTAAAACAGTAATAGATTGATTCACGCCCCACAATGCTAAGACCGAGGAGAGCGTCGCCTCACGCAAGCCCCAACCAGAAATGCTAATAGGAAGCATCAACAACAAACTTAAAGCGGGTAAGCCAATCAT
Organism: Betaproteobacteria bacterium; assembly: GCA_947378095.1. Taxonomy (GTDB): domain Bacteria; phylum Pseudomonadota; class Gammaproteobacteria; order Burkholderiales; family Burkholderiaceae; genus Polynucleobacter. The sequence goes on from CANCIL010000074.1 coordinate 3,945, forward strand.
TAATCCTGCAATCGGTGCAACAACGCCATAGGCTCTGAGGCAGCAGAAGAAGGTGAAGATCAGGAGGCAGTGAATCGCAATAGCGTAGCTTGCTTGCGCTACGTTATACGGCCAAGAAAAAGCAATCTTGATTCCAGGGAGCGCATTACTCATCTGGAAACGCTCAAGAATTTTTTTGAGCAAATTAAATGTCGGTGTGATGGCAAGGCACAATGCAATGATCAGGCCTGCAGCAATCATAAGCCCTGTGACGAGGTAGCCTAAATCTTGACCCCATGCCGCCAGGGTTGCGCCGCCAATGATTAAACCAATACCGCCAAGTAAATTATTGCCCGCTAAACCAAGTAGGCGATCCACTAGGACCATTGCAAAACTTAAACGTAAGCGTGGAGTGGCATGTTCGAGATCGACTGAATGGTGCAACTCTTCATCTAAATCTTTTTTGGCTCTTAAAGAGCCAGACTTATCTAAGTGAGTGGCGGTAATAGCGCGATAGCTATCACCCCCCAAAGTACTAGGCAAGCCTTGGTTTACTAGTGCTCCAGTAAAGTAAAGCAGGATGTAATTTCTGAGGCGCCCTTGAAATCCCGATTTGCGCATGAGGAAAGCCCAACGAAGTCCGCCACAAAGACAGGCGGTAGTTGCGCTGAGAAGGGCAGCTAAAAACCACCAAGGCTCCATCTGAATTTCAGATTCAAAAATGGCGTGCCAATCAATTCCGCTGGTTGCTTTCCATAAAAGGCCAATGGACAGCAAAATCCGAATAGTGGGCCAAGCGCGTTTGAGGACTGATTTCCACCCAGAAGGGGGTTTTGGGGTTGACTCTGAATGTAAGCTCATAGGCATAAGGATAATGCCTAGCGCGTATAAGCCCTTGAATTTGGTGAATTAGTCTGCCAAACCACCGTCTTGCCAGTTGCTACAAAGACTAAAGTCAAATTTGGATAAATTTTGCCCAAAATGCCTAATTTCTAGGCTGTCTAAGGGTTGGCAGGCTTCAAAGGCTTGCTTGGGCCCAATAGGCGCTGTAAAAGGCATGCCTGACCAGTTCACCAGTATGAGATTTGCGCCCTTTGGGAGTTTTCCAAACCACAGATCAAATTGGTCTTGGCGCTGGTCTAAAACAAACACGGGGATAGGCTTTGCATACCAAGCAGCCCTGCTACCTAGAGTCCAGTTTTGAACTGCTATTCCATGGGCGTTTGTTCCTCGAGCTAGTTCAGCTGCTTTTGCGCCAGCAGCTTTCCAGCCGTATAGGTCAGCTATCGGGTTAGATCTGATTGCAGGGGATTGGATGCCGCCTGAGAGCACATAAGCAAATCCAACCAAGCACAGCGCTATCTGAACAAAAAATAAAATACGGATAAGTTGGCGATGACCTGATGACCAAGCTTTTGCAAGTCCAATGCCGGCAAAGGGCGCTAAACAAAACCATGCTGGTGTTGTCCAGTGCGGTAAGCCACCTCCACCTGATAGCGTTGCAAAAATAAAAAATGGAATAAAAAAGAATCCCAATAAAGCAAATAAGGAAGCTTTTCCGGTACGAACAAAGTTCAGAATAAATTGGGAGGCACCCAAAATCAGCAAAGGTCCAAATACAACTAACTGAAGTACAAGAAATGCACCAACGCCGCGCCAGAGCCATGCTCCACCGCCACCATGCGCAATTTGATATTTAAATGAAATCCAGTCATTTGCCCAGTTCCAATAGAGCACTGGGCTGATGAAGATCAATGCAATGAAGGCGGCCAACCAAAAACCGATCTGAGTGATCCAAGGTTTTTGGGGTGAACTCAGAAAGACAGACAATAGCGCTACAGCAGTAAAGGCAGCGGTATATTTACTGAGGCCTGCAAGGCCAAGCAAGGCGCCCAAGATGAGCCACTCTCCCACGCTATAGGGTTGAGGCCGTAACCACCGTAATCCCATCCAAAGAATTCCTAGGCTAAGTGGCGCCAGGATGGTATCTGGCAGTAAGCCAATAGCCAATATATGGGGCATCGGCGCAGCAATGATGGCAAGTACTGCCAATAGGCCACACAAGTTTGCAGAAGGTAAGGCTGTAAGGAGGGAGTCCGTGTTGCGACTTTGTATGAGGTGATGCAACTCTAGAGTGACCTGGTAAACCAGAATGCACGCGATTACCCAAAGTAATTCTGGAATGATACGGATGAGTCCCTCTGAAGAGGTCAGCGCAACCAAGGGCCATTGAATCCAACCAACGAGAGGGGGATGATCAAAATAGCTCCACGCAAGATGTTGGGCATACAAGGCGTAATGGGCCTCATCTACAGAAAATTCGATAGCGAAGCCAAGTGCGAAATGCACCAAAGCGGCGAGGCAAATGCCAATAGCGGCCCAAGTGGAGGGTGATTGATGGCGCATAAAGTGGATTTTAGACGCACTTAGTCAATTCTTTGGGACAATTCCCTGATGTATCTCAATCGATCCTTGTTCCCTCTTATTTTTATAGTTGCAGCGCTCACTGGGTGTGCGGGATTTGGTGGTGGCTCGGTTCAAGATGAGTATGGTCAAGCCGTCAATATGGATCAAGTTCCGACTCAAGACGAGCTACCTAAGTTCTCATCCCAGACTGCTCGAGAAGGTATGCCAGGGGGCTGGCATTTTTATCGCATTGCGCCTAACAAAAAGAACACGGTTTATCGCCTCGAAAACTATCAAGGTAGAACTGTACTCAGTGCAAACTCAAAAACCTCAGCCTCTGGTTTGGCAGTGAAATTAAAACCGAGAGCGGCACAAAACTTATGGTTGAAGTGGGAATGGAAGGCAATCTCTCCAATATTTTCAGCCGACAATACTGAGCGCGTTCATGACGATGCACCACTCCGAATTTTGGTAGCCTTTGATGGTAATAAATCCAAACTGACGCTTAAAGAAAAAATGACTTTTGAAATGGCTAATTTAATTAGCGGTCAAGAATTACCTTATGCAACACTAATGTATATCTGGTCTGGCAAATCTCCGGTGAATGCGATTTTGGATAACCCTCATACCTCTCGGATCAAAATGATTGTGGTGGATTCAGGTTGGGATAATTTGGGTCAATGGCACGTCCATCAGCGTGATCTTGCTTCAGACTTTCGAGAGGCCTATGGTGAAGCCCCTGGAGAGGTCATTGGGCTTGCCTTATTGACTGATACTGACAATACCAAATCAGAAACTAAAGCTTTCTATGGTGATATTGAATTAATCCGTAAACCCCAAAAGTGAAGCTTAGCTTTTAGAAGGGCGCCAACGTTTTAGTAAAAGCGCATTACTGAGAACGCAAAAGCTTGAAAGAGCCATTGCACTCCCCGCCAGCATAGGTGACAGAAATCCTAGTGCTGCCAATGGAATGCCAGTAGTATTGAAGGCGAAAGCCCAAAATAAATTTTGACGAATTTTGCTCCAAGTTTTCTTGGAGATATCAATTGCATCTGCAACCAGCTCAGGATCACCTCGCATGAGGGTAATGCCAGCAGCTTGCATCGCCACATCAGTACCAGTAGACATCGCCATACCGACATCGGCAGCAGCTAGCGCGGGCGCATCATTTACACCATCACCTACCATGGCTACCCAATGACGCTGCCCGTCTGTTTTAGCATCCTGTAGATCACGAATTATCTTGGCTTTATCACCAGGCAGAATTTGTGCAAAGACCTCATCAACCCCAAGAATTTTTCCAACGCGCGATGCGGCTGCTTGGTTATCACCGGACAGCATGACGGTACGAATATGTAATTTATGAAGTGCATCAATCGCCGCTTTAGCGCCTACCTTCAGTTCATCTCCAAAGCCAAATATGGCAAGTGGTGATGGTGTGGGATCGACTCTCATAAGGACAGAAACGGTTTGACCCGCCTCAAAACAAGGCTGAGCCTTTTCTAAAATATCAGCAATATGTGAGCTGGCCTGCAGCGATGCAACACTTTGCAAACATAAAGTTTGATTTGCCCACAGTCCATTATTTGGTTTTCCTTCAATACCAATGCCTGCTAAGGCTTTGCTGGCAGAGGGAGGAATCGGATTGATCTGCTGATCTTTTGCTGCATCTAGTAAAGCTTTTGCTAATGGATGCTCGCTGCCTAATTGCAAACCTGCGGCGCTAGCGAGGATGTCATCAGGACTGATAGTCGTCTCAAAAGGTATGAGCGTGAGTAATCGGGGTTTACCAATAGTGAGGGTGCCGGTCTTATCAAAGGCTACAAGGTTGAGTCGATGGGCTTGCTCTAAAACCTGAGGATCTTTGATGAGGATGCCAAAACGTGCTGCAACACCCGTACCTGCCATGATGGCGGCTGGTGTTGCTAAGCCTAACGCACAAGGACAAGCAATCACCAATACGGATACTGCACGTAAGATGGCGATGGATGCGGAATCCAAATAATACCAATTGGCTATTCCGGTAATGAGTGCAATGAGGATAACGCTGGGAACAAAAATAGCGCTTACTTGATCCACTAACTTTTGTATCGGCGCCTTTTGTGTTTGCGCGTCTTCTACAAGAGAAATGATTTTAGATAGGACGCTCTCTACTCCCACTGCTTGTGCTTCAACGACAAGCACACCTTCGCCATTGAGTGAGCCACCGATGAGCAAATCCCCAACTTGCTTTTTGACAGCTTTGCTTTCTCCGGTCAGTAATGATTCGTCTATATGACTTTTGCCTAATAGGATCAAGCCATCGACTGGAATGCGCTCGCCAGGTAAAACCAATACACGGTCCTTAGGAAATACCTGCTCTAAAGGGAGGGCGCGATATTGATCTAGTGGCGATGCTTCGGTAACGATGATGTGAGGATCTAAAACCTTGGCATGTTCTGGCCAAAGTTTTTGTAGCGCTCGAATAGCTTCACTGGTTTGTTGTTTAGCACGCGCTTCAAGCCACTTGCCAAGCAATACCATGCAAATGATGACTGCTGAACCTTCGAAGTAAAGTTCATGACTGGCATGTGGAGAGACCCACATCTGATACAAACTCAAGCCATAAGCAGCACTAGTGCCTAAGGCTACCAATAGGTCCATATTGCCAACACCTGACATCAGGGATTTAAAGCCGGCTCGATAAAAACGCCATCCTAAAAAGAATTGAACAGGCGTAGCAAGTAAGAGCTGCCATTTAGGAGAGAGAGCCCAATGAATTCCAAAAGGCATGAGGAACATTGGTAGAAAGAGTGGCGCTGACAGGGCAAAACCCAGTAAAACGCGACCAAGACCATCGGAGCCCCAAAACTGTTTATTACTAGCAACTGGCTGCGGTCCATGCGGCTGACTCAATTTGGCCTCATAACCTGTTTTTTGTACTTGAGCGATGACGTCCTCGATCTGAGTCTCGCTACCAGCATTAAATCGAATTCTGGCCTGCTCTGTGGCTAGATTGACGATTACCGCCTCAATTCCAGGAAGCTTACCGAGGGCCTTCTCAACTCGGCCTACGCAAGAGGCACAGGTCATGCCACCAATATCCAGAGTAAATAGTTCGGGATTGCCGTCTTTTGGGGTGCTCATATAGAAGATAATCTACTTCATGCGAAACAATTTCAATACCAAGGGGTTGCCATGTTAAGTCTAAAAGTATCTGGAATGACTTGTGGGGGCTGTATTAATGCCGTTACCAGAGCAGTTCAATCTCAGGATCCTCAGGCTAAGGTTCAGGCTGACTTAGCCACCCAGACAGTGACTTTGGAAACATCGCTATCCCCTGAAAAAGCCAGCCAGCTTATAACAGATGCTGGATTTCCAGTCCTTAATTAGCATTTGTTTAGAATGTCGGCAAACCTAACAAAACCCGTAGTTTTTGTTCCTAAAGGATCGTG
>CANCIL010000075.1 GCA_947378095.1 Betaproteobacteria bacterium
GATTGTGAAATAGGCTAAAATATTGTCATTGCCCCTTTAGCTCATCTGGTAGAGCAACTGATTTGTAATCAGTAGGTGGTCTGTTCGAGTCGGACAAGGGGCACCAAAATCAAAAGGCTTCTAGGTTAATCAACTTAGAAGCCTTTTTCCTTTGGTTCAAAGAATGTATTAGTTACTCTTTTGCCAAGCGGAGAATAATTTATAAACTGAGTCCATGTAGTCTTCTTTGTAGCTAGTTAAAACCAGAATTTTTTCCGACTCTGGGTCTATGCCTACCCGTTGTCCGCCATAGCCTATCCACCAATAACTTTTTTTGCCACCAAAGTTTGCTATCCAGGTTTGATAACCATAGCCATCAAATGCTTTACCTACTCTTCTGCTGGAATTCGGTAGTTGTGTAGAGGTCGCTTCCTTCATAAAGTTTTGCATGCAAGGGCTGCCGCGTTTGAGTTGATTAAGGGAGTACATAGCCAATCTAGCCCAATCTTTAGCAGTAAAACTTGTGCCCGAGGCAGATTGAGCATGATTCTCGCTATCAATCATCCAAAAACCTTTGCCTTGAGTGCGACCATCTTTCCATATCGTTTTTTCGAAAGTAGCCAAAAACCCCCCAGCACTTTCTCCAACATGCTCTAGCGCATAAGTATCAACAGCCTTATATCTAAATTCCGATCCTCCAGTAAGAGGTTTGCCAAAGAAGGTAGTATCCCTCTCACCATATTTTTTCATGATGCTAGAGGTCGTCACCCCCTTAAAGGCTATGTCTTGCCATTCGCCAATATAAGTTTGTCCAGATGTGATTGCATCCTTTGCACCACTGCTCATTGTGAGGAGATCTTTGATGCTTGACTCTCCAAATACGGTTCCTTTGAGTTCTGGTGCATAAGTCTCAGCCTTATCATCTAAGGATTTGATTTTTCCTCCGCAAAGCAAGTTGCCAATAGTGTAGGCGGTAAGGCTTTTACTCATGGATTGAGAAAATAATGGACTTTCAGGTGTTGCTGGGGCCTTATATTTTTCAAAAACGATCTTCCCATTATCAATAAGTAGAAGGGCCGTTGTTGCATTCAAATCAATAATTTGATTTGCGATACTGGCAATTTCTCTGTCCGATTGTGTGAGTGCCTTGGGTTCCAGTGGAATAGGATTTTGGCTAGGCGGAAAAACCTTGTTATTTGGTAATTTAGCAAGACCTCCTGAATGTCTTTCAGGATTTACCGTCGCTATATCCTGTGCAGTTGCTACCCCGAATAAAAATTGAATACTTAAAACAATCGCAACTTTTTTCATGAAAATTCTTCCTTGAGGGGTAGCCTATGCTGTTGACTAGAATGCTAATTATTGTTTAAGTGAAAAGATGCGCACAGCATTTTTATGGGCAACTTTTTCAATTGTTTCGGGTTTGAGGTAGGGCAAAACGCTCGTTCTTAACTCGCTAATAATTTCAGAATAGGATGCATCAATTCCACAACAGGGGTCTGAGCCTAGCAATACTTGATCTGGGTATGCTTCAATAAACTTTATCCAGTTGCTGTAGAGGCCACCAGAATCAAAAGCATGGGGCGATCTCGGTATATTGAGTCGATTGACATGAACAGCACCCAAGCTGGATAGCTCACAAACGATGTTGTTACGCTTACTGAGTATGATCGCAACTTTATCGGCATCCTTGCTGCTTAGGCAGTGGGAAAGTACTGTAGTTGTCTTCGGGTAATCAGCAGACAAACTTAAAATATCTTTTTCAAAATCGCCATCAAACTCCGCATGGATTTGAACAAAGCCGCCGTACCGATTGGCTATCTCATAAAACTTTCGCATTGCGGGATTATCTGTTCTGATACTACGCCGAATTCTTGGTGGCCCACTTGAATGATTATCAGTATGAAATTCACCAAAACCCTTGATTTTTCCTTCTGCAAATAGTTTTTCTGAGCGAAGGTATAGATCTTTAAAGGCTTCATTTTCAGGATTAGTTAATCCACTTCTACCTTCTTTAAAAAATACCTTAAAGAATTCGGGTTGACCCACTGCGGGAATATATCTGTCGCCTAGTTCGGCTTGTACATCCTCCCGGTAATCGCCAACTGCTCCACCCCATTTAACGCCATTAGCATCCATCATTTCATGCCACCATTTTGCAGGACGCGGGTTTTGTTGATAGGTATGCATATGAACATCGGCAATGGGAACTACTTTGGCTAATTCAACTGATTGCGAATTGGCTTGTGCATATCCATGGCCTGAAAAAAATAGCAGGCTTGTGAATAGAGCGTTCTTAAGCATGAGATTGATCTAGTGATGTAAATTGGTTTTATGGGTTTCTGGCAAATAGAGCAGGGCAACTATTGCGCCGCTGGTCAAGAAAAGGGTTGGATACCATAAGCCAGCCACATCACTTTCCCACCTTTGGTTCAGCCACGTAACGATGAATGGTAATAGGCCTCCAATCCATCCAGCAGCTAAATTGTGTGGAAATGTTGCGGCAGAGTTTCTGGTCTTCGCCGGAAAGAGTTCAGCCAGTAGTGCTGTTTGTGGCCCAACTACTAAAGCTAGTGCTAGCGAAAGAATCGTTAGTAGTAGAGCAATCATGCCTAGGTTGTTTGCTTGTCCAAATTGTTGAAGCAATTGATAGGCAGGATGAATACAGATTGCTCCCAAAAAAAGTCCACTTACGACAACGGGTTTTCGTCCAATCTTGTCAGAGAGCCATCCAGCAAAAAGCGTTAATGGAAATAAGGCTAGAGTTGCATAGATGCTAAGTTGGTCTACTACCTGTGGCGCTAGTTTGACTGAGGTTTTCAGAAAGATTGCCGTATATACCTGGACCGAAAAGAAGAGTACTGCGCCACCTGCAGAAATGCAGAAGAACAGTAAGAACATACGCTTGCGTGTATGAGCATCCTTGAAATTATTGAGCAAAGGATTTTTTACTTTGACACTATTTTTATTGAGCTCCAGAAAGACGGGGGTCTCTTCTAAAGCCATCCGCGCCTTAAAGGCGATGAGCAAAAGCACAATCGAAATCCAAAATGGCACACGCCATCCCCAAGAAAGAAATTCTTCATCGCTCAGGTAATAACGCAATAGGGCAATTTGCAAAGTAGAAAATAAAATACCCAGCGGCCCCATCAATTGCAAGAAGCTCGTTTTAAAACCTCGATATTGATCACCAGCATGCTCTGTTAAATAGACTGCGCTCCCGCCGATTTCCCCGCCAGCGGATAGCCCTTGCATTAAACGTAGCCCTACCAACAGGATGGGTGCCCAAATACCAATTTGGGCATAGCTGGGTAAAAAGCCCACGCTGACGGTTGCCAGGCCCATGAGCGCAATCGTAATCATGAAGACGGGCTTGCGGCCGATACGATCGCCCATAGAGCCAAAAATAGCCGCTCCAATAGGCCGCACTACCATTCCAACGCCAAATGTCGCTAAGCTCGCTAGAAGGCCGGCATTGGGGTCGCTTGAGGGAAAGAATAAGGGACCAAAAACAACCGCTAAGGTGGCAAAGGTAAGGAAGTCATACCACTCTAAAAAAGTGCCAAAACAGGCTGCAATAGCTACTTTTCGGTAGGAGGGGCTGGAATTATTCGATTCTAAGTGATTGATTTTATTCAATTTAATGCTTTATTAGTAAATATTTGTTGCGTAGCAGCAAAAAGTTCTTGCTTTGTCATATTGCTTCAGTTAAAGTTTCATGGTGCAGTGCAATATTTAAGGTAAATGAATTCTCCTTAAATGCACTTAATTGATTAGTTGTACCACTTAATTACTGGAGAAATACATGAACCAAGAACAAATCACCGCTAAATTGTCCCAAATTAACAGCAAGGGCCTCGAGACTTCATTTTCTTTAAGCGAAGCTGCTTTGGAAAATGCTCAGAAATTGGCTGAATTGAACTACGCTGCCTCTAAAGATGCATTGGTAAATGCTCAAGACGGTATTCAACAAGTTTTGACTGCTAAAGACCCAAAACAAGTTACTGAAATGTTGAGCGCTGACGCATTGCAAGCTGCTGGTAGCCAAGCTGCTGCTTATCAAAAGAAAGTAACTAAAGTATTGCGTGATGGCAATAAAGAATTTGCAAATGTAGTTGACGCAAGCATTGACCAATTGCAAGATGGTTTCCAAGATTGGATCAACACTGTGGCTGCTAACGCACCTGCTGGTTCTGATGTGTTTGTATCTTCTTTCAAAACTGCATACGGTAGCGCATTGCAAGGTTTCGAGCAGTTTCGTGCTGCTAGCAAAGAAGCTTTTGCAACTGCAGAAAAAACTGCTGACCAAGCAATCGACGCTGTTCAAGGTCAGATCGCTCAAGTTAAGAAAGCTGCTACACCTGCATCACGTGGCCGTAAATCTGCTTAATTAACTTTGATAAGTTAGTAGTAGTTTAGTAATACGCTTTAAATAAAACCCCGCCTAGTTAAAGCTAAGCGGGGTTTTTGTTTCTCTTAAAAAGCGGAAGACTTATTCAGGATCTGCAGCGGATTCGATTAAGGGTGGAGAGAGATTCTTGCTAGGTTTCACTCCAAGCTCACGAACTTTCTCAGCAGAGCGAATGAGGTTACCTTTACCGCTCTTCAGTTTATTGAATGCATCGTGGTAACTAGTTTGCGCTTGATCTAGGCGTTGTCCCAGCTTCTCAAGGTCATCCACAAAGCCAACAAACTTGTCATAGAGATTGCCGCATTGTTTAGCAATTTCTAAAGCGTTGCGATTCTGATGATCTTGTCTCCATAAGTGCGCAACTGTTCGCAAGGTAGCCATTAAGGTGCTTGGGCAAACCAGAACAATATTCTTTGCTAGTGCCTCTTGATAGAGATTGGGCGCGGTTTTGAGTGCTAATAAAAAGGCGGGTTCAATTGGCACGAACATCAACACAAAATCTACCGAACCAATGCCATATAAGGAGCTGTAGTTCTTTCCAGAGAGGCCTTGAATATGCTGGCGCAAAGACTGGATATGCGCAGCCAGCTCCAGCTCCGCAGCCGCTGGATCAGTGGCTTCAGCATGCCGTGCGTACGCAGTAATCGATACTTTGCTGTCGACTACTAGGCTTCTACCTTCTGGAAGTTTCACCACAACGTCAGGCTGCAGACGAGAGCCATCTGTTTGAGTATGGCTGTCTTGTACTAGGTATTCTTCACCTTTACGTAGACCAGAAGACTCCAAAATAGACTCAAGGACCAGTTCACCCCAATTACCTTGAACTTTAGAATCCCCTTTTAAAGCTTGTGTCAAAGAGCGAGTCTCATCTGACATCTTCAAGTTCAAATTGGCTAAACGTTCAATTTCACTGCGAAGGGCAAAGCGCTCACGAGCTTCATTGCCGTAAGAAGCATTCACCTGATCTTTGAACTCAGTGAGTTTAGTTTGGAGTGGTTTAAGAATGGCATCTAAACTAGCGGCATTCTGCTCGCTAAAGCGCTTAGATTTATCTTCCAAAATCTCATTAGCCAGATTCTTGAACTGATTTGTTAAGGCCTCTTTAGCCTCATTCAGTGATTCGATTCTGCCTAGTCCTTGCTTGCGCTCAGAATCTAATTCAGCTTCTAGACGAATAGCATTTTGCACTGCTTGATCGCGCTCCGTGCGCAGTGCGATAGCTAGCGCAGATTCTGTTTGGGCTTGTAATTCAGAACGGGCTAAGGCTGAACGTAAATTCAGTACATAAACTAAAAGGCCTACACATAAACCAAATGGTAGGCCAAATAGCAGTAGAGAGCTTAAATCAAATGTCACGAAGGCAATACAAAATTAGGCTTGTACTATCTTTTGCAATTCACCAGATTGAAACATTTCAGTCATGATGTCAGAGCCACCAATAAATTCACCGTTGATGTAGAGCTGAGGAATCGTTGGCCAATTTGAAAACTGTTTGATGCCTTGGCGAATACCTTCATCTTCTAATACGTTAACGGTATGTAACTTCTCAACGCCACTCGCGCGCAGGATGTTGATGGCATTTCCTGAAAATCCACATTGTGGAAATTGAGCAGTACCTTTCATAAACAAGACCACGGGATGGCTTGTCACGATTTCTTTAATTTGAGCTTGTGTATCCATAAATTCTTTCTAGAAGAGCAGTATTTCTGTAAACGCGCCTGTGTAAATCTGCGCTTGCTTAATTTTAAGACTTTATCCCAAAAAGGGTTATTCAAATACCTTATTTTCTTCCAGAGACTACCCGGCGGTGACCCGCTAAATCAAGATGCGTTTGAATATCCCCCAGTCCTGCAGACCTCATCAGCTCGACGACGTCATCTGACTGATCAAATCCGTGTTCGACCGCAATCAGCCCTTTTGGATTTAAGTGAAGTTTGGCCCCGGAGATGATGGCAATTAAACAGCTTAGGCCATCGGCTTGATCAGTTAATGCGTTGATAGGCTCAAAGCGTAGATCGCCTTGTTTTAAGTGGGGATCGCTTTTTTCTATATAAGGGGGATTGCTCAAAATAAGGTCAAAAGTGGCGTCTTTACCAATGGCCTCATACCAACTGCCTTGTATAAATTGCACCTGAGATTCTAGGTTTAAATATTTCGTATTTGATCTAGCTATTACTAATGCTTCTGGAGATTGATCCGTTGCAAGAATCTGAGAGTTTGGTGCGGCACTGGCAATGGCGAGGGCAATTGCGCCAGAGCCAGTACCCAAATCCAATAATTGGGCTTTGCCGCCTAATCGTGTGATCTCACGAAGCCCAATTTCAACCAGTAACTCAGTCTCTGGGCGCGGAATTAATACCCCGGGCGCTACCTGTAATTCAATATTGTGAAAACCCTTTTTACCCACGAGATAGGCAATCGGTTCGCCATTGAGACGCTTGGTTTCTAGTAGCTTCCAGTCTGCGAGGGCATTTGCACTGAGCTCCATCTCATCGCGAGAGAGCAATGCCGATCGAGGTAGTTGATAGTGATTCTCTAGGACATGAGCTAGCAGTAAGCGTGCCTCACTTTGAGGAAGGGTAGAGCTGCGCAACAGTTCGCGCAATGACAAATTAGTACTCATGGTTTCTTAGCTATCGCCTAGGGCGGCGAGTAATTCAGCTTGATGTTCGGAAGCTAGAGCATTGCAAAGATCATCGATATCACCATCCATCATGGCATCAATTTTGTAGAGCGTGAGATTAATGCGGTGATCCGTGATGCGTCCCTGTGGAAAGTTGTAAGTACGAATACGATCACTACGATCACCAGAGCCAATTAATGATTTACGAGTTTGCGCCTCCAGTTGATGCTTTTCACGCTCACGTGCATCCATGATGCGGGATACCAAGACTTTCATTGCTTGTTCGCGGTTGCGGTGCTGACTTCTATCGTCCTGACACTCTACGACGGTGCCAGTAGGTAGGTGGGTAATGCGCACTGCAGAATCGGTTTTATTAATGTGCTGACCACCTGCACCAGAGGCGCGGAAGGTATCAATGCGCAGTTCTGCCGGATTAATTTTGACGGCCTCTAATTCATCCGCTTCAGGCATGACTGCCACAGTGCATGCTGAAGTATGGATACGACCTTGAGTTTCGGTTTGGGGAACCCGTTGCACGCGATGTCCACCAGACTCAAATTTGAGTCGAGAATACACCGCCTGCCCAACCAGGCGGAGTACGACTTCTTTGTATCCACCTAAGTCAGATTCAGCAGCACTAACGACTTCCACTTTCCAGCCTTGGCGTTCAGCAAAGCGGGTGTACATACGTAACAAGTCACCAGCAAACAGTGCACTCTCATCTCCGCCAGTACCAGCACGAATTTCTAAGAAAACGTTTCGCTCATCGTTTTCATCCTTGGGCAACAGGAGCTTTTGTAATGTTCCCTCTAGCTCTTCCATGGTTGCTTGGGCTTGCTTTTGCTCCTCATCAGCAAAGTCCTTCATCTCCGGATCTTTACGCATCTCTTCTGCGGCTTGGGCATCTGATTCGGCCTGCTTATACAGACCAAATTGCTCTACAACCGTGGCGATATCCGAATGCTCGCGCGTGAGTTTCCGATAAGCATCCATATCTTTGGTTGCTTCTTCAGAGGTTAAAAGGGAGTTGAGTTCGGCTAAGCGCGTGTCTAGATGATCTAGCTTAGCCCGCATGCTGGGCTTCATCTAATGGTCTTCTGGCTTGGAATGTGTGGCGAATAATTTAGGTAGCAACTTCACTAGGGCATCTCGCTCTGCGCCGTTAGAGTGCTGGAGTGCATGCAGCGAACCATGTAAGAATTTATTGGTTAGACCTTGAGCCATCGCGTTGAGAACCTCTTGAGGATCATCGCCGCGCATCAGGCGTTTCATGGCGCGTTCAAGTTCAAGCTGTCTTAAACGTTCGCCTTGTTGTTGAATATCTTGAATGATAGGCACTGCATTGCGAGTATGCATCCAGTGCATAAAGTTGCCAACGCGATCTTCAATAATCGCCTCGGCTTGACTTACAGCGGCTTGACGTAAATTGACTCCCGTTTGAATCATCACACCAAGATCATCGACGGTATAAAGATAGACGTCATCTAGCCTAGATATCTCAGGCTCAATGTCACGAGGAACTGCCAAGTCAATCATGACCATTGGCTTATGGCGCCGTTGTTTTAAGGCGCTTTCAACCATGCCTAAGCCAATAATAGGCAGAGAGGAAGCGGTACTCGATACGATGATGTCAAATTCATGAAGACGCCCAGGAAGCTCAGACAGCCTGAAGGACTCAGCCTGAACATCTTCCGCGGATATCGAGTCTGCTAATTCTTGACCACGTTCAATTGTGCGATTAGCGATAGCAACATTTTTAGGCTTGCGAGCAACAAAATGGGTTGCGCACAAAGTAATCATGTCGCCCGCACCAATAAACAACACTCGCTGATCAGAAATCTTTTCAAAGATGCGCTCTGATAGGCGCACAGATGCAGCTGCCATGGAAATAGAATGCGCGCCAATTTCAGTTGAACCACGTACTTCTTTAGCAACAGCAAATGTTTTCTGAAAAAGTTGATTGAGATAAGTGCCGAGTACACCTGCATCATTGGCGGTGCGAACAGCATCTTTCATTTGCCCCAAGATTTGGGTTTCACCAATCACCATTGAATCTAAGCCGCAGGCTACTCTAAAGGCATGACGCACTGCATCGGATTGAGGAAGAGAGTAAATGTGGGGTTGCAGACTGCTTGGCGCAAGTTGTTGGGTTTTGGCTAGCCAATCAAAAGTGGCTTCATGCAAAAGCCCGGCAGCGCTAGCATCATTCGCAGCACAGTAGACTTCGGTACGGTTGCAAGTTGACAAAATTGTAGCCTCAGGCAGCCCAGCCTGATTCGCACCAACTAAGTGTTGGCGAAGATCATGCAAC
>CANCIL010000076.1 GCA_947378095.1 Betaproteobacteria bacterium
AATGATTGATCGTTACTTTAAAAATCTAGAGAGCAACAATGACGAATCATCAAGCATGCTACAAATCATTTGGCGTGGGTTTGGCATCATGGTGGATGATCTTGCTGCAGCCTTTTTCACACTCCTAACGATTGCCTTGATCCAAAAAATCATTCCACTATGAAATCGATTGATCACGCCAAAACACTTGCCCCACTTTTGCTTGCTAGAGGCTGGAAACTGGCACTCGCTGAATCTTGCACGGGCGGCCTGGTTTGTGCCACTCTGACAGAATTATCAGGATCTAGCGAGTGGTTCGAGCGCGGCTATATCACCTATAGCAACCAAGCTAAAACAGAGTGCTTAGGGGTTCCAGCAGAGTTGATTGAGTCTTATGGAGCGGTGAGCGAGCCAGTGGCTAAGGCTATGGCACAAGGGGCACAGCGCAATGCAGGCGCCAATATCGGCGTTTCGATTACTGGAATTGCTGGTCCAACTGGAGGTACAGCAGAAAAGCCCGTGGGCACAGTTTGCTTTGGATGGGCCATACCAAACGATACGGGCGGGTATGTCACTACCTGTCAAACCAAATTCTTTAGCGGTGATAGACAAACAATAAGGCAACAGGCAACTGAATATGCGTTGGCTGGCTTACTTCAACTCCTGAACAACTAATTACTTCATCCAGCCTTTGCTATAGAAGTAGCCTAGCGGAATAACAGCTGAAATAATCATCGCGCCAATTGCCATTGGATAACCCCAAGTAGCATCTAGCTCTGGCATATGTTTGTAGTTCATACCCCAAACACTTGCCAACAAAGTAGGAGGCATTAAGGCAACCGATACCACCGAGAAGATCTTGATAATCTTCGATTGGTTCAAGTTAATGAAACCGACCGTTGCATCCATTAAGAAGTTAATCTTATCGAACAAGAATGCAGTATGGTTTTCTAAAGAATCAATATCGCGCAAAATTTGACGCGCCTCTTCTTGCTGCTCATCGGACAATAACTTGCTGCGCATCAGAAAAGATAAGGCTCTGCGGGTATCCATCACATTACGACGAATGCGTCCGTTGGTATCCTCTTCTTTCGCAATCGTCTCTAAAACCTCTGCAGCATCAGCATCATTAATGCTGTCAGATAGCACTCTCTTGCCCGCTTGCTCTAAGTTTTCATAAACTTCTTCCAAAGCATCAGCAGAATACTCAGCATCAGTGGAGTACAGATCAAGCAATACATCTTTTGCATTGCTCACTGAGCCAGGGCGCAAGCGCGCACGCAGCCGAACTAAGCGGAACACTGGCAAATCTTCATCGTGAATCGAGAACAACACTTGTTTGGTCAGGACAAAAGCAACTCGTACGTTGCGAGAAGTTTCTTCTTCATCCAATAAGAAATCAGTACGAATATGGAGATGGCCATCGTCGGCCTCAAAATATCGAGCTGAGGCTTCTAGGTCGCCCAAGTCATCTAACTCAGGCAAAAGTACCCCAAATGCCTCTTTAATCCAAATAAGTTCCTCTTCCTCTGGATCAACGACGTCGATCCAGATAGGATTAGCGTATTGCAACAATTCATTGCGATCTTCGACTTGCTCTTGAGAGAGGCGGCCATTTTGCAGGACGAACAAGTTGATCATGGTGAACTCCTAAGGAATGTGCGCTAGTTTATCCTATACAACATGACAGTTTCACTAAAATAAGCCAAATCCAATGAACTCTCGCTCAAATACCTTTAACCAGCAACTCCAGTCTGCATGGGCTTCCCAAGGCAGCATGCTGTGTGTTGGTTTTGACCCCGATCCCAAGCGCCTCCCCGCATCCTTCCAAGGCAAGCCTGAGGGGATATTTGAGTTCTGCCGAGAAATTGCTGATGCAACCGCGGATTTAGTGTGTGCATTTAAACCCCAGTTTGCATACTTTGCCTCACAGAGGGCTGAGGCTCAATTAGAAAAGCTCATTAGGCACCTGAAGGATAAGCATCCCCATATTCCCGTCATCCTGGATTCCAAGCGGGGAGATATTGGCAGCACAGCGGATCATTACGCCCTAGAGGCTTTTGAACGCTATGGGGCAGATGCAGTCACCGTGAACCCCTACATGGGCTTTGACACTATTGAACCCTACCTCAAGTACGCTGGTAAAGGGGTCATTGTGCTTTGCCGTACATCCAACCCTGGTGGCTCAGATTTGCAATTTCTGAATATAAGTTCAGGCGAACCCCTCTATTTACATGTAGCTAAACTAGCGGCACAGAAGTGGAATAGCTCTGGTCAGATTAGTCTCGTAGTCGGCGCCACCTTTCCCGAAGAAATTGCCAAGGTGCGCGCCATTGTTGGCGACATGCCCTTGCTGATTCCGGGTATTGGCGCTCAAGGTGGTGACATTGATGCAACCATTAAAGCAGGTCGCATTCCAAATGCGCCTGGCACTGGAATGATCATCAACTCGTCAAGAGCGATTTTGTATGCAAGCGCTGGTAGTGATTTTGCTCAAGCCGCAAGAGATGTAGCGCAAAGCACGCGTGATGCCCTCAGGGCTGCAGCCGCCAAATAAGCTGGCGCCCATAAATTATTGATCTATTTATTTACTACTTTTAGGTGCTGGATAAGGAGCCAAAGCAACGCGATCCATATTTCCTAAGATGAATTCTTGGCGAGTAGGAAAGTGAATATTAGCCTTACGACAATACTGAGGTTTATCAAAACACTTCGGCGCGGGCAATGCGGAACCTAATGCTGCAGCTTGATCTCGGTCTAATGTAGCCGGAGTTCTTTCAAAATAATAATGAGCAGCAGATCCTATTCCAAAAATACCCTCTCCCCACTCCACAGAGTTGAGATAAATCTCAAATAACCTCTGCTTTGAGAGAGTTAACTCCAAAAGCCCTGCAATAATGAATTCTTGTCCTTTGCGAAAATAATTTTGCTCTGAAGAAAGAAAGAGATTTTTGGCTAACTGCTGAGTAATGGTTGAGCCGCCACGCAAAGCTGTCTTAGAACTACTTCCCATCTGCGCTTTTTGCTGATTCTTTTCCCAAGCTTTTTTCATATCTTCAAAGCGAAAGCCTTGGTGCTGGAAAAAGATATCGTCCTCACTAACTAATACAGCCCGTTTGAGATTATTAGAAATCTTATCGTAAGGTGTCCACTCAGAATAGACAGAGCAAGACCAATGCCACGAACACAAGCGCCAACGCTCTGCCCTCTGAAACGCAGTGCTTGAAGGATTAATGACGAGCCATAAGGCGATCTGTATCGCAAAGTAGAGCTGCATTGCTACAAAACCACAAAGCAGGCATTTAACTAAATAAGTGAGCCAACGCATCAAAAAATTAAGCTAAATAGGTCAATTAACTACGAAGTTTGGCTAACACTGCGCGTGGATCAATCGCCGTGGCTAAAGTTTCGCCGCGCCATAATAAAAAAGCATCCGCAGCTTGCTCTACTAGCATTCCTAAGCCGTCGCTAACCCTTGCGCCTTTTTGCAAAGCTTGCTGCATAAAGGCGGTAGATTTTCCGTAGACCATATCGTATGCAAAAGAACTTGGCACAAAAATATTAGCCACCGCCTGAGTGCTTAAAGGAGATGTATCACTTAAACCGGCAGCGGTAGCATTAATGACCAAATCAAATGGATATGGTGTTTTTGCAGCATCTTCGAGTTCAGCCAAGGTCCTAGACTCAAGAGAAACCTCTTTGGAGACTGCAAGATCAGCAAGCAACTTCACTAGCTCTTGTGCTTTTGCATGAGACCGATTGGCAATCACCAAACACTTTGGCGATTGCTCTAGTAATGGGCCAATAACACCACGGGCTGCACCGCCTGCCCCCAAGAGCAAGATTCTGGATTGGTGAATGGCAATACCTTGTGCCAATAAATCACGCACTAGACCAGCACCATCAGTGTTGTCACCATAAACCTTGCCGCCTTTAATCCACAGGGTATTAACGGCTCCCGCCAACTGAGCGCGCGAACTTAATACATCTGCAAAAGCTTGTGCATCGAGTTTAAATGGCACAGTGACATTCATACCTTTACCACCAGCTGTAAAAAAGGATTTTGCAGCCACCGCAAATGAATTGATGTCAGGCTGTAATCGACCGTAGTGCATTTTTTGCTGAGCCTGTTCTGCAAAGCTTTGGTGGATTACAGGTGACTTACTATGAACGATTGGATTGCCGGCAACAGCGTACACATCCACCCCAGCAAATAAACTGGGGTCAGTATGCAGATCGGCTGGCTTAGGTAAATTCATGATGACTACAGAATAAGCGAATTTATGAAGTATTTTTCAAAATTAATGTCGTAACTCCAGACGATCAGCACCATCACGTGCAAACTCAAAGGTAGAAACCCAATCCAGTACATCAATCTGATTACGCATTTCAGACGGAAATGGTCCAAAGGGGGCAGAAGCTCGCACGATAGCAATCGCCTGTCGATCTAACTCAGGATTACCAGAGCCGCGACCGATCGATAGCCCATCCTTACCTTGAGCATTCGTAGTAATTCGTCCCTGGGCATCCACGCTGACGACAATCACTAGACTACCGTACAAAGGACGGCCATTGGCGCGCGGAAAAAATGCACTTCCATAAGCTTCGATCTTCTGACGCATTGCATCGTAATAGTGCGCAAAAGTCACTGCTTTGGCATTGGTGCCCGTTAAGACCTTACGGCGTGGTTCGCGTCCATCTGCCTGCAAACGTTTAGCGAGCTCTGCTTCCAGAGAATTCAGTTGGGGGGTCATTTTTTGATCATCCCCACTCTTACGTCCACCTGAACGAAGTCGCTCCTCGGTCAACTTTGCCAACATTTGCTTTTGCTGTTTCTCCAAAACCTCAAGGCGAGCCTCCGCACCCAAGCGAGCACGATGCAAAGCAGTTGCATCTTGATTTTCCGTTTTGCCACCGCCCTGTAAATCCGCCTGCGCTAATTTATTGGCTTCCTTAGGGGGTGTTTTATTACTAGCATTGACTAAGACAACACTGAGAGGAGTATTGAGGCGACGATTCTCAATCTCACCAAATCCCCAGCGTACCGATAAAAAAATAATATGAATTACAAGCGAGATGCAAAGCGCCAAGCGAAATGGATGACGTCGCCAAGTGGTCTGAAGATAAAGCATTGCTTTGCTTAACCTTTCAGGCATCACGAATTCTGCCAATTTAGTCTGCGCTACCATCTTCTTGCGCACTCACTTCCGGCACTTCAGTCTTAGCCTCGATCTCCAGCACCCTAACGGCGGCGCTCAACTGCAATAAGTCGATATCTGCCAGTACCACCTCGGCGCGAGTCATGCGCGGATGGCTTGCCAGCTCTGGAACAGGGAGATGCAAGGGGACCAACTCCAGTCGAGACATGCCTTCTTTTAAATGACGCACATGTACATTCTTAGACTCGCCATCTTGAGTAGCCCAACGCAGACACCAGTACTTTTCTAATCGGTCTTGGTATTCAGCATAGGTTTGATAGCAAGACTCAAAATCTGCTGCAATACCCATCAAACTAGCATCGCGCGGCGGAAAAGGCGCAACCATCTTTGCAGTCACGCCATGCTTAGCTAAGGCAATGAGCTGCCATTGATTTACCAAATCAGAATAACGGCGCAGTGGCGATGTGCACCACGCGTAATAATCTAGGCCTAAGCCTTCATGTGGGCCTGGGGTAGTTTGCATACGCGTGCGCAAAGGGCCCCAACCTTTTTGGGTTCTAAATAGGCCTGGCAAACCATGATCAGCCAAGAGCTGACCGGAAGCACTGTTACAGAAAATCATCCATTCAGCAACAATCGTATCGAGAATAGATCCGCGCTGACGCGGCACAATCTCTACGCGCGCTACTCCATTCACATCCTGGATCTGGAAATGAAAATCTCTTGCTAAGGCATTGGGGTCAATCAGTCCTAACTGCTCTGCGCGAAGACCATTAGCAACCCGTTTTTCTTGGCGGCCAGCATGGAGAAGCTGAGCAGCCTTCCATAAAATAGAAAGCTCTTTGCGATAAGGATAAGTAGCAGATTCATCAGCCAAGCTTTCCTCGCTAACGAGATGCTCAATGTCTTCTAGGCGCAAATTCGCAACCATGGGTACCATCTCGGCACGCATTTGTAGCGAGTCTCTATTTGCAACGCCGTGCGCATCGATATCAACATAGATAGATAAGGCAGGTCTTGAGGCGCCTTCATCTAAAGAAAATTGCTCAATGACAGAGTCAGGCAACATCGTAATTTTGTCACCTGGAAAATAGACCGTCGACATCCGACTGCGCGCCACCTGATCCATGGAATCATCTTTAGCAATCACCAAACCAGGTGCAGCAATATGGATGCCAATGCGATGACCTCCATCAACGAGCTCTGTTACCGATAAGGCATCGTCAATTTCCGTAGTTCCAGCGTCATCAATCGAGAAAGCTTTCACATCCGCAAGAGGAAGCTCCGCAATAGCAGCAGCATAAGTGGTTTGGTCAATAGCGATGCTTTGACTATGCGCAGCTCCATTAGGAAAATGTGCCTTGAGAAACATGCCTTGGTGATACGCCAGGGGAGAATCAATTGCTCCGCAACGAATCATGAGCTGTGCAGGCGACTCGCCTGTCTGTGTACAAGCAGCCATCAAGGCTTTGTATGCCGCAGTATTTTTATCTGGTGAAAATAATAACTGCGAGGCAGAAGACTGAAGTGTTACTGGGAAAGTACCAGCCACTAGCTCTTGCTGCCAAGCAGACTGCTGCTCCAACTCTTTTTGCTTGCGCTCTAATGCTGCTAAGCCAGCTTGCAACTGCTCAAGCGGCGCCCTCTGAAAGCGCCCGCGCCCTTTGCGACGAAAAAATACTGGGGCTCCCTGCAAAGCAATTCCTAAGGAGACTTGCTGAGGAATGGTGGCTTGCTCACCAAAATACTCTTGTGAAACATCAACCAAACCAAACTCTTCCTCTGGTGCGCAATCCCAGAGTAACTGCAAATCGATATCTTTTGATAAAACAGTGGCCTCATCCATGACGGCTTGAGCTTCAGGCTTTTCAAAGCGTAGCCAAACTTCCTTGGCTTTGAGCTTAATCTTTTTACCCGAAAGACTGGTGGCTTGCCAAGACTCAGTATCACCCGAGCCTGATGCAGCTTGCACTGTGGCAAGCTTAATGTCGCCGCCTTCTTCGTATAAAAGATTCATACTTAGAGAGAGATTCCGCCGCTAACCTCTAAAGCAACCCCGTTGATAAAGCTCGCCTCATTGCTAGCCAGAAATAAATACACATTCGCTATTTCCTCGGGAGTGCCTAGACGCCCAAGCCAACTGCGTTTCTCGATATCCTGCAAAATATTTTCTGGCATCGCTTTAACCATCTCAGTAGCAATAAATCCAGGACAAATCGCATTCACCCGAATACCTTTAGGGCCGAGCTCGCGAGCCCAAGTCTTGGTAAAACCAATTACGCCAAATTTAGTAGCCGAGTAATTCGTTTGACCAAAATTACCGTAGATACCAACAACACTAGATGCATTGACAATCGCCCCTGATTTGGCTTCCAACATATGGGGAACAATTAACTGCGTGCAATTAAATACGCCCTTGAGATTGACATCAATTACCGCATCAAATTGCGCCTCTGTCATCTTTACCAAGCGGGCATCTTGCGTAATACCAGCGTTATTAATCAAAATATCGATACGGCTATGTTTTTGCATCACTTGATCTACCACCGCCTGAATGCTGGCCCGATCGGTCACATTCATGGCATAGGCCTCAGCACCCGGAATGTGCGCAGCAGCACCCTTTGCAGACTCTAGATTCATATCAGCCATGATCACGATTGCACCTTCTGCGGCAAAGCACTGCGCCGTAGATAAACCAATTCCTTTTGCTGCGCCTGTAATGATTGCTACCTTATTTTTTAATCTGTCGCCCATTGTTAACTCTCTGTATTTTGATTTACTTTGATTGTGCCGATTAAGCGCTAATCGCTTTTAATATCTTTTGGTGTACGCCACCAAACCCACCGTTACTCATCACCAGAATATGATCGCCAGGCTTTGCCTCTTTTGCAAGGGCATTCACTAAGGCATCTAGATCATCAAAAGCGTGCGCCTTGCCCTGCTCTGTTGTATTAAGTGGAGATAGCACTTGGACCAAGTCCCAGCCCAAAGACTCCTTACCAGCAGTAGCACCATAGGCAAAAACTTGATCAGCCTGTTCTAAGCTACCAGGAAGCTGCGCTTTCATCACGCCCAGCTTCATCGTATTGGAGCGAGGCTCTAGTACCGCTAAGATACGGGCTTTGCCAACGCGACGACGCAAACCATCCACAGTTGTTGTAATCGCAGTTGGATGATGGGCAAAATCGTCATAGACGGTAATCTCATTTGCAATACCAATGGTTTCAAGACGTCGTTTGACGTTTTTAAACTCAGCCAAAGCGCGTGCCGCATCCGCTGGTGAAATGCCGATGTGATTTGCTGAGGCAATTGCCGCAAGAGCATTGAGTTGATTATGTCGACCCATCACTCCAGAATCTGTAGCCCACTTCACAGTAGCCACCTCTTTGCCAGATTTACGCACAATAAATCCATCGCTCTCTTGAGAAATGAATGACCACTCATTATTAGACTCATAACCGAAGCGCTCTACAGGCGCCCAAGAGCCCCGAGTAATCACGCTTGCTAAGGCAGGCTCTTCGCCGTTCACCACTAACAGGCCATCACTCGGAACGGTTCGAACTAAATGGTGAAACTGAGTTTCAATAGCCGCTAGATCAGCAAAAATATCGGCATGATCAAATTCCAAATTATTTAATAAAGCGGTGCGCGGCCTATAGTGCACAAACTTGCTGCGCTTATCAAAAAAAGCAGTGTCGTATTCATCTGCCTCGATTACAAAATATTGGCTCCCACCTAAACGGGCTGACACCGTGAAATTCAACGGCACTCCACCAATTAAATACCCAGGCTTATAGCCATTGAATTCTAAAATCCAAGTAAGCATCGCAGAGGTAGTTGTCTTGCCATGCGTTCCCGCTACTGCCAAAACATGTCTGCCA